>DIFC01000034.1:0-9737 GCA_002418945.1 Deltaproteobacteria bacterium UBA5758 | reverse complement strand
GTCAAGGCAATGGATGAGATCATCGAGAACGCGGTTGAGCTTGGCGGTGTACTCTCGGGAGAGCACGGTATTGGTCTTGAGAAGCAGAGATTCCTGAAAAGACAACTGGCGCCTACCGTTATAGAGATGATGAAGAAGATAAAAGCGCTCTTTGATCCGAACAACATCATGAACCCGGGCAAGATCTGGGAATAGTGGATAAGGGGGTTGAGCTTGAAAGACCTAAAAGAGCTTAAAAAAATAGAACAGTACGCTGATCAGTGCATGAAGTGCGGTTTCTGCAGCTTCTTCTGTCCCGTTTACCAGGAAGAGAGGACCGAAACATCTGTTGCGCGGGGAAAAAATTATCTCGTTAAAGAGATCCTCAAAGGGAATCAGGAATTTACAAAAGAGCTTGGCGACATCATAGGCCTGTGTCTCCTCTGCAAGCGGTGTGTAGCGATGTGCCCCGCAAAGACGCAGATCGACAGGGTTGTCGTCGGTGCAAGGGCACAGATGGTCAATGAGAAGGGTCTGGGGGCTATCAAGAATTTTGCCTTCCGGAAGGTCATGTCAGACCGCAAGGCATTCGGGAATTACGTTAAGCTGGCGAAGAAATTCCAGTGGCTCCTTCCGAAGACGGAAGGAAACATCAGGCACCTTCCTGATTTCATGAAGGCCCTTGGCCAGGGGAGGAATATCCCCGCCTTGGCAGACAAGTTCCTTCGCGAGATAGTAAAGCCGGTATATAAGCCGCAAAACGGCGAGAAGCCAAAGATGAGGGTCGGCTATTTCATGGGCTGCGCAACCGATTTTATGTACCCTGAGCTGGGGCTTAAGTTTATCGACTTTCTCACAAAGAGGGGAATAGAGGTTGTTGTTCCCGAGGACCAGAGCTGCTGCGGCGCCGCAATGTATTTCAGCGGTGATTTTGAGACAGGAAGGCAGCAGGCCGAGAAGAACATTGCGGCCTTCAAGGATGTCGACTACATCGTGACTGCCTGCGGCACATGCAGCTCAACGCTGAAAGATTATCAGAAATACCTCCCCGACACGGAAGACCAGAAGAAGCGCTTTGAAGAGTTTGAGAAGAAGGTCAAAGACTCCATGGAATTTATCATCGACATCATGAAGGTGAAGCCTGAAGAACTGACGGTGAAAAAGGAATTTGAAGGCAAGACCGTAACGTGGCATGATCCCTGCCACCTCGTAAGGTACCAGAACATCAAAGACCAGCCGAGGGCGCTCCTCAAGGGGTTGAAGGGGCTGAAATACGTTGAGATGCCCAACGCGGACCTCTGTTGCGGCATGGGCGGCTCCTTCAGCGTCTACCATTATGACATTACGAAAAAGATAGTAGGGAAAAAGATGGACGGCATCAAGGCAACAGGGGCGGACATCGTCGTAACGGCCTGTCCGGGCTGTATGGTAAACCTCACAGATGGCGTCCTGCAGAACAAGATGCCCCAGAAGGTTTATCATCTCCTGGAGCTTGTGGAGTAAGGGCAGTCCATAAAAACGATTTATCATTAAAAAACTGGAGGAGGATGCATTATGAAGAACGGTCACTGGATGACAGCAAAGGACGTGGTAAGGGTCAATGCGAAGAAGTTCCCGAACAAGATCGGATGCAAGGACCTGTACAAGGAGTATACATTCAAGCAGTGGAACGAGCGCTCATGCAGGCTCGCTAACTCGCTGGCGGACATGGGCATGAAAAAGGGCGACAGGTTTGCTGTCCTCGCTTACAACTGCGTTGAGTGGATGGAGATCTATGCAGCAGCAGCAAAGGGGGGGTTTATCTGTGTACCCCTTATGTTCAGGCTTGCGCCGGTTGATATGGAATACATCATCAACCATTGCGAGGCGAAGGTGTTTATCATCCAATCCGGCAAAGACCCGGCGGACGGGAAAGAATTCCCGTGGATCGACCAGGTGAACGGGATGAAGAAGAACATCCCTACGGTCAAGCAATATGTCAATTTCGCCGTCGACAGCCCATCCTACGATGGCTTTATCAATTACGAGCAGATGCTCGCGAAGGCAAGCCCGGAAGAGCCCGCAACGGTTGTCGATGCCGAAGATCCCTGGGTGATCATGTATACCGGCGGAACAACAGGAAGGCCGAAGGGCGTTGTAAAGACACACCTCAACCTCTTTGCGCAGTACTTTATCCAGATCTACGACCATCAGTTCAACTATGACGACTGCAACCTTCTTGTCATGCCTTGCTGCCACGTCAACTCGCTCTTCTATTCATTCGTGGCAACCTGGGTCGGAGGCACAGTCATGTGCTACAATATGATCAGCTTTAACCCCGAGAATCTCCTGAAGACATTCCAGGACCACAAAGTAACCTTCACCTCGCTGGTCCCCACACACTACATCATGATGCTCGCCCTTCCTGACGAAGTAAAATCAAAATACGACCTGACAAGCGTGAAGAAGCTTCTTATCTCTTCGGCTCCCGCAAGAAGGGATACAAAGCTCGGCGTATTAAAGATGTTCCCGAACTCCGAGCTCAATGAGGCCTACGGCTCAACAGAGGCTGGCATCGTCACCGTTCTGAAGCCGAACGAACAGCTCACGAAGCTCGGTTCCTGCGGGCGCGAGGTCATCGGGACCGACGAGATCAGGTTCTATGACGAGGACGGCAACCTGGTGACTGAGCCCAACGTGGTCGGCGAGCTCTATTCAAGAAGCCCCATGGTCTTCGAAGAATACTGGAAAGAGCCCGAGAAAACAGCCGCAGCCATGAAAGGCGAGTACTTCAGCGCAGGCGACATGGGATACAGGGATGAGGACGGCTACATCTACCTCGTCGACAGGAAAGCCAACATGATCATCTCCGGCGGCGAGAACATCTTCCCCTCAGAGGTGGAGAACATCGTCGGCGGCCATGAGAAGGTGAAGGACGTTGCGGTCATCGGCGTGCCGCATGAGAAATGGGGCGAGCAGGTAACGGCAGTTGTCGTATTGCACGAAGGCCAGACAATGGCAGCCGAAGAGGTGAGCGCCTGGTGCAAAGGGAAGATCGCAGGCTTCAAGGTCCCGAAGAACATTATCTTCATCAAGGACGAAGAGATGCCGAGATCAGGCGCAGGCAAGATCCTCCACAGGATACTGAGAGAAAAATACGGAAAATGGAGCGATCACCAGTAAGATACGCTTTGCAAACAAAAAAGGGGGCTTTCATGCCCCCTTTTTTTCTATGGAGAAGAAAGTATGCTCCGCTATGAGGCAAATAAGGAGGGGGCAATGAAAAGGGTTCTCTTTTTTGTAACGGTGCTATCGGTTTTCCTTGTATGCGCAGGGATGCTCTATGCTTCACCTGCCGATACGATACAGCATCGTATCAACGACCTTCAGGCAAAGATCGACAGCGGGTTTAAGTATCGCCAGCTCACCGAGCCCGAAGCAAAGAAACTTCAAAAACGGCTTGATAATATAAAGGCCGGCTTTGAAAAGGCCAAAGCAAAGAACCTCCCGAAAAGCTCAGTGGCCTCTATCGAGCAGAAGCTCGATGCCTTGGCCAAAGACATCTCGCAGGAGAGGCACGATGCGCAGAAGGCGGCCAATCCATCTGCGGAGAAAAGAATAAATGACCGCATCAATACCTTACAGGCGAAGATCGAAAGCGGAAGCAGATCAGGACAGCTTACGGACAGCGAGGTAAGATCGCTCCAGCCAAGGCTTGATGCCGTTAAAAAACGCTTTGAGAATGCAAAAAGGAATTCGCTGACCACTGAGGAGACAAAAGCGATCAACAGCCAGCTTGACAATCTCAGCAGGGATATCTCAAAACAGAAGAAGGATGACCAGAAGAAAAAGAAGGGGCGTTAATCTTAAAGAGAGGCCCTTTCCGTTGTTAAAGGGCGCGCAGATGTGATATAAATACACCATGGCGATGGTAAAAGATTACTCTCTTTATTTGCAGGTTGGGGACAGGGTATACCACAAATATTACAAGCGGTGGGGGCTGGGCGTCGTTGTGGAAGAACGGAGGTCTGAGCTTCCCGGCGGTTTCTGCTATGTGCGGATCGATTTTCAGGACGGGAAACTGCGCGTCTTCGACAACAATTTCAAAAGCGGAAGCTGCTGCTACTATACAGGCATAGAAAAGATCGATGACCGTAAGTACAAAATAGAATATTGCGAGGACAGGAGAAACGGCAATTCCAGGCCCGCAAGGAAGGCCTTGGTGAAGGGGAAAGAATAACCTGCTGCAAAAATGGAAAAGGATATGGATATCGAATTAACAAAATATGTCCGCGGGGCAGGGTGAGCGTCAAAGATAGGTCCGGGCGACCTTGCTAACATCCTTTGCGGAATAGAAATCCCGGGGGACAAAAACGTGATAGTCGGCATAGAGGGCTTTGAGGACGCCGGCGTCTACAAGATCGCCGACGAGATCGCCCTCGTCCAGACCATAGATTTTTTTACGCCTATTGTGGACGACCCTTACTGGTTCGGGCAGATCGCCGCGGCGAATGCCTTGAGCGATATATATGCCATGGGCGCTGTGCCGAAGACGGCATTGAACATGGTATGTTTTTCTTTAAAGAAATTTGATATAGCCGTTCTCAGGGAGATCATAAGGGGAGGGATCGACAAGATACGGGAAGCCGGCGTAAGCCTGCTGGGAGGGCACAGCGTTGATGACGAAGAGATAAAGTACGGCCTTTCAGTAACCGGCGTTGTTCACCCCGGCAGGATCATCCTGAATCAAGGGGCGCTCCCGGGCGATGCGCTTATCCTGACAAAACCTCTTGGAACAGGCGTCCTGAACACAGGGATCAAAGGAAAGATCCTCAGCGAGGGATCTGTTAAAAATTTGATTGAGATCATGGCCATGCTCAACAGAAAGGCATCGGAGGCAATGCTCTCCGTAAAAACCCACGCAGGTACGGATGTAACTGGTTTCGGGCTCGCAGGCCACCTTAAGGAGATGATAGGAGAATCTATCGGGGTAGAGATCTTCAAGGACAGGATCCCGTATTTCGAAGAGGCGGTGGCGCTCGTAAAGTCCGGTTTTGTGCCCGGCGGGCTATACAGCAACAGGGATTTTTACAAAGAGCACGTTATCAGCGAGACGCAGGATTTTTTCTACGATATTATTTTCGACCCCCAGACATCGGGAGGGCTGCTCTTCGCCATAGCGCAGGAAGACCTGCCGCTCTTTGGAAAGAACGCAGAAAGCATGGGTGTTGATTATCGGGTTATCGGTAAATTCTTATCAGAACCGAAAGGGAAGATAATACTAAGGCCGTAATCTTCCTCTTCCATATGCTGTTTCCTCGCCGCCTTCAGGATCCTAGATGCAGCGAGCTTTGATATTACCACAATGTCTTCGAGGGGAAGATAGCCGGTGATCGATGGGTCGAAGAGGACCCTGACGAGGGGCCGGAATTCTTCATCGCCTTCCCAGAGGATAAAGGTTATGGGTATTCGCGGGAGGGCGAAAAGGGTTATCGACGCGTCTCCGTATTCCTCCTTCTTCCCACCAATGGCGGCGCCTGCATCAAGAAAAGCGTATCTGTCACGGCCGAATGCGGACTGCAAGGGTTTTGCTACCCTTTTTTCAAAAACAGGCTGGTAATGCCTGCAGCCCGGTATGTCTTCGTATGCCACGATGCTGCTTCCGGGCGGGCTTCCATCCGCGGTATTGATATAATGCAAAATGACGATCTTTGTTACCAGGGTTACGTTGCTTCCCTTGGCGCTCCTGAAGGCAAACTGCGGCACCGTGAGTGAGACCGTCTCGTCAAAGAACGGTAAGCTGATCGTGAATGTGCCCGTGCCGATCTCATATTGCAGGGCCGCATTATTGAGCTGCCGCTCAATATCTGCGCCGAGAAGCCTTTCACGCGCCTCGTCGTAGACCTTTTTATAGATCTTTTGTTTTTGTGGCAACATGATATCAGAACCCGCTGACAGCTGTCAGCACGCAGCCATCAGCCGACTCTCTTCCTCACCTCGTCTATCGTCTTCTTGTAATCCTTAGTGTGGAAGATGCCGGTGCCCAGAACAAGGATATTGGCGCCTGCATCGGCCACCCTTTTTGCGTTCTCTGTCTTTATGCCGCCGTCAACCTCAAGGTCTATTGTCCGCCCCGATCCCTGTATCAGCTGCCTTGTCTTTTTTATTTTATCATCCATTGCAGCGATATACTGCTGTCCGCCGAAGCCGGGGTTGACGCTCATAATGAGTATCATGTCGACCTCGTTGATGATGTGATCCAGCTTGGAAAGCGGGGTTGACGGGTTGAGGGAGACGCCTGCCCTTTTCCCCTTCGATTTTATAACGTCAACTGTCCTGTATAGGTGGGAGTCTGCTTCAACATGCACCGTCACGATATCAGCGCCGGCAGCGATGAAGTCTTCCGCGTATCGTGCCGGGTTTTCGATCATAAGGTGAACGTCAAGGGGTTTCGTGGCAACGCGCTTCACTGCCTCCACGATCATTGGGCCGATAGTGATATTGGGAACAAAATGGCCATCCATAACGTCGATATGTATGAGGTCTGCTCCGGCCCTTTCCACATCCCTTATTTCCTTCTCGAGCGCAAGAAAATTGCACGACAGAATAGAAGGAGCTATAAAGACCCTGTTCATATTTGCCCTCCGGTATTGATATTGATGATCAATTCATTATCATTGTTGAACACGGTTCTCGGTGGTATCGAAGTTCTGATGCCCGGCCTCCCGGCCGGCTGCTCCTTCATTCCGTGTTCTATTTTGTATCTGATCTTTTTCATTTCCATCTCTTCAAGAAGCGCATCTATGTTTGCATTCGTCACCAAGGGCAGCATGTAGTAAGGTTTGTGCTCGCTTCCCACAACGAGGATTATCCCGCCCTGTTCGAGAATGGCGCTGCCTCCTTTCGGCGTCTGTGCGATCACCCTCCCTGTTCTTTCGTGCGGCACGTATATTATTTTCCTGATATTGATAAGCTTTTCGCCAAGCATCTCGGCAGCCTTCTCGAACGGTTGACCTGTAAGGTTCGGTATTTCAACAAGCTGGGGCCCCTCAGAGACAATGACATAGAGTATCCTGTCCTTCCTGATGGCAATGTTTGCATCCGGTTTTTGTATGGTAACGTGGTTGTATGGTACATCGTTTCTTCTTTCATAACGAAGGATGGTAAGGCTAAGTCCTTTGTCTTCGGCGATCTTTTTTGCCTCCTCGATCCTTTTCCCCCTTACGTCGGGACACAGGATAGTTCCCTGCCCCTTAAGGACTATATCTATGGTAAGGTATAGGGACAGAATAAATGCTGCTACGGGGATAAATACGTAGAGTAGATTTTTAAGCCACTTCATAATTTTCTCAGTTTAGCGATAAAGAACCCGTCCATACCTGTCTCATGCGGAAGCGATAGAAGATATTCCTTATTAAACAGAAACGGCATGGGATTTTCAAGGGTAAACTTCACTGATCCCCCGAATCTTTCGATAACATCAGTTGTTTCCTCCGGCTCGAAGGAGCAGACGCTGTATATCATACGGCCTCCCTTTTTCAGGATGCGCCAGAGGGCTTCAAGCAGCTTCGCCTGGGAGTCGCCAAGCACGCCAATATCCTTTGCCCTTCTGTGCCATTTGATCTCAGGGTGCTTGCGTATGATCCCGAGCGACGAACAGGGCGCGTCGACCAATATGGCGTCGAAAGACTCCTCTTTGAAAGGAGGGCGGAATGCATCGCCGAGAACACGGTTTCCTTCGTTGCGGACAAGCCCAAGCCTCCCGGCCTCCCTGTCCATGGAGACTATCGATACGTGAGCTGCAATATCCTTTATATGATGGGTTTTTGTCCCTGAGCCGGCGCAGGCATCAAGCACCCTATCTCCAGTCTGAGGGCCCACTGACAGGCCGACAAGCTGGGACATCTCGTCCTGGACCGTGACCACGCCCTGTTGAAAGAGCCTATGCTGTAAAACCGGCGTCAGCTTTTTAACATGCAGGGCCGTCGGCGATAAAGCACCCATCGTTATCCCGATGCCGTCGCCTTCGAGTTGACCGGCCGCTTCTTCAACAGAGATCTTCTTCTCGTTCACCCGGAGGGCAAATTCCGGTGTTTTATTGAGGATGGTAAGAAGGTCAATGGTCTTTTGCCTGCCGAATCTTTTGATCCATCTTTCTGTGATCCATTCAGGGAAGGAATGCTGTATCGACAGATCGTCTGCAGCAAGCCGTGAGGTTTCGGCGCCATGGAGGGCATCCCTGTCTCTCAGATATTGCCGTAAAATGGCGTTGACAAAGTTTGCTGTCCTTTTCCCTTTCCCCTGCTTCGCGTAGCTTACAACCTCGTTGACAACATGGTACGGAGCCTTTTGCATGAAGGATATCTGGTAAAGACTGATCCACAGCAGGTAACGCAGATCGTCCCCGACAGGCCTTTTCGCATACAGGGAAAGAACCCAGTTAAAATAGGATTTCCATCGTATGGCCCCTGCGGCCATTTCGTATATGAACCCCTTTTGGGATTCCGACAAGGGGTTTCTTGAAAAAAAATAGTCAACGGCCTCATCGAGAAATGCGCCTTTTTCAACCTTCTGAATGATCCTGACCGATAGCGTCCGTGCGGTGTTTGCTGAATTATTTTCTATGTGCCATATCCTCCAGTCTCTTGATCCTTTCTTCTATTGGAGGATGAGTGCTGAATAGAGACAGGATGCCCTTTGCGCTGAAGGGGTTGACGATGAAGAGCGGCGCCGTTGAAGGGTTCGCGTCGTTCATCGGACTGCGTGCGACGCCGGCGTGAAGCTTTTTTAATGCTCCGGAAAGAAAGAGCGGGTTTCCGGAAAGCCTCGCGCCTCCGTCATCGGCGAGATACTCCCTGGACCGCGAGATTGCAAGCTGTATGAGCATGGCAGCAAAGGCGGCGATCATGGAAAAGATGATGATGCTGAAGATATTGCCGCCCCCCTCGTCGTCGTCGCTGCGTCCGCCGCCGAAGAAAGCGGCGAAGCGCGCTATGTTGGCGATCATCGTGATGGCGCCGGCGAGCGTTGCGGCAACGCTCTGGATCAGGATGTCCCTGTGTTTTATATGGGATATCTCGTGTGCGAGAACCCCCTCCAGCTCATTTCTGCTCAGTATTCTCATGATACCGGTGGTAACGGCGACGACGCCATGAGAGGGATCCCTGCCTGTTGCAAATGCGTTTGGGCTGTCATTTTCTATAATATAGACCTTTGGCATTGGTATTGATGCCTTCTGGGCAAGGGATGCTACTGTGGCGTATAATTGGGGAGCCTCGCTCTCCGAGACAGGTTTTGCCCTGTACATAGCCAGGACGATCCTGTCGGAGAACCAGTAACTTACAAAATTCATAACCACAGCGATGGTAAAGGCTATATAGGCGCCCGAGCTTCCTCCTATCATACTTCCAATGGCGACGAATATTATTGTCAGGACCACCATTAAAAAGAATGTTTTTGCCTGGTTCATTCAAACCTCCGATCTGAGATGCTTACTATTAGTATAAGCATTTTCATGCGGTAATCAAGAGATACTGCACAGGCAGCGATCAGCTTTCAGCAGGCAGCTTGCAGTTTATAATACCTGGATAATTACCCATACCGCGCTTCGGGATAACGCTATCCCCTCTCTCCCGCAGGAGAGGGCGAGACAGAACCACACCAATTATCCCCGCTGCTGTTCACTTTCCCTCCCAGGAGAGGGCAAGACCAAGGCAGCACCGGGCAACATCGTTCCCTTTCCACCGCAGAAGAGGGTCATAGCAACATCGTTCCCTCTC
>DIFC01000055.1 GCA_002418945.1 Deltaproteobacteria bacterium UBA5758 | reverse complement strand
TCGCTCACCTCCGTCACGGCCAATGCGCCCCTCTCAAGGGCCTCCCTGAGGGTCATGTATTCCGGACCTCCATCCCCCGGAAAGAGGAGCGGAACGACCCCCAGATTCTCGCATATTTGTACTCCGCCCAATTGTATCCGGGCCAGATATTCAACGATTACTTTATCCATAGCAAAACCCCCTTGTTCTGATATATGTTCCCAACAGATAAAGTATAAATACCTTCGATGACAACAGGGTGTCAGAGGAGATAAAAATTGTAGTTGTCCCATAATCTTATTGACATTTGCCCCATAGGATATCAGAATTTAGGTAATAAAAAGTTACGGCCATTGGCGGTCTCCGTGAAAACAAAAGGTTTCATGGTACTCCTGATCGCGCTTAATCTGTTCGCGGCGGGTTGCTCGGTTGAGCGCAGCCTGAAGCTTGACGCGAGGTTGCCCCTTCCCCCTGCTGTTAAACAGGTCCCCCTTCATATCGGCGTGTATTACAGCCCCGAATTTATTGATTACACCAAAAAGATCGAGTTTATAGGATGCGGGCCCTCCGGACGCAGGGACAGCTACGGGATCTTCTTCATATTCCCAGTCGGTGCCGCCAGCAGGGATCTTTTTGACCAGGTCGCCGCGGGCATGTTCGCCGCCGTTACCAGGGTCGCCGATCCGTCGCAACCTTTCCGCGATGCATCGTCCTTAGACGGATTGTTGGAGCTCCGGATCGAATCGTTCGATTGGGGGACGATGTGCACCAAAGATTACTTTTCGACCCTAAAATTTACCGCAAACGTTCGTTATGTAATAGATCTTTACAACTCCGGTGGGTCGTCGGTGGCGTCAATGCGCGTTGAGGGGCTCGGGATCGAGAAGCTCAAGCCTTGTCTTGTAGACTGCAAGGAAAGCCTGGCAGTGGAGCGGGCGATGCAGGACGCCATGGCAAAGTTCATGATCGAGTTCAACGAGCAGCCTGAGGTAAAGGAATGGCTTTCGACTCGCAAGGCAGCGGGCGGCAACCCATGATGAGATCGTTCAGAACCCTTATGACAAGCTTGCTGGCATTGTTATTGTTGTACCTTGGCGCCTGCACAACTGTGCAGGTTCAATCCGCATTGAAAAGCCCCGGCAATCTGAGCTCCGGGGAGAATGTCGTGCTCCTGTCAAACTTTGGAAGTACGCGGGACTTCGACGACAGCGATGTTGACAATTGTATCGGTTCGTCCATGCGTCAGGCCAATCCGGAACTGGGTTTTGTACCGGCGAGGCTGTTCCGCGAGAATCTCTTCCCCTACTTTATGCCGGGCACCACACCGCATACTCTGGAGGACTATAAAAACGTCCTCAATAAGGCGGAGGTACAGCAAAGGATCACCTCGCTGAGGGTGCGGTATCTGGTGATATTGACAAAAGGCGGGACAAACACTGACTGGCATGGGGGTATCTTTTGCGGGGCCGGATATGGAGGAGGAGGCTGCCTGGGGCTGAGCTGGTGGGATCGCAGATCTGAGCTTGATTTTGCGGTGTGGGACCTGCAAAATAAGTCTTTCTCCGGGAACGTGCAGGCCAGCGCCGCCGGAAAAGGCATCATGCCGGCCTTTGGCCTACCCATTCCAATCTATTCGCCGGCCACTGAATCTGCTGTCTGCAAGGAGCTCGGGGCTCGTTTGGCGGAGCTGTTGGGCAGACAAGAGTAACCCTGCTAATTCTTTTCCCAAAAAAGGACCTTCCGGATCCTGGCGATGACTGCCGGCACTGCTTCAGGCTTTGCTATGGCGGCAGTTCTCTTCCACTTCTTCCAGTCTCCGAACAGCTCGTGATAGAGCTCGGCGCATCCCCGGTGAAAGGTCACTTCCGCACCGGGTTGAACCCTTGCAGAGCAATCCCTTAGCACCTTACAGAGCTTATTTCTCTGCGCTGCATCGGGTACATTAAAGACAACCACCTTTGTCGTTTTGCTTTCATCAACGGAGCCGAACCGCCCCTTGACCTTTATGCCGCCAGGGGTCACCTTCTCAAGCTCTGCGAGGAGATCGACGCACTCCTCCATGCCGTCAAGAACAACGACCACCTTCCAGCATCGGAGCGCCGGGCCGAGGTCTATTTCTGTCCTGCCTTCTTTTAACTGTTCATACAGATTTGTGATACAGGGAACGCATTTACCGTAGATGTCCTTTTTCGTCTCCCGGAGGCCCGGGGTATCCTCAAAGCTTATCCATTTAGCCGCGCGGCCGGTAAAATAGCGTTTATCGATATAGATCTTAAAGATCCTTTTCCCCTGCAATACTGTGCCGCCTTCAAGGTTTCTGATCAACTGCTCGCCAGACGCTCCTGCAATCCTTTGAGCTGGTCTTTCATTTCAGCCGGCAGGTCCGAACCGAACGTCTTGAAGAATTTTTCAATATCCTTCGCTTCTTCCGTCCAACCTTCTTTGTCAATGGCAACGAGCTCATCCATCGTCTCTTTTGGGATCGATAAGCCGCTGAGATCAAGATCCTCTACTTTGGGGATATATCCGACCGGCGTTATCTGGGAACCGGCCGTATTCATACAGCGGCCTATGATCCACTCGAGCACACGCAGATTCTCGCCGAAACCTGGCCACATAAAGTTCCCCTTTTCATCCAAACGGAACCAGTTGACATGGAATATCCTGGGCGGCTTCTCCATCTTTTTGCCCATATCCAGCCAGTGCTGAAAATACTGGCCCATGTTGTATCCGCAGAACGGCAGCATTGCCATCGGGTCGCGCCGTACTTCGCCCTGCTTCCCGAATTGTGCAGCGGTCCGCTCAGATGCCATTGTTGCACCTATGAATACGCCGTGCTTCCAATCAAAGGATTCAAAGACAAGCGGCACGACGCTTGCCCGGCGGCCGCCAAAAATGATCGCGTCGATAAGGACGCCGTGATGGTGTTCTATACGGTTGGAGATGGAAGGACATTGGGTGATCGGCGCCGTGAACCGGCTGTTGGGGTGCGCTCCAAGCACGATATTCCCCTTTTTGTCTGTCATGCCCGGCTTCCACTGCTTTCCTTCCCAGTTGATGCCTTCCGCGGGTGGGTCCACGCCCATGCCTTCCCACCAGATATCCCTGTCCTTGGTGAGGAGTACGTTCGTAAATATTGTGTTCTTTTTAATTGTCTCCATCGCGTTCGGGTTCGATCTTTCATTGGTTCCCGGCGCAACGCCGAAGAATCCTGCTTCCGGATTGATCGCCCAGAGCCTGCCGTCCGTGTCGATGCGCATCCACGCAATATCATCGCCGACGGTCCAGATGCGGTAGCCCTTATGCCTCAGCCCTTCAGGAGGGATCAGCATGGCAAGGTTCGTCTTCCCGCAGGCGCTCGGGAATGCCCCCGCGATGTATTTGATATGGCCGCTCGGGTCCTCGACGCCCATGATAAGCATGTGCTCCGCGAGCCAGCCTTCGGATTTCGCAAGGTAGCTTGCAATGCGGAGGGCCAGACATTTCTTTCCCAGCAACACATTGCCGCCGTACCCTGAACCGACGCTCCAGATCGCGTTGTCCTCAGGGAAATGGAGGATGAGCCTTTTTTTGTCGTCCAGATCTGCCTTGCCATGGAGGCATTTAGTGAACTTGCCCTGCGTGCCCAGTCTTTTTAGTACCCGCTCTCCAATGTAGGTCATGATGCGCATATTGAGCACCACGTAGATGCTGTCGGTCAATTCAATCCCGATCTTTGAGAACGGCGAGCCGACGGGCCCCATGGAGAAAGGAACAACATACATGGTCCGCCCCCTCATGGACCCGTAAAATATCTGCCCTGCCCTTTTGTACCCTTCCTCAGGCGGCATCCAGTTGTTCGTCGGACCTGCCATCTTCTTTGTTGAAGTACATATGTAGGTGAGATGTTCTGTCCGGGCGACATCGTTTGCGGCGGTCCTGTGATAGACGCACCCCGGCCATTTTTCCTGTCCCAGCTCAACAAGCTCGCCAGTGCTTATGGCCTCCCGTTCAAGCCGCCCCCTTTCTTCCTCGGATCCGTCGCACCATACGATCCTGTCAGGCTGGCACATCTCCGCCATCTCGATCACCCAGATCTTCAACTGGGCATGCTTCGTAGGCCACATTGTAATGTTGTAGGTGTTTACCATCTCCGCGCCCTCCTTCTCTTTTTTAACGGTACCGCCGTTTTTTAGGACAATTACTATACCATAAATAAAGAAACGGCGTTAGAGAAATAGTGCGTTATTGGGGGTGGTCTTTCACGGCCTGCATAAGCTCTTTCCTGACCAGATCCCGTAATATTTTAGGTTTGACGACGGTGACGTTCGGTATCCAGGAATAAATCCATTTCTTGATCTCGTAGATGCCGGCAACGGTAAAGGTAAGCTCGACACCGCCATCGGGGAGCATCTTTCTTACTTCTGACGGGTGCCACCTGTCTTTCCGCGTGATATATTCGGCAACCTCCGGCTTAAACCTGACGGCAACCGTCACCTCTTCGCCGTCGATAACCCCCCAGCTCCTTGCAAGATATTCCTCCAGATTAAAATCTGAACGGGGCTCAAAATACAGATATCTTTCCCGGCAGTCCTGGATGCGGTCGAGGGCAAAGCTCCGGATCTCCTTTCGCAGGCGACAGAACCCGATCAGGATCCAGATGCCTTCATGAAAGATGAGCCCATAAGGGTCGACGATCCGCCTGGTAACTTCTTTTGCCCCGTGGGCTTTATAGGTTATGTCAATGGAGCGCTTGTCCTGCAGGCAGGCGGCGATGATCTTGAGGGACCTGTCGACGATGACGCCCCGGGCGGTATCGGGGACCTTGATGATGATCGGCGGTCTGCCCTTTGGTGATGCCCTCGCGGTAGATATTACCATCTTCTCAACGAGACGCTGGAAATTCTCGCGGAAAGGTTCCCCAAGGTGCGACACGGCCTCTCCTGCCGTAAAAAGCGTCATGAGCTCTTCATCGCTCAGCAAAGGTTTTTTGATGCTGTCGCCGTGAGTGAAGGCGTATCCCTTCCTCTCCTGGTCATAATCAACCTGGTCTACGAGGTTGATGACGAAGAGGTCCCGGTAGATCGTCCTCTCGTTGACCCCAAGGTTTTCGGCAAGGGATCCGGCAGATGGGTAGTGCTTCTGGGCAATGATCGTGTAGATCTTGAGGAGGCGGAAAAATTTATCCGAAATACCGGTACGCTTGCCCTTCTTTTTTGTGTATCGGGAAATCTTAAGTATCAAATCATCGCCCCCTGCTCTCTCCATGTTACCTGAATGAAAAAAAATCATCAACGGGAAATATGCTTTTCCTCAAAACCTTGCACATTGTATGTCCTCAAGGTTATACTGAGGTTCAAACAAGGAGGTGCAGAACAATGGAAGCGCTTGGAGAAATATCCCGTCCTGCCAATGCAGGTTCTGTAAACGATTTTGCGGAATTTGTTTCAGAACACCTGAAAGACTCGGGGTTTTCGGATCAAAGGACACAGGAGGTTGTGCTCTCGATGAAGGAGGCCCTCGGAAATATACTCCGCTTCTCTTGCAGCGGCGGAGATTATAT
Source organism: Deltaproteobacteria bacterium UBA5758 (assembly GCA_002418945.1). Lineage (GTDB taxonomy): Bacteria > Desulfobacterota > Syntrophorhabdia > Syntrophorhabdales > Syntrophorhabdaceae > UBA5609. The sequence goes on along the minus strand of DIFC01000055.1, from coordinate 9,028 downwards.
AATAGAGATCGCCTGCAGCCTCGATAACATGGGAAAGCTGGTGATCACCATCAACGATAACGGAAAACCTTTTAACATGCTCATTGAGTCCGATCCCTTCCTTACCCCCGATGACGTCTTGACCACAGACGAAAGGCCCTCCACGAAGATCATGAAGCGATCCGTAGGGAACATCGAATGCAAGCGCTATGAGGATAAGAACATCACCACTTTCACCTTGCAGCCGCCGGCCGGGCCATGACGGGCGGCCTCTGCCGCTTTAGCCGGCAAGTTTTCGCCTAAGGCTTGCTTTTTAGCTGATAGCTGTATGCTGACAGCTGCCTTAACGTCAGTATTCCGCCACCGGTTGGAGAAAATCCTCTTTGGGATAATGCGTAAGCGTCTTTGACATGAAGTCTATCCATATAGGCAGCGCTGCGGTGGCGCCCGATTCCTTATTGCCGAGATTTGTCTTCTTGTCGTAGCCAACCCAAACTGCGCAGAGGAGGTTTGGCGAAAACCCGATGAACCAAGCATCCCTGAAATCGTCGGTCGTTCCTGTCTTTCCGGCAAGGACATAAGGCATCGAGGCGGCGCTTCTTCCTGTGCCGTTTTTGATAACGCCCTGCATAATATCGACAAGCATAGCGGCTGCCTCAGGGGAGACAATCTGTTCCCCGATGTGCTCCTCGCGATACCGCTCCTCGCCGTCGAGCGTCGCTACCACCTTGATCGCAACCGGCGGCAGGTAAGACCCTCCCCGCGCGAAGGTCGCATACGCTGCTGCAAGGTCCAGGGGCGCAATCTCCGTCGTTCCCAACGAAAGCGAGAGGTTCGGCGCAAAATTACTGTCTATGTGGAGCTGTTTTGCGAGGTCTATGACATTCTCAACCCCCACGCTGTCAAGCAGCCGCACCGTCGCGGTGTTCAGTGAGAGCTCCAGCGCCCTTCTCATCGTCACAATACCGTGGTATTCGTTTCTATAATTTTTCGGCTGCCAGACGGCTCCGGTATAGGGATTGGTAAACGATATCGGCCCATCCACCAAGGTATCATCTGGCCTGTAGCCATGCTCCAGCGCCGCGAGGTATATTATCGGCTTGAATGCCGATCCGGGCTGCCTTTTTGCCTGCACTGCCCTGTTGTAAGGCGAAATAGCGAAATCCTTTCCTCCTATGAGGACCTTGATGTCTCCTGTTTTCACCTCTATGGCGACAAGCGCCACTTCCGGCGTGGACTTTGTGTTTGGATGTCTTTTCCGGTAGCCCTGAATGCCCCTCTCTATCGCCTCATAGGCGTACTGCGTCATCTGAAGGTTGATCGTCGTTCTGATATTGAAGCCGGTTGTGTATATATCCTGAGGATTCTCAACATGCTCTTCGAGAGCCTGCTTTACGTATTCGATGAAATACCCTGTCCTCTTTTCATAGGCCTTGAGTGAGGCAAGCGCCAGAGGTGCCTGCACGGCTCGCTCATAATCCTTTTTGTTAATAAAATCAGCATCGTACATCCTTTTGAGCACAACGTTTCGCCGCTCGACCGCCTTGACCGGATTCTTGTATGGTGAGAGTCGTGAAGGGGATTTCGTCAGGGCGGCCAATGTCGCCGATTCCTCAAGGGTAAGGTCTTTTGCCTTTTTGTGAAAGTACGTATAGCCGGCAGCCTCAACACCGTGAGTGCCCTCGCCGAGGTAGATGAGGTTAAGGTACATATTGAGTATCTCATCTTTTGAATATTCCCGCTCGATCTGGATCGCGAGGATCGCCTCCTCGATCTTCCTTTTCATGCTTTTCTGCGGAGTAAGATAGAGATTCCTGGCGAGCTGCTGGGTGATCGTTGAGGCGCCTTCTGCGACGCTTCTCTTCATAATGTTCCGGTAAAGGGCCCTCGCGATCCCCCTGAAGTCGACACCGAAGTGATTGTAAAACCTTACATCCTCAATAGCGATAAATGCATATTTGAGATGTTCCGGCATCGAGGTGATCGGGATCGGTATCCTCTTCTCAACAAAGATCTCAGCGAACAGCGTGTTGTCGTCAGCATAAAGCCTGGTTGCCGCTTTAGGCCTGTAGGACTCAAGCTCCTTTACATCGGGGATCTCAAGGTAGTTCACAAGGGCGTATCCGAAACCGGCCCCGAAGAGCGCCGGAACAAGGAGCAGCAGGATCGCCAGCTTTACAATTCTTGAATACACGGTAGGAAATATTATACTGTATAATGCATATGTTATCAAACACAAGGCGGATCATCGCGATCATAGGCCCCACCTGTACCGGCAAGTCAGCACTCTCGGTCGACCTGGCGAAAACATTCCACGGTGAGATCGTCAACGGGGATTCAATGCAGGTCTACAGGCACTTCGACATAGGCACTGCCAAGCCCGACGCCGCCGCAATGAATGCCGTTCCTCACCATATTATTGATATCATTGACCCTTCCGGCGATTTCCAGGCAGCGCTGTTCAGGGAATCGGCAGACCGTGCGATCGGGGAGATCTGGTCAAGGAACAGGGTGCCCATTGTCGTCGGAGGCACCGGGCTCTACATGAAAGCCCTTATATATGGATTGTTCGAGGCCCCAAGGGACAGCCTTTTGCGGGGACGCCTTCATGGCGAGTACAACGAGGACCCACTCGGATTTTATGAAAGGGTGAAGGAAATAGACAAAGAGTATGCCTTGAGGATAAGCCACAGGGACAGGGTAAGACTGGTGAGGGCAATGGAAGTCTACACTCTCACGGGAAGGACGGTGACAAGCCTGGAGAAGGACCACGGCTTCAGGAATTCGCGGTATAACGCCCTGAAGATAGGCTTGCAGAGAGACAGGGATGAGCTCTATTCAAGGATCGACCGGAGGGTTGAGGAGATGCTTGACAAGGGTTGGGTCGAAGAAGTAAAAGATATACTCTCAATGGGTTACAGTGAAGGGCTGAAGCCTTTCTCGGGCATCGGATACAGGGAGATCTTGCTGTACATAAAAGGTTTCATTCGTTACGAAGATATGGTAAAAGATATAAAGAAGCATACCCGGCACTATGCCAAACGACAGTTCACCTGGTTCGCAAAGGAAAAGGGAGTAAGCTGGTTTCAGTATCCTGAGGATATTGAGGGAATCTTTAATAAGGTCAGGGAGTTTTTGTAAAAGTGGAGCTAACAAGGATCATTGAGTCAATCCTCTTTGCCTCTCCGAAACCTATATCGCTCAAGCTCTTCCACAAAAGGCTTCCCGAATTTCCTCCTGAAGATATCGAGAAGTCCTTGCACGAACTGGTGCATGAATACAAAGAATTGCGGCGATCTTTCGAGATCGTCGAGGTCGCCGGCGGCTACCAGATGAGAACAAAGATCGACTATCGTGAATGGGCCAGGCGGTTCGTGAAGGAAAAGGATGTGAGCCTCACAAAATCGGTCCTTGAGACGCTCTCTATCGTGGCGTACAAACAGCCCGTGGCGAAAAAGGAGATCGATACCATCAGGGGCGTCGACTCGACGCGCGCCGTCAAGCAGCTTCTCGAAAGAAGGCTCATCGAGATTGCCGGAAGAAACGGGGATGAGGGAAAGAGGCTCGTATTCAGGACCACCGATAAATTTCTGGAGACCTATGGTCTGAAGAGCCTGGAGGATCTCCCGACGCTAAAAGAGATCGAACTGTTAGAAAAATAGGAGGACATGTATGGATGTTTCTGAATTACTAAGGTTTGTTGTTGACAGCAAAGGCTCCGACCTTCATATCAGCTCCGGAGAGCCGCCCGTTATAAGGATCCACGGAGAAATGACAAAGATCGATATGCCTCCCCTCGACAAAGACGACGTGCACAACATGGTCTATGATATCCTCAACGACTTTCAGAGAAAGGTCTTCGAGGAGGACCACGAGCTCGATTTTTCCTTTGCGCTCGGCGACCTCGCCAGGTTCAGGGTCAACGTGTTCAAACAGTACAGGGGCGACGCGGCCGTTTTCAGAACCATCCCCACAAAGATCCCTACCTTCGAGGAGCTTAACCTGCCCAAGGTCTTCATGGACATCGCTCGGTACGAGAAGGGGCTCGTACTGGTAACAGGCCCTACGGGAAGCGGAAAATCTACGACCCTCGCGGCGATCATCGACTTCATCAACAACGACGAAAAGGGCCACATACTTACTGTAGAGGATCCCGTGGAGTTCGTTCATCAGTCGAAAAAGTGCCTCGTGAACCAGCGCGAGCTCGGACCTCATACCCACAGCTTTGCAAGCGCGTTGAGGAGCGCCCTTCGCGAGGACCCCGACGTGATACTCGTCGGCGAGATGAGGGACCTGGAAACGATCCAGCTTGCCCTTACCGCCGCAGAGACCGGCCACCTTGTCTTCGGGACCCTGCATACAAGCGGCGCCCCGAACACGGTCGACAGGATCATCGACGTATTCCCTGCGGGACAGCAGAACCAGGTGCGCGCGATGGTCTCCGAATCGCTCATGGCCGTCATCTCCCAGTCGCTCTTTAAGAGAAAGGACGGCAGGGGGAGGGTCGCGGGATACGAGATCATGGTCGCCAGCCCGGCGATAAGGAACCTGATTCGCGAGAACAAGCTGGCCCAGATCCCGTCGATCATGCAGACGAGCAAGGCGATCGGGATGCAGACGATGGAGGCGGCCTGCCAGGACCTTGTTGCAAAAAACCTCGTCACAAAGGACGAGGTTGCTTTCTATCTTCCCAATCCGAGGTGATGCCATGGCAGAGATCCTTGAATATCTAAAATACATGGTGGAAAAGGATGCCTCGGATATCTATCTCACCGTAGGCATCCCGGCGATGTTCCGCATCGAAGGGACGACGCTGCCCTATACCGACGAAACCCCCTTGACCGCCGAGGACACCGAGGCGATAGCCCATTCAGTGATGAACGAAAAGCAGAGGAAGACCTTCGAGGAAGAGTTCGAGATGAACCTTGCCCTTGCCTACGCCGACCTCGGGAGGTTCAGGGTCAATATCTTCAGGCAGAGGGGCTACGCGGGCCTCGTCATCAGGCAGATAAAGCTGAACATCAAGACCCTCGACGAGCTCGGCCTGCCGAACGTCCTGAAGGACGTGGTCATGACAAAGCGCGGCATCGTCCTCGTGGTGGGCGCCACCGGCAGCGGCAAATCGACGACCCTTGCCGGTATGATCGACTACCGGAACTCGAACCAGCGCGGCCACATCATCTCCATCGAAGACCCCATCGAGTTCGTCCACAACCACAAGATGAGCGTCATCACACAGCGCGAGGTGGGGTTCGATACTCACAATTTCATGAACGCCCTGAAGAATACGCTGAGGCAGGCACCCGACGTGATCCTCATCGGCGAGATCAGGGACACCGAGACGATGGAGGACGCCATCACCTTTGCCGAGACAGGGCACCTCTGTCTCGGGACGCTGCATGCGAACAACGCGAACCAGGCGATCGAGAGGATCCTCAACTTCTTCCCCATTGAACGCCACCTCCAGATCTATATGCAGCTTTCCCTGAACCTGAGGGCAATCATATCCCAGAGGCTCGTCCCCACCCCTGAAGGGAAAAGGATCGCCGTCATCGAGATCCTCCTCGACAGCGCAAGGGTGAAAGACCTGATACTCAAGGGCGAGGTGCATTTCCTCAAGGAAACGATGGCGGACTCATACAATGAAGGCATGCAGACCTTCGACCAGCACCTCTTCGACCTCTTCCAGTCAGGCGTCATCGACTACAATAACGCCATAGCCTATGCAGACAGCCCGAACGACCTGCGGCTTAAGATCAAGATGTCGGAGATAAAAGCGGACGAAACGGAAAAGAAAGAACCTTCGTTCAAGTTAAAACGGGACGAAAAATCACGGTAACATCAAATCCTATGAGCAAACACGAAGAGGCCTTATCCCTTTTTAATGAAGCATTCAGCTGCTCGCAGGCGGTTTTCGCCGCCTTTGCGCCTGAAATGGGTCTTGACAGGGAGACTGCCCTGAAGGCTGCCGGGGCATTCGGGGGCGGCATGGGCAGGATGGGCGAGACCTGCGGAGCCGTTACCGGGGCATTCATGCTCATAGGGCTCAAATACGGACAAACAAAGGCCGGCGACGGGAACGCAAAAGACAGGACCTATCAGCTCGTCCGCGAGTTCGTGGAGAGGTTCAAGGAACGAAACCGATCGATCGTATGCAGGGAGCTTCTCGGCGTTCATATCGGCACACCGGAAGGTTCACAGGCTTTTAAGGAAAAAGGCCTCAAGAATGCCGTCTGCGTGAAGGTTGTCCGCGATGCCGCGGAGATTATCGGCGAGATATTGAGGAAATAGCCGGTTTGCATCCTAACATTTCGGTTGACATCCGGCAGATGATTATCGGATATTATCTGGTTATTTGTTGCTGTTAATTATTATAATTGATGGCAGGTGATCATGCTTCACGAAGAGGCCGGCAAGGCAAATACCGAAGAAACCCTCGAAATAGCATTTGAGTATGCTGTTAAGAACAACATCAGGGATATTGTTGTCGCCTCAACCTGGGGTGATACAGCCGAAAAGATCACCAGAAAATATGATGCAAATGACTTCAACATCGTTGTTGTTACTCACAACACAGGTTTTGGCGAAGAAGGGAAACAGGATTTCTCTTTCGGGTTGAGGCAGGAGTTGATGAGCAAGGGCGTCAGGGTACACACGGGGACGATGGTGTTGAGAAGCCTCGGCACGGCGATCCGTGAGCTTACCGGCTACTCCGAACAGAACCTTGTGGCGAACACGCTGCGGATGTTCTGCCAGGGCGTCAAGGTATGCGTGGAGATCGTTGCTATGGCAGCGGATGCAGGGCTGATACCCTTCTCTGACGTCGTCGCCATCGCAGGGACGGGAAGGGGCGCCGACACGGCATGCCTGATAAAGGCAAACTCTTCAAACAATTTCTTCAAGATCAAGGTGCGCGAGATTATCGTTAAACCTAAGGAGTTTTAACATGCTATCAAAAAGAGCGGCATCACTAAAACCGTCACCGACGCTGGCCATATCGGCAAAAGAAAAGGCCCTGAAGGCGGAGGGGATCGACATCGCGGGGTTCGGCGCAGGAGAGCCCGACTTTGATACGCCCGAGCATATCAAAAAGGCCGCTGTTGACGCCATCAACGGCGGATTTACAAAGTACACGCCTGCCGCCGGCATGGAGCAGCTCAAGGATGCGGTAATAGAAAAATTCAAGCGCGACAACGGCCTCGAATACAAACGGGATGAGATTATTATCTCCTGCGGGGGAAAGCACTCGCTCTTCAATCTTTTCCAGTCGCTCTTCGGGGAAGGCGACGAGGTGCTCATCCCCGCTCCTTACTGGGTTTCATACCCGCCTATGGTTGAGCTCGCGGGCGCGACGCCGGTCATTATGGACACGAACGAAGAGGAAGACTACCAGATAACGGAAACGCTGCTCAGAAAATATATCACCCTCAGGACAAAGGCGATCATCCTCAACTATCCGTCGAACCCTGTCGGTTCGATCTATTACCGGGAGAACCTTGAGCTCATCGGAAAATACGCCGCCGAACACAATTTTTTCATCGTGTCCGACGAGATATACGAGAAGCTGGTTTACGATGATTACAGGCATGTAAGCATTGCATCCATGGACAAGTCCTTCAAGGACAGGACGATCATCTGCCACGGCGTGTCGAAGACGTACGCGATGACAGGCTGGAGGATAGGCTTTGCGGCAGGCCCTAAGGATATCATCCAGGCCATGTCGAACATCCAGAGCCAGAGCACTTCAAACCCTACATCCATCTCCCAGGCGGCATCCATCGCGGCGCTGAACGGCCCGCAGGATTGCATTACATCGATGGTAAGCGAGTTTAAAAAAAGAAAGGACTTCCTCGTCGAGGGGTTCAGGGGCATTGATGGTGTGACGTGCTATGATCCCAGGGGCGCCTTCTATGTCTTTCCCAACTTCAGCGCCTATATGAAAAAACGGTACAAAGGGAGGCCCGTGAAGACATCCGCCGGACTTACCGAGATCCTCCTTGAAGAATTTCATACGGCCGTTGTTCCCGGAATCGAGTTCGGGAAAGAAGGCTATCTGCGCCTTTCTTTCGCGACCTCGATGGAGGTCATACAAAAGGGTCTCGACCGAATCAAGAAGGCAGCGGCGGAGATGAAGTAAAACCGTAAGGCGCAAGCCGTAAGCCGGTAAAAAAAGCAAGGCACTTTCGGCATTAGAAGAAAGACGTATCAATTTATCATATCCATTTTACGTCTTTGTCAGCTTCTCAATATCCGCATCACCGCTGCAAGCGATAGTAATTAGATCGTTCTACAATTAAATAATCCAATGTTTCAATCCACGCGCCCGCGCGGGGGGACCTATTGTTCCACCCGGAGTTTCAATCCACGCGCCCGCCGCGACATGGCCAAAACGATATGTTGGTTTCAATCGTCGCGCCCTCGCGGGGCGCGACCAACGATTCATCCTCCCTTTAGCATCTTTATCGCTGGCAAGTGTCCGGTTCATCCCCGCGTGTGCGGGGAACACGCATGGAAGCACTACTATGGCAATGCAACGATCGGTTCATCCCCGCGTGTGCGGGGAACACGCCTCAAGGATAGCGAAGACCTTTGTCCCTACCGGTTCATCCCCGCGTGTGCGGGGAACACATCGAGAACGAGATGGACAAGAAGATTATCCGCGGTTCATCCCCGCGTGTGCGGGGAACACGAACGTACCATTTTGGGCTGTGTCAGGCTTAGCGGTTCATCCCCGCGTGTGCGGGGAACACCCGGTTATCTCGCCATCAAAGAATTTATGCACCGGTTCATCCCCGCGTGTGCGGGGAACACTGAAGTATGGAGCCGATGCCGCTGTGAAACTACGGTTCATCCCCGCGTGTGCGGGGAACACATGGGATTGAAAAATCCCGACTGTAGGCGGATCGGTTCATCCCCGCGTGTGCGGGGAACACCCCAGGGCCTTAGCGATGGCGAGCAGGATCGCCGGTTCATCCCCGCGTGTGCGGGGAACACGAATGCAAATACAGACCCTCCTGCCGATACGACGGTTCATCCCCGCGTGTGCGGG
>DIFC01000082.1 GCA_002418945.1 Deltaproteobacteria bacterium UBA5758 | reverse complement strand
GCCAGTATCCCGATTGCTACGAGCATGATGAAGAGTTTTTTCATGGTTGCCTCCTTAGTTATTATCATTAGAACAATATTATAATAATTATTATTTGAGAAAAAATCAAGTGATATATATCACATTCCTTACAATGCCTGCTTGCTATTTCTTTTCCCATCCCCCGTCATCGTTCTGTACCCACCAGCCGGTCCGCGATTTGCCCCGCCAGCTATTGGCAAATATCTTCTGAACCTGGGGCAGCGAGTTGGAGTCAAGCCTGTTTGCCTTTACAACCTCGCCATACAGGGCTGTTCGATAGCCGTTCATTTGATCCACAAGCCTTGCTACATCAGCCTTTTCTTTCAGGTTAAGGTCGGAGGTGTTGCGTATCTCCACGAAACCGGACTTATTTTCTCCAACGTTTCCTCGCACAAAAAAAGGCCTCAGCTCCTGAAAATTCTCCCTCATCGATTTTCTGATGTTGCGTATCGCCGGCGTTGATACATTTATGTCCTGGGCATAGGCCTCCTTCGGCCCGAGACTGACATCTTTAAGACTGTCAAAAAACCGGCTTTGCGTGTCCGGCTTTTTTTCGGGTTTTTGCCCGCCTTCTGTGCCGGTTACGTCGTCCACGATCTGATCGGCTGCCTTTTGTATTGCGGCAGCAGGGAAATAGATGTTGACCGTAACGCACGCAGCCACGAAAAAGACTGCACAATACATAAAATGCCTGAACCTTCTCAACATAATGGACTCCTCCTTTGCTGTGTTAATTTTAATATGGTCAATTCATGCTCGTTGTGAATGTAGGCTTTCCTCCGTTCTTTTTAAAGATCCTGCCGATCCTCTCCTGCATGTCGCCGAAGCTTATTGTATTGCCCGGGTCTTTGTTGATCATGTCGATCCCCCGAAGGAATCCTCTCCGTATAAAATATTCTGTGCCGCCTTCCTGGATCTTGCCCCGCAAATGGAAATTGTCATTTTCTAGGGTGCACTGTATCCCGATGCGGCTGTAAGGATATTCCTTAAAAAAGCGGTTTATGCCGCTTTTCAGGATCGCTCCCACTGCGCCGGAGCCGGTACCGATTATCGATATGTTCTCAATGGCATCGACGCTGATCATCTGTTCAACCCCTCTTTTCTTAACAGAGTCAATATCGAGGACAAAATATGACGGCTGCCCATATTCAATCTCCAGTCCTTTCAGGGAGCCCTGGATAACCCCCTTTATCTTACCGATCTTAATGGTGTCGGTGATCTTCCCGAGATCAATGTCGCGGAACGAGACATCCCCGCTTATGGCTCTTGACGACAAGAAAAGGTTTCTGGCCTGCACGTTTGTGGCCTCTATGATGCCGCCGAATACCTTCAGCGCTGTTGCCCCCTTGGTAACCCACATGCCTTCCTCATAGGCGATCATGGGGAAATGCGCCTCCATGGTGCCCGGTAATTCCATTCCTGTCAGATCGTTGAGCAACGCGCCGACATCTAAATTCTCCATCTTTGCGGCAAGATAAAATTTCCTTTCAGGGGAGAGGATATCAAGGGCTGTGCATTGAAGGATCCTCAGCTTCCCGCCATAGAAGGGGATCTCAAGTTCTTCCGAAACAGAAATGGAATTATCAGAAGAGGTGACGGGTATGGCAACGCCGGTTATTTCCAGGATGCCTTTTTCAAACCTCTCGATGAAGATCCTTCCCGGGACGCTCTCCTCTCCTGAGGGGGAAGGCCCGGCGGGATGAAAAAGATCAAAAGGCAGGTTTATTGATATGCTGGAGGCCTTTAGCGATCTTTCCGGTATGCTTACGGACGCGCCCTCTGTCCGTATATTGCCGTTCAAAGAATACCTTTGGCCTTCGGCCCGAATGTTCAGTGCAATATTCAAATCTCCGGAGATATCCATATTCTTTAACATCGGATAATTCTGTTGTAAGTGATCGTGGAGAAGGATGGACAGCAATTTCCGGCTGGAAATATCTTCTCCGACAAAAGAAAGGTCCCATTTATCTTTGCCTATGGCGCCTGCATAGAGATATCTGCCTGTATCGAAGAGGTTTAAAGTGCCCCGGAAATCCAACCTTTGCGGGCCGCCGAACGATAAGTCCGCATCCGATGATATCTTCATGCGCTCTTTTGTAAAGTCTTTGTAATAGGTACCGAAAAGGTACTCTCCTGAAAAAAACTCGGCATGAACATTAACATTCGGCCCGTTTTTCGCCAGGGGGACGCGGAATTTCACTGCCATAGATCCTTCTATGCCCTGTGCGGCCTTTTTGCCGTCCGCTGAACTGAACCCTCCCTTCTGGAACTGAAGAACGGCCTTTCCTGAAAGCCCCGGTTCTTCTCCTTTGAGGGACCCTTCCATTTCGCTTACAAGCCCTCCCTTGCCCTGGATCGACCAGTCGTCGCCTGATTTTTCGAGAAATGGCCTGAGGTATGCGAAGAGTGTTTTAAAATCTATGTCCGTTGCGCTGACGCCGGCCTTCAAGGTAAAGGCGTCCTTCATGACACCTTTAAAATAACCGCTGAAGGAACCCACTGGAGGTATTTTACATTGAAAGCCCTCAACGGTGAGCGTTTTTGATCCCAATTCATAGGCCATGTTGCTCTTCAGCGAGGGGTTCCTGATCATTGATGTCCCTATTGCCGTGTTCTGTAATATCACAGAGCCCACAGATATGTCGATCCGGGAGACAGCGATGCGCTCCTTTTCGAAGGTTACTGAAAGGTAAATTTTTGCGTTCTCGATAGATGCCTTCCTAAACATCCCGGAATGCAGAGATATTTCGAGCAGGCCTGTTCCGACCGGACGTGGGAACAGTCCGGTGAGGTTCATGGAACCCTTGAACCGACCCTTCCATGTTACCTCTGACGATGTCCCGCCAGCTATATCGATCAGGCCGCTGAGCGTAACGCTGCCGCCGGTTTTCGGAGAAAACCTTACGACATCGAGATCTATCTCTCTAAAGTTTAGTTCATATTGATCAGGCACAAAAATAAGCTTAAATTCACCTTGGCGAATATTCAGCAGATGGACGGGGGGTATTTTTTTGATAAAAGACAGGTCCGATTCGGTCCCTTTTTTATCGCCAACCCATATCTGTATTTTTGGTCCCCTCAGAACAATCTTTTCAACTTCGCCTCTAATCGCGGCGGAGAGCTTGCTTTCAACGTTGACCTCATCGCTTGCAAACTGAAATCTGTCCTGCTCCTGGTTTGCAACCTGCAGGTTGGATATTTTTGCTTTCAGGATAGGGGAGTACCCTGCGGTATCAGCGTGTATTTTGATCTTGTATTTGTATTCGAGGACATAGGCAAGGTGCCGAAAGAACAAAGGGGTACGCAGATAAATGGCTGCACCCGTAAAAAACAGGATTACCGCCAGAGGGATAAGCAGCAGGGCCTTTCTTTTCAGGTTGGGCATTCCTTATTATAGCACAAAGGGGGCGATTAACCGGGAAGGTTTTTCATTCTCCCTTCATCCTTCGTGCAACTGCGCCATGTCCGTGAGTTGTTTACGGACAAAGCCGATATGGCCGCGGAGTATGTAGAATGGTTCGCCGAACGACGCCGGCATCTTCATTTTATTGACCGCCTGCTCGATGTTGTGAGTCCGTTTTAGCAATGCCTCCCGCTCCTCGGCCGTCTTGTGGCCCCGGATATCCCTTTCGAGCGCCAGCAGCATGCCGTACCACCTGTAGATGCGCATTCTGAGGCGCCACCGATAGACCGCGGTGATCATGCGAAGCCCCGGGATCAATATGACGAAGACCGGTACAAATACCGCCAGGATGCGGTTTGCAAGGCTTGCCATTGTGAACGGCAGGTAGCGGTAGAGGAAGCTCTTGCCTGATTTATAGAACCGGCTTGCGTCGTCGCTTATGCGGAACTCATGTTCGACGGGGGATGGGAACTCTCCCTGGCGCTGGAAAACACCTGCCTTTCCATGAATCTCGGTCGCCGCGCCGAGCAAAAGATCGGACAGCACCGGATGGAGGTGGGTTCGCGCAACAAGCTCTACCGTGGGGCCGATCAGATTGACATCCTGCGGGGGAATGTCCTTTCCGAAATCGGCGGATCCCCTGGGAAGATTCAGTTTTTTCAAATAAGTGATCCTGCGCGCGTAGCCATCTGCCTGGGCAAAACTGAAGAGCTTAACCTCCGGGGTTTTGAGAAGGGTAATCATCAGCCTTGATGATGCGGCATCCCCCATCATGAACGCCGCGTCAACATCGCCTGCGATTAAGCCCTTTGCCGCATCTTCTGCGTCCATTTCGAGGAGCTTGGTTTTTCCTCCGGGTTTGATCCCGTTGGCTGAGAGCAGCGTTAACGCCAGGGCATGGGTCCCGCTCCCTGCCTTACCGACTGCCAGCCGCTTGCCGCTCATCTGGGAAAGCAGCTCCATAGGCGAAGCGCTCCGATAAAAGATGAGGAGCGGCTCATAAAAGATGCTGCCGAGCGAGACCAGCGTATCGATATCCTGATCCCGCACGACCCCGTTTTGAACGAAGCCGATGTCTACATGGAAAGAAGGGTCGTTCAGCCTCTTGAAATTTTCAAGGGATCCCTGGGATGGAATGATCTTCAAGGTTATCTTGTTTCGTGCCAGTATCCTGGCGTATTTTTTTGCGGTTCTGTCAAAAAGGCTGCCTTCGGGGCCGCTTGTGATGATAATGGTCTTGGGAGGGGTTGAATTATAGAACCAGAAAGCGGCAAAGATCGTGACCAGGATGATTAAAATAATGGCGGCGAACGTAGCCGCATGGCCGAGCCCGAAGGTCTCTTTGAACGTGTTCTGAATGTGGGAGAAGGCGCGCGGGAAACCATCCCTGAATACCGATCGAAACCGGGTTGATCCTCTTTCCTTGTCTGCCCTCATGGTCAATATCTTTTGCTATGCCGGCGTTGCCTTTTCACTGTTCAAGACGCAGCCTGTAACGAATAAGTTTTCCCGTCGCGGTTCGTGGAAGCTCTTTTACAAAAGAGGTCCATCTCGGCACTTTAAAATGGGCAAGCTTATCCGCGGCGAATTTGATAATCTCATTTTCCAGTTCAGAACTTGCCTCATATCCTTCGTTCAATACAATAAAGGCCTTTACCCTCACAAGGCCCTCTTCTGTCGAAGATCCGACCACCCCGCATTCACTCACTGCAGGGTGGTGCGTTATAACATTTTCTATTTCAATGGGCGATGTCCACTGGCCGCTTACCTTGAACATGTCGTCCGCCCTTCCCTGATAGTAAAAGAACCCGTCGTCATCCTCGATGAACCGGTCGCCCGTATTGAACCACGGGCCCCAGAAGACCTCTTTGTTCTTCTCATGCCTTTTCCAGTAGCAATTCGCAATGCCGTCATTCTGGAGCCAGAGGGTCCCCACCTCTCCGACGGGCACCTTTTCCCCCTCTTCATTTCTCAGCTCTGCCGTAAAGCCTGGAAGGAGCTTTCCGCTGCTTCCCGGTTTTATATCACCTTCCCTGTTTGAAAAGTATAATCCGCCCACGTCGGTGCTCCCGATTGCGTCAATGATCCCTGCGCCGAACCTCTTGAGCCACCTCTCATATATATCCTTCGGCAGGGCCTCTCCGGCAGATACGCAAAGGCGAATGGACGAAAGGTCAACGGACCTGTTCTCTGACTCCCGTAAAAGGGCGTTATAAAGGGTCGGGACGCTGAAAAAGATCGTCGGCCTGTACCTCTCCACTACATCGAAAACGTCCTCCGGCTTTGACCATTCGGGCCAGAGGACCACAGAGGCACCGTACATAAAGGGCGCTTCGAGGGAATGGTTGCGGCCGTATGAAAAGAACATCTTTGATGTACAATAGACGATGTCTTCTTCCTGCATCCCGAACACCCCTTCGCAGGAAGGGACCATGAAGTAAAGGAGGTCGTGGTGGAGGTGAACCACGCCCTTCGGCAGCCCCGTGGTACCGGAGGTATACATCCAGAAGGCCATATCGTCCTTTGATGTCTCCTCTGCTTCAAGCTCGGGGAAGGAGGATGCCATAAGATCGCCAAAGCTCAATGTGCCTGTTATCTTCTCGCCGGCAACGATCACGTGCCTGAGATATCTTTTGCCCTCCAGAACATTCGCGATCTTTTTATACAGAACATCGCTGATGATCAATGCCTTTGCCCTCGAATCCTCAAGGAAGAAGGCATGGTCTTTCGGGGATGCCATCGTATTGACAGGGATCGGTATGGCGCCGATCTTCATGGCCCCAAGGTATGCATAGATAAACTCCGGAGAATCGGGCAGAAGGATGATCACCCTGTTCTCTATTTCTACGCCTGTCTTGCTTAAGGCATTCCCGCACCTGTTGACCATAGACGCCATCTCTTCATAGGTGATCTTTTGATCCTTATAATAGATGGCAACGTTTTTGCCCCTTCCTTCTTTTACGTGCCTGTCCGTTAAAAATTCCGCCTGATTAAAGACTTCCGGGATTGAAAAACCTGCAAGCCTCACCATAACTTACCCCCTTCTGCATTGCCGCAAGACCTTATGAAACGAGAGTTTGAAGCACCTTTTCCATTCTCCTCAAATTGCAGTTATTTTACAAGCAAATTTTTGGTAATTGCGGCCTCTCCCTTACGTCAAGGATAGAGTTATCCATGCCTTTACTCAGCCGGGAAGGGGTACTCCTCTGCAAACTCGAATAATTCGAACCCTATTCCTCCCGGGCCTGTAAAATAGATCAACCGGAGCAGGCCAAGCTCGGTCTCGGCATAACCTGTTTCTGGAAATTGCTCTGAAACGGCGTATCCGTGCGCACGCAGCTTCTGTTGCCAGGCCGGTACATCCGCTACTCTCAGACATACATGGGGGATTCCGACCACGTGGCCGACGGGATGGGCTGGAAAACCGGGATGGGGAAGGACGTTCGGCTCCGTCAGCAGTTCCAGCACCTGCGAGTCGCCGGCATGTATGATGGCCCGTTCTCCAGGCCCGATGCTGCCGCGGGGGCCGCGCGTGAGCAAGCGGAAACCCATTATATCGGTAAAGAAGGAGATCGCTTCATCGATGTCATCGACCCAAATTCCCACGTGATGGATATTGACGGGTTTCATCTCTGCCCCTTTCATAGAATGATCTATTGTATTCTTGATGCTCCGCAATATCAAATAATTTGCTTGAAAAATGTCTGTCTTAGCAGGAAAATGTGCAAGAGATGGGAACCACGCATCTTAATCTTTCGTGCCCAAAGGAGCTGCCATGAACACATACAACATTGCGGTTATCGTCGGGAGCCTTAGAAAGGATTCGTTCAATCGCAGGCTGGCTGACGCCATTGTAAAACTGGCTCCGCCTGAGTTTTCGTTCAAGCAGGCCCGGATCAACGACCTGCCCCTTTACAACCAGGACGATGATGCGAATCAGGCAGAGCCTGTGAAACGGCTGAAGAAGGAGATCAAGGATGCCCACGGCCTTCTGTTCGTTACGCCCGAATACAACCGCTCGATCCCCGGCGTGCTGAAGAACGCGATCGACCACGCCTCGCGGCCTTACGGCCAGAGCGCCTGGGCGGGGAAACCGGCAGGCATCCTGGGCGCTTCAATCGGGGTCATCGGCACAGCCATGGCGCAACAGCATTTGCGCAATATCCTCGCCTATCTCGATGTGCCCACCCTCGGCCAGCCTGAAGCGTTCATCCAGATGAAGGACGGGCTGTTTGATGAAACGGGCAGCATCGGCCCTGCGAGCAGAGAGTTCCTTCAGGGCTGGATGGACCGGTATGTCGCATGGGTCAAAAAGGTTCTGGATCAATAACCTGGACACCTTTTCTTGTTCTGAACTACCCCTTGTCTTGTCCGCCTGTTTCTGATTCGCTCGCTGGCTTGGTTTGTATCTTTTCCAGGGTTTCGTTCCCTTTTATGTTAAATTCTCCTGTGAGGAAGGTGATAACCATATCTTTGAGTTCTGTTCGTAAGGTCTGCTCAATGTCCAGGTGGATAGCCTGATTGATTGCCGACTTGGCAAGCCTATTTGCAAGAGCCGGATTATTAGCCATCTTCTGGGCAACTTCAGTGGTCTCCTCCAGCATAAGATTCAATGGAACCACTCTATTGACCAGACCCCAATCCGCGGCTTCCTTTGCATTTATGATGCGATTGGACAGTATCATTTCTTTTGCTCGTAACAAGCCTATCAGTAGGGGGAGAATTTTTGTTCCTCCGTTACTCACTGCAGCCCCCAGGTTCGTTTCAGGAAACCCAAACTTAGCGTCTTCCGCGGCAATGATCATGTCGCAATTTATGGCCCACTCGCATCCTGCTCCGAGGGCATATCCGTGAACCGCTGCGATCACGGGCTTGCCCATTTTCATAATTGTTGCCGTGATCTCCTGGAGAACTTCCACGTTAGCAATGTGCTTCTCCAGGGATGTGCTCTCTTTTGCCTCTGAAAGGTCGTGGCCTGCGCAGAATGCCTTGCCGGCTCCATTAAGCACTGTCACTCTCACATCAGGATCGCTCTCGACCTGTCGCAAGGCTGAAAGAAGCTCTTGTGTCATCAGCGCGTTCTGTGCGTTGAGCTTTTCGGGCCTGTTGAGGGTAATGAAACCTACATTTCCCTTTCTTCGAAAGAGCACGGTTTTTAGCTCCATTGCCTATTCTCCTATCGGGGACGTTGGTAACTTCTGTAACTTACCGCTGGTTTTTCCTCTTTGCTGTCATCGCGAGGCAAGACCGCTGGCAACCCCTTGCATAAGATTGCCACGCTGTCTACGCTCCGCGTGTTGACGACCGCAAACGCCTTTATGCTGCCTTTATCGGGAAGCTTCGGTCTTTATGAATGCCCCTGCTCTACGATGCGGACCTCTACGCGCCTGTTCTGCTGGCGGCCCGCCTCGGTATTGTTGCTCGCGATAGGCTTGCTTTTGCCGAACCCGATCGTTTGCACGCGCGTCTCGCTGACGCCCATGCCAAGGAGGGCGTTCTTGACCGCATGAGCCCGTTGTTCTGATAGCTTCTGATTATACTCCTCGGACCCGGTGCTGTCGGTGTGGCCGCTGATGGTGATGTGCGTCTGCGGATATTCGTTAAGCACCTTCGCCACCCTCTCCAGTTCATCATAAGCGCCCGGAAGCAACGTCGAAGAGTTGACGGCAAACAGGTAGTCCGACTTGAAGGTCACCTTCAGAACATCGAGGGATTTCTTTGTGCTGCTCGCCTCCGCCTGCGCGAGCACCTCCTGTTCCCGCTGGACGCTGGCCGCCTCAGAGTTGGCCAGGGCCTGGCGCATGGATGCCTCCTGCTTGTCCATATAATGTCCGATCGCCGTCCCGGACAGGGCCCCGACCGCCGCTCCGATAGCGGCGCCAAGAAGCGTAGACTTCGTGTCGCGCCCTATTGCCTGTCCTGCGCCGGCACCCACAGCAGCGCCTATGCCCGCTCCCGCAAGGGCTCCGGTCTGCGTTTGAGTTGCGCACCCTGCCATCGTAACGGCAAGAATGCTCATGCAAATAATCATCTTTTTCATTGTACGTACTCCTTTGCGGTTTCTAATATGGTGTCATACATAATATAGCATAGAGAAGCTCATTTATCCGCAACTATCTTCGCCTCACAACGATAACACGGATCCATTGTTGAAGCATCGGGGTCGGGCTCATCTCACCTGTTCTACTCATGGCGCAGGGCCTCTATGGGATCAAGCCTCGCCGCCTTCAGCGCAGGAAAATACCCGAAGATCATGCCCACCGCTGCAGAGAACAGGAAGGCGACGAAGACGATGGGGCCGTTGAACACAAAAGGTACTCGGAGAAGACCGGCGAGCCATATTGAAGCCGCCAGGGCCAGCATGATCCCGATGATACCGCCCAGGGAAGACAGCACAACCGCCTCCACCAGGAACTGCATGAGCACCTCGCGCTCCATGGCGCCGATGGCAAGGCGGACCCCGATCTCGCGTGTCCGCTCCGTGACCGATACAAGCATGATATTCATTATTCCTATGCCTCCGACGAGCAGGCTCACGGCCGCCACAGCGCTTAAAAGCGCCGTGAGGAGCTCCGTGGTGCCCGTGAGCATCTTCGAGATCTCCTTCATGTCCATGACGTTGAAATTGTCGTCATCGCTCGGGGCAAGGTGGCGCCTCTCGCGCATCAGTTTTGCTATATCCTTCAGGGCCTTGTCGGTAGACGCCCCCTGTTGGACGGACACCTGGATCATGCCGATATCCTGCTTCCCGGTAACACGCCGCTGGAGGGTGCGAAGCGGGATCACCACAACATCGTCCTGGTCCATTCCCATGCTGCTCTGGCCCTTACCCTCGAGAAGTCCGATCACTTCGCAGGAGAGCTTTTGCAGGCGTATCTTCTCCCCCAGCGCATCCTGGCCTCCAAAGAGCTTCTTTCGCACCGTCTCGCCGATGATGCATACCGCCGCCCCGGCCCGAAGCTCGCTCTCGCTGAACTGCCTCCCTGCCGCGACAGTTCTGTTCGTCACATAGAAATACTGGTTGTTGCTCCCCGTCACCTGGGTGGTCCAGTTCTGATTGCCGAATATCGCCTGGCTGGATTGCGATGAGACGGGCGCAACGGCTGCTATGGAGCCCACCTCTCTGGAGATCGCTTCTGCATCGGCCTCCTTGAAGGGGACGTTGCCCGACGACTGGCCGGGGCCGAGCCTTTTCCCGGGGCTCACCATGAGCATGTTGCTGCCCATGCTCGAGATCTGTTGTTTGACCTGGAGGGTCGCTCCTCCTCCGATGGTCACCATGGTGATGACCGCCCCCACACCGATGACGATGCCCAGTATGGTAAGGAACGACCGCATGACGTTTCGCCGTATCTCCCGCAGCGCAAGCAGGACCGTGTTCCAGAGCATTATTCCTTGCCTCCGTTTGGTTTATCGGATACGACCATGCCGTCCAGAAAATGGACCTGGCGTTTTGCATAGACGGCCATGTCGGGTTCATGGGTGATCATCACGATCGTGATCCCATCATCACTGTTCAGAGCGGTCAGCACATCCATGATCTCTCTGCTCCGGGCCGTATCCAGATTACCCGTGGGCTCATCCGCCAGAAGCACCGCGGGATTGGTGACGATTGCGCGGGCAATGGCAACCCGCTGCTGCTGTCCCCCAGACAGCTCGCTCGGCGTGTGGGACTCCCATCCCTTGAGGCCCACCGTTTCAAGGGCTTTCATGGCGTGCTCCCGCCGCTCACGGACGCCGGCTCCCCGGTACAGCAGGGGGAGTTCCACGTTCTCCAGCGCCGATGTGCGGCTGAGAAGATTATAGCCCTGGAAGATGAATCCCTGGTAATGGCGGCGGAGCAGGGCCCTCTGGTTCCGGGTCAGCGTGCCCACGTCCACGTCCCTGAACATATACGTTCCTCCGGTAGGCGTATCGAGGCATCCGAGGATGTTCATGCACGTCGACTTGCCCGATCCGCTGGGCCCCATTATCGCCACGAACTCTCCCTCTTCAATACAAAGATCAATGCCCCTGAGGGCCTCGACCGTTGCGTTGCCCTTTCCGTAGACCTTGGTTACCCCGCTAAAAACTATTAAAGGGGCTTGCGTCGCCCCCTCCACGTGCAAAGCCCGTGGAGCCTCCTCCTCTCGCCCACCGTGTGGGCTGGATCCACTCAAAGACGCTTGTAAAGGGGCTTGCGTCGCCCTGCCGTTATGATCTTTATCTCCGGCCATCATTGCGCACCGGTGATCGTATCGGTCACCACCTCGGTGCCCGGCTGGATGTCACCTGATGTGACCTCCGTTACGCTCCCGTTCGACGCCCCGATCACAACAGAAACGGGCGTGAGTTTGCCGTTCTTCAGGATCCAGACGTTCTTCCCTTGTGTGCCTGCGGACGAGCCGTCGCGCTGTTGAGCCCCTTTTCTCGGGGGACGCGGTAGAAGCGCCCCGACCAAACCGGTAGAGGCCTTCTCCTCCTGCTTAACGGGAGGAGAGAATCGCAATGCCGCGCTGGGTATGAGGATAACGTTCTCGAGCTTTTTTACCGTGATGTCCGCGGTGGCAGTCATGCCCGGCCGGAGCGACAGGTCCGGATTGCTGACCTTAAGCACCGTTTCATAGGTCACCACCCCGGACGTCGTCGAAGAACCATAGCGGGCCTGGGTGATCTGGGCCTCAAAGATGCGGTTCGGATAGGCGGCCACGCTGAAGGTGGCCATCTGCCCTTCCTGCACCTTGCCGATGTCTGCCTCGTCAACATTCACATGAAGGTCCATCTTTGCCAGGTCCTCGGCAAGGGTAAAGAGCACCGGCGCGGTAAAGGAAGCCGCTACGGTCTGCCCGGGCTCGATGCTTCTGGTGAGGACAACGCCGTTTATAGGGGATTTGATGACCGATTTCGACAGGTCCGTCAGGTGTGCGTTGAGGGTCGCCTGGGCCTGTGAGACCGTGGCGGCGTTGTTCGCCGCGTCGGCCACCGCCCTTTCGTAGGCCGCGGCTGCCGCATCCATCTCTGTCCGGGAAGGGACCTTGCCTTCGCTTAGATCCCAGACCTTCTGATATTGCGCCAGCTTTGCCTGGGTCTCCATCACGGTCGCCTGAGCCTGCTGCACCTTTGCCTTTGCAGACTCCAGGGCCGCCCGCGACTGGGCTATCGTTGCCTCCAGCTTCGTGGTGTCCAGCCTCGCGAGCGCCTGGCCCGTCTTCACCTTGCTGTTATAATCCACCTCAACGCTTTTAATAGTGCCCGAGAGTTCGCTGCCGACGTCCACCTGGTTGGTCGGCTGCAGGGTTCCTGTAGCGGTTACGATCACCACGAGGTCGCCTCGCCGGACTTGTTCCGTCTTGTATTGCACGGCGTCTGACTTCCTGCCGGAATACACGGTAAAGACCACGGCTGCCGCCACAACGACCAGAAGCGCCAGGGCAATATACAGCTTCATCCGCCTGGAAGACGCGTGTGGACCCGTTTCCAGAACCTTGGCCATCAACAGTTTCGGGTCAATCTTCTGTGCCATCTTTCTTTCCTCTCGCCTTTGCTTTCTCCTCTTCCGATGCCATTGACTCCCATCCGCCGCCAAGCGCTTTATAGAGCTTTACCAGATTCGTTGCCACGACGCCGTCGCTCTGGGCAAGCTGGTCCTGGAACGAAAGAAGTGAGCGCTGGGCAACGAGGACGGCAAGAAAATCGATCAAACCGGCCTCATATTTACCGATGGCGATCTCGACGGCCGTGCGGGCCGCCTCTTCGGCAGCGCGCAGGGAATCTCTCTTTTTCTGCTCTTCCGCATAGGCCGTCAGCACGTTCTCCACCTCTTCCAACGCGTCGAGAACTGCCTTTTCGTATGCGATCAGGGCCTGCTCCTGGAGCGCAGACTGCACCTCGATATTAGCCCGTATCGCTCCTCCCCGGAAGATCGGCCAGCTTATCCGGGGGCCGAAGCTATACATCCTGACAGGCGTGGAAACAAGGTTGTCCAGCGAAAGCGCCTCGATGCCTATGGACCCGATGAGCGTGAATTTCGGATAAAGCTCTGCCGTTGCCACTCCAACCCTCGCCGTCTGCGCGGCGAGCTCGCGCTCCGTGCGCCTCACGTCAGGCCGGCGCCTCAGCATCTCTGCGGGCATGCCAACAGCAACATCAGGTGGAGGGATCGGTATGGCTGCCGGACTCTCCAGCTGCCTGTGGATGCTGCCGGGCTGCTCTCCCAACAGCACCGCTATCCTGTTCAGGGACTCTTCCAGTCCCGAACGAAGGCCCGGCAATTGCGCCCGCGTGCTCTCAAGATTGTAACGGGCCTCCTGTACGGCGAGCTCATCGCCGAGGCCTGCCTGCTGACGCCACAGGGCTACCTGATATGTCTCCTGCTGCTTTGCAATATTCCCTTCGGCCTTGGATATCCTTGCCTGGTAGGTGCGCACCTCAATATAGTTCACCGCCACCTCTCCGAGCAGCGAGACAAGAACATCGCGGAGGTCTTCCTCTGCCGCCTCAACATCTGCCGATGCGGCCTCGACGGATCGGCGGACGCCGCCGAATATGTCGATCTCCCAGCCTGCGTCAAAGCCCGCATTGTAAAGATCATTGATCTTGTCGGCGCCGGTACGCTCGCTGCTGTAGCTCCTTCCGGCGTTGCCCGTTGCGTCGAGGGTGGGGAAATAGCCGGCTGCTGCCGCGCCGCGTCCGGCCCGCGCCTGGCGGATCCTTGCCTTCGCCTTCTTCAGGTCAAGGTTGCCCGCTGCCGCCTGTTCGATAAGACTGGAAAGTTCAGGGTCTTTCAGCGTGGTCCACCAGACAGCCAGGACCTCAGGGTTCATCACCGTGGGGGCGAGGCCGCCGCCAAGCGGGGTGTGCCAGGCCGCGGATGCCTGCGTGTCCGGCCTGACGTAATCGGGCCCCACACTGGCGCATCCGGCAAAAAACAATATAACAGATAACGAAAGAAACAACGATAATGATTTGATAAAAACTGCCACGGAACAACTTTTCATGTATCCTCACCGACAGGAAAATCCAGTTTATACCCGAACCCATAAACAGTGGTGATAATTTGCTGATCGGGCATCTGATCCGAGATCTTTTTTCTCATGTTCTTTATATGCGAGTCGATTGTGCGTTCATAGCCTTCAAATTCATATCCCGAAACCAGTTTTACCAATTCGCCTCGGGTAAATATTCGGTCGGGGTGAGCCATAAATGTCTTCAGCAACCCGAATTCAATCGGCGTTAATTTCAATCTCTGTCCATTAATAGTGACCAGACGTCTGCCTTCATCGAGCATGATACTTCCGAGCGTTATTCTCTTTTCTTCCTGTACGGGATGCGTTCTGCGCAGTACGGCCTTTACCCTGGCAACAACCTCCCGGGGGCTGAAGGGTTTGCAGATATAGTCGTCTGCTCCAAACTCAAGCCCGATCAACCGGTCTATCTCTTCCACGCGCGCCGTGATCATGACAACAGGGACATTGGAGAATTTTCTTATTTGACGGCATACCTCCATTCCATCCATACCGGGCAGCATGATATCAAGCAGGATCAGATCGGGGGCATTGCTTTTAAGGTGCGGGATGACCTGGTCGCCACGTTCCTTTAAAATCACGGCATATCCTGCCCTCTCTAAGTAATCCCTAAGAAGTTCGGCTATCTTCTTTTCATCCTCGACGATAAGAATATTAAGACCCATGTTCTTTTTCCGCCCTCTTCTTATTCTGCAAAGCCGATGAAAGGGGAATCACGATATGGATACCGAGTCCGCCTGATGATGCATTATATGCCGTTATTCTTCCATCGTGTGCTTCAACGATTGCCTTGCAGATTGCCAGGCCCAAACCGCTGCTCCCCTGCTTACGGGTTCTTGAAAGATCGACCCGGTAAAGTCTGTCGAAAAGGCATTCAAGTGCCTGTGCGGGAACACCGGGGCCGGAATCCTCAAAATATAATTCAAGGTTACCCTTGCTGAAGGCCTGCCGGATCTTAAAAACCCCTGGCTTATCGGCATAACGCAAGACGTTTTCAAGGAGATTTGAAAAGAGCTGCTCCAGACGGGTGGGGTCTGTTTGCAGGATGATCTCCTGGTCGATCATTAAGTTTTCCCGGATAGTGATCTGCTCCTGCGAGAAACGGTTCCGGAAACGGTTCAGTGTTTCTGTTAAAACCTTCAGGGGATTAACCGGTTGTCTGTTTAAAGGAAAGATACCGGCGTCCGCCATTGATAAATCGTGCAGATTGTCTACGATCCTGTTGAGATATTGTACTTCGGAGTGCAGCGATTCAAGGACCTGCCGGTCTGCCTCCCTGATCCCATCCTGTATGGCTTCAATTTCTCCCTGCAGGATGGAAAGAGGCGTCCTCAGTTCATGCGAGACGTCTGACATCCATTGCTTTTGCATGTGCTCATACCTTTCCAGAGTCTTTGACATTATATTAAAATCTGAAGCAAGCTGTCCCAATTCGTCTCCGGTCTGAACATCAATCCTCGTGTCGAATTGCAAGGAAGAAAGCGCCCTGGTGCCGGCGGCAAGCTGTCGAATGGGAGCCAGCAAATGGCGCGACATAAAGAAGGCAACAACAGAGGCCAGCAAAAGCATGGTGGCGCCTATAGTGTAAAAGGTATTGGATTGCTGCCTGAGGAAGGCAAGATTCAACGGATGTGATAACCGTTCTTCTCTTTTTAGGCCTAACCACCCCACTATGTTCCCATCTATCTTGATCTCTTTCAAGGTAAGGTCCTCGGTAGATACGGCCGGTCCTGCCACGGGCTGTCTTTGTGCATCAAACAGCGTAAGTCTGTGCTCTATTATAAAAGGAGGATATGGCGGCTCCTTCTCTTGCCCATCATTTATAGGGCGGCCTGCCTTTTTTCCCAGAGGGGGCAATGCGGGCTTGAATAATAACAAATCAGGAGGTATGGGGGGAGGCCCCTTGAGGTCAAACTGCAAGTGAAGTGGCCGGAGTAAATATCGCCAGCGGGGGATGTTGTCTTTCAATTGTTTCCATCCTTGGTTTGTGCGGTATTCCTGGTCCAGTACTGCGACAATTTCGTCAAGCCTTAATATTTCTATTTTACGTACATACTTCGAAAATTCCCTGTAAGCATAAAATTCCATTGTTGCTATCATCAAAATAGTAAGTGCAACAAATGTCAGCAGGAAGGTCATAAAAAATTTGTAAGAGAGCTTCATCTTCATATTGTTAATATAACATAAGCTTCAGCAGATTTTTCATTTTGCATACATTTCACATCCTTTCTTCACATTTTCTACACATTTATTTGATATGTTGCAAATATGGTCGGTTTATTGACGTAAAAAACCGATACTATCGAGGAGATGTAAAAAAAATATGGTTAAAAAATATTTTCTGACTCGAAGAAATTTGAGGGACCTGGTTATAGCCCTGTCTGCAGGGTCTGCCATACCTTTTGATACCGGCAATGCAGAAAAATGCATTGCATTCGGAATGCTCGGCCTCGGCTGTTTCATCCATTGCATCTCCAAGGGAACATTAATAAGGAACGTTGTATTGTGCACGAAGGGGATATACCAGGTGGTAAGGCACCCTTATTACCTTGCCAATTATCTTATCGATTGGAGCTTTTGCCTGTTGAGCGGGAACCTGTTTTTACTGCTCCTTTACCCCTTTCTTTTTTTTCTTGCCTATGGTCCCACCATAAGATCGGAAGAACAACTACTTTTTGTCAAACACAGTGGTGCGTTCATCAAAAGCACCATCAAGATTCCGCAGGTTTTTCCCGATATACATTCATTAAGAAACATCAGTATGATATTTGATGGATTTTCTCCGAGGAGGATAACGCGTAAAGAATGTTTCCGAATAACGAAATTTTTTGCCGTCAGCATATTTCTGGCATCCATTCACTACATAGGCGAGGACATTACATCCGCCCTGTGTCAAAACGGGTTTTCATCAATACAGGGTTTCAAAGAGCTCCTGTCGTTTTTATCGGTCTCATTTCTCATAGTTTTCTACATCACGCGGGGTATCTTTCTGTCTACATCTAATAAGGATGCAAACATCCATCAAGGAACCCATCCATCATGAGCGCTCTTTCAAATACCGCAAGGAGAACCGAAATTGAGTATCTCCCGAAACCTTTTTTGCCGAAAGAACTGCTGCAAAAAATAAGAAAAATGTTGGATAAATAAGTGCCTCAGGTCTTTATTTTTCATATTCTTTACATTCTTTCTCCACAAGTTCTTCATATTTTTCCGCTATCTTAAACAAAAGGAGGAGTAAAGGGTATGGCAATAAAATGTGCTGTTTAATGGCCTTTTTCTCATATACCCTCCACCGGTTGACGCCCCTCTTTACGGCAATACACATCCGTATCAAACAAAGAGGGTGCGTCAACACTCCGTACGCACCTTAATTAATCTTTCTTGTAAGGAGAAACGATGAAGACATGTATGCTAATTCTGATTGTGCTTTCGCTTTTTTCGTGCAGTTCCATACCTTTTATAAAAAACAAGACAGGATCCGATGCCGGGAACACAAAAAAGATCAACGAAACATCAAAAACAAAAAAAACTGATATTGGCGGGCAACCCACAGAATCATCGCCAAAACCCGGAGACATCAAGGTAGTCGATGGCGTCGAGCATATATATGTATCAAACAGAAAATACATGTTGACCCCTTATGAACCCCAGTATGTATGGGAAAGGAAGGATCAGTACTCACCACGGTTTGGAGAAAACCTGCTTACCGACAGGTCATCGGAAAAAGAAAGTAAGATGTTGGACGATAGAATATCAAAACTTGAGGAAGAGCTGAAGAAGAAGGCCGCAGCAACCCCTCAGGCTGCGTATCCTTCACAGATAACTTCTTTGCCCTCTCCCGTGACTGGGAATATGCCGGTGCCGGTATTTTCGCCCACCTATCCGTCCCCGAAAATGAAACGGCGCGTCATAGTCCTTCCCATGGCGGATGAAACCCGGTATAAGGAGCTGCATCTCGGTGAATTGGCGACCAAGATGCTTAAATCAAAACTGGAGAATACCAACGCCGTCGTATGCGTAGACCCAGGCGTTTTGAACCTGAAAGGAGAGACCACGGATTCCGGAAACATGACAGTGCTTAATGAGATATACGGTGTACAGGCTGTAATAAAAGGGACCCTGTCCGATACGGCCGCAGGTCCTTCTTCTGTTATATTCAATGCAAACCTCTTTGTCTATGAAACCGAGACGGGAACGGTAATCAGGCAGCTTTCAGGGAAAGGCATTGCGTCCTTCCCGGGAGAGAGCGGGGGCCTGAGGCTGGGAGAGACAAAGATCGGGTCCATGGATGCATCCATTGGGCTTATCGCGGACGACCTTCTCAAGAATCTGCTTGCCATTGAATGGCATACGAGAATAGCCTCCATAGAAAACGGAAAAATCTACATAAATGCCGGGAGGCTTTCGGGCCTGGAGAATGGCGCAACCCTTGAAGTCTATTCTCCGGGAACAAAGATTATAGACTCGAAGACGAAAACACCTCTAGGGAAGACGAAAGGGGTGTATAAGGGGGAGTTGAAGGTATCCGATCTCTTCGGCGTTGATGCTTCCTGTGCAATACCTACGCAGGGCGGCAACTTTTCAACATCAGACATGATATATCTAAAAAAGCCTTAATCACGTACATGACATAATACAAAAAGGAGGTACAGACATGAAAGGGCCCACGGTTAAGGCAACGGCAGGCATGTTTTTATTCATCGGATTTTTACTCATCGGAATTGCTTTGGATATAGTGTGGGCAATGGATGGCAAGCGGGAACACGGGGGTACCATGTCGCCCATGATGAGTCCTTCCATGGATTCTCCCCGGAGCATGGGAGCAGTTGTGGAAATGGCAGGATTGGAACCTCCCGCATGGAGAAATCTTTCATTTCTCGGCCTTGACGCAAAACAGAAAGAAGCGGTAAGGGAAATCAAAAGCAGGGAGGTAAAGGATAACATCAAAAAGATGGCCGATGTCCGTATAGCCGACATAGAACTAAGGGATATCCTCGACAAGGACCCTGTGGATATGAGTGCCGTTGAGGCAAAACTGAAATGGATATCCTCGCTGATGACGGATATGCGCCTTTCCAGAATAAAGGCTATAGAGGAGATAAGGGCAAAACTGACGCCCGAACAGAACAAAAGATTCAAAGAGATTCTGGGGATGGGATGCGGGATGGGAGGACCCGTTCGCGATGGCATAAAGATGCCTCCGCCCCCTCCCCGCATGGATCCTTAAGAATTTTATTCACCATTTTATTTTCCTTTTACAGAACATGGGGTCGGCCAGTTGCCTCATAATTAATTCTT
>DIFC01000061.1:7939-11532 GCA_002418945.1 Deltaproteobacteria bacterium UBA5758 | reverse complement strand
GTTGGGAAAGCCCCTTTGCTTGGGATATTCGACCTCGGCGCAGTTGTACCCTATCCTGATAAAGGACTACGGTTAACCCGTACCGAGGTAGGAAAGAGGGCTAGTGAAGCGGCAGAGAAGATAGGAATGAAGATCATCTCCTGGGGTTTTACCCCTACTTCGGTGGGTTCCACAAAGGTACTCATCAGGCATCCCAAGGATGTAGCGGGGTTGAAGATGAGAGGAGGAAGCAAGGCAACAGAACAGCTCTTCAAGGCCGCCGGTTCGGCCATTACACACGTAAGCACCGGCGACATCTATATGGCGCTTCAAACAGGGGTCCTGGATGCGGTTAACACGGCCGACTCGTCATTCGTATCGTTCCGGCTTTACGATGTCCTCAAGACGCTGACCATATCAGGAGAGCACGCCTTGGTGAATGCGAGCGTGGCAATTATAATGAGCCCTGTTACTTTCAAGAAGCTTACTCCAGACCAGCAGAAGGCAGTGATCGAAGCGGGGCGGGAAGCCGAAACTACCTTTCTCAAAGACATAAAGGCCAAAAGCGCAGAGTGCAAAGAGCTCTTTATCAAAAATGGTGTAAAGGTCCACGAGTTGACCGACGAAGAGTACGCAGTCTGGATGGAGCTGGCAAAAAAGGAGACCTGGGCCATCTTCATGAAAGAGGTGAAAGGGACAGAAGATCTGTTTGCCATAATAGAAAAGACGAAGTAAAGAGTAGTCATCGTAGCTTGCCCGATGGTGCCTGTTGATGCCGCCGGGTAAGCTATGTACCCTGCATTGGAGGGCATCGTAACAGAGGCTTGTTGTGGTAGTTTGTGATTTTGATTCAGTATGGTAACAGGAGGAAGCATGAAGACAACACCACCAGCGAGGAACAAAGGATTTTTCGGAAAGATCCTGGATAGGGTTGCCGACGTCGCAGGCTTTATGACTGTGGCCGCAGTGTTCTTTGCCATGTTCGTGATCGTCTATGAGGTGTTCGCGCGCTATATCTTCAGGTGGGCTACTATCTGGGAGGTGGAGGCCGCAATCATGGCCACCATCTTTGCCACCTTCATCGGCGGTGTTTTTACTCTCAAGAACAATGCCCATGTCACCATGGACGACATCGTGCTGCCGCACCTGAAACCGAAGGTGAGAAAATGGCTGGCATTGATCACCCCGGTCTTTTCGCTGATCTTTTGCGTGATCCTGGCCTACAAGAGCTGGCAGATGTTCTGGGAGGCCTTCAGCTTAGGATGGAAGTCTGAGACGATCTGGGCGCCGCCGCTTGCAATCCCTTACAGCTTTCTTGCCGTTGGCGTCAGCATCATGTGTTTCCAATTGATAGGGATCATAGTCGGGGCCGCGAAGTCGCTTCGATCGGGGGTGGAAAATGCTTAATGGACTGATTGTGGTATTTATTACCCTCTTGTTTCTTCTCTCCGGGATGCCCCTGGTCTTTGCCTTCGGCATCTCGGGCCTCATCTGCGGGTTTCTCCTCGGGGGTACCGGGGCAGTCACCATGCTTGCGCAGGTTATCTACCACAGCGTCGACAGCTTCGAGCTCCTTACGATCCCGCTCTTTGTCTTCATGGGTATTGTGATTACCGTGGCGCCGGCCGGAAGGGATCTTTACGAGGCGATCCACAGGTTCCTTTACAGGGTTCCCGGAGGCATCGCCATAAGCAACATCTTTGCATGTACCATATTCGCCGCCATGAGCGGATCGAGCCCGGCCACGGCAGCGGCGATCGGCACATCGGGCATCCCGGAGATGAGAAAGAGGGGCATTTCCGATTCCCTGGCCTGCGGGACCATAGTGGGAGGCGGAACCCTTGGCATACTGATCCCCCCCAGCATTACCCTCATCGTCTACGGCATCGCAACGGAGATATCCATAGGACAGCTCTTTATCGGCGGGATAGTACCGGGGATCATCATATCCCTTGCATTCAGCTGCTGGATCATAATCTACATGTTTTATTCTCGACGAAAAGGACAGAGGCAGGCCGCTGCTAGCGGTGAGGCCATTGTCAGAGAACACTATTCCTGGTCTGAGAAGATGCGGTACCTGCCGAAGACTGTTCCCTTTATACTCCTGATCATTTGCATCCTTTACGTGATCTACTTCGGGGTGGCTACACCAAGCGAGGCTGCCGCTATTGGCGCCCTGGGAAGCATCGTGCTCACGCTCATTTTCTACAGGGCCTATATAACAAAAGGAAACGCAATGGAGATTATCAGGGCTACTGCAAACCAGACGGGAATGCTCATGCTCATTGCGACCACGACCATGTTTTTCAGCAACGTCATGACAGAGATCGGGCTGACCCAGCAGGTAGCCAACCTGGCAGGCAGCGTCCAGGGATCAAAATGGCTGACCCTGGCGGTAATAAACATGATACTCCTTGTTATGGGGGCATTTCTGCCGCCCTTTGTCATCATCCTGTTAACCGCACCGCTCTTGCTGCCACTGATCAAGAACCTCGGGTTAGACCCCATCTGGTTCGGGGTGATGATGACAGTCAACATGGAGATCGGGTGCATTACGCCGCCCTTCGGCTTAAATCTTTTTGTGGTCAAAGGCATAGCGCCGGATGTGCGGATGCCCACAATATTGAGAGGGTCCATAGCCTTTGTGGTTATTTTGATACTCTCAATCGTGGCGTTCACTATTTTTCCTGAGCTGGTGCTGTGGCTGCCCAATAAAATGGCCCCAGCAGCGATGGTAAAATGAGCATGATATACACATAAAGGAAATTAAGTGTCATATAACACTAATTAAACAGAGATAAGGAGGCAACAATGGCACGGCAATTAACTGATACGTATTGGGATCCCAGAGTGGAGACCATGTCTGCCGACGAGATGGCGGCGCTCCAGCTTGAAAAGCTGAAAAAGCAGCTTGCCTACAACTACAGCAACTCCCTGCTCTATAAAAGTAAGTTCGAGCAGGCGGGCATGAAGCCGGAGGATGTGCGAAGCTGGGAAGACTTCCGCCGCATCCCCGTAACGAGTAAAGACGAACAGAAAAGCACCCAGGAGGCATCGACCGCTGAATTGGGCCACCCTTTCGGCCCGGGCACGATAACCTGCGCCCCGCAGGAAAAGATTGTAAGGTTGAACTCCACCTCAGGCACTACCGGTACGCCCACGCTCTATGCTTTGACTCAGAATGATGTGAACATAGTAAGTGAACTCCACGCGAGAAGGCTCTGGATGGTGGGGATAAGGCCAGGCCACAGGATCCTCCAGGGACTTTCGCTCAGCATGTTTACGGGCGGACTCCCACTATCGCAGGGAATCATGCAATCCGGGGCCTGCGCGGTGCCCGTCGGCGCGGACAGCGGGACCAAACGGGTGCTTGATTTTATCGAGCTTACCCGCCCCCATGGGCTTTTTACAACACCCTCCTTTGCGCAGTATGTGCTGGAACAGTGTAAGAAGCTGATCGGCAAGGAGGCGAGCGAGCTGGGCCTGAAATGGATCTTTCCTGTTGGGGAGCCGGGAGCCGGAAATATCGAGGTGAGAAAGATCCTCGCGAAAGGTTTCGGCGGGGCCCATATCTGCGACCAGACCGGAGGAGGCCACAGCTTCCAGGGGGCAGA
>DIFC01000061.1:0-7890 GCA_002418945.1 Deltaproteobacteria bacterium UBA5758 | reverse complement strand
CCCAAGACCAAGAAGAATATCGATATGGTGGACGGGGCCATGGGCGAGATGGCCATGACCTTCCTCGATTGGGAAGGGACGCCGTTTCAAAGGTACGCTTACGGAGATCTCCTCCAGATATCGACAACCCCCTGCAGTTGCGGCAGGACATCGCTCAGGTTCAAGATCGTAGGCCGCGCAGACGATATGCTCATCGTGAAGGGCGTAAATGTCTTTCCTGAGGCGATCAAGAAAGAGATATTGAAGTTCGTCCCGAGGGTCACAGGGTTCTTTAAGATCATCCTCGACAAGCCGGGCCCCTCGGTCACCCCTCCGCTCAAGATAAGGATCGAATACGGCCAGGGTATTGAGGAAAAGGATATCGCTGCCCTGGAAGAGCATATGAACAAGGTCTTTAGGGAGACCGTCAGGGTAACGCCCAAGTTCATCTGGGTAGCCCCGGAATCGATACCGAGAGAGACGGCAAAGAAGACCAAGCTGATAGAGATTGTTAAAGCCACGTAGCACACCGGCAGAACAAGGCGGCTGCAACAGGGTTTCTTGATCCCGGCAGGAAAAACGTTTTTCAATCTGAATGATCCCCCGCGGCTTACTGCAGGGTAACGCTGTCCCTCTCCCTTCGCTGGATTTGAAGAAGAACAGAGTTATTCGCAATGGATAAATGTGTAAAGATGTATCCGGTCTAAATTGTAAAGGATGTCTTAGTTGCACAAACGGCTGCAGGATCGGGTGCTCTAACCTGTTCCCTCTCCCCTCGCGGGAGAGGGTCATAGCAACAGCGTTCCCTCTCCCCTCGCGGGAGAGGGTCAGGGTGAGGGGGCATAATTATGCCGTTTCAATCTTCTGATACCCCGTAACTTGCTACGGGGAAGTTCATTAAGCTGTTTTAAGTTCCCTCAGATTTTTGAAGGAGATAGGCAGTAAGCATAAAAATCTGGTATAATCCTCATAAAATACGTGATCACTCGGGAGGAAACATTGGTGAAAATAGGCAGCTTCCAAATACGCACACCTGTTCCGGAATGCAATGAGCCTTACGTCATTGCCACCCTTCACCCCTGGATAGATGTCAACAATGTGGGGAGCATGGTCCTGGACGAACTGGATATGCAGTTCAGGGCAGTGAAACTGGGAAGATTGTCAAAACCTGGCGATTTTTACGATTTTACGAGATACAGGCCTGTTATTAACCTTGAAGAAGGCATCCAGGGCATGTCCATTCCAAATACGTCTATCCGCCATGCAAGAAGGGAAGGGCAGAACGACCTTCTCCTGATCCGCCTCCTTGAGCCTCATGCCCATGCAGAGCTTTATATAAGCTCTGTCGTGAAGCTTTTTAAGGTTTTCAAGGCGAAGAAATATATTCTTCTGGGAAGCATGTATGATTCGGTGCCTCACACAAGGCCGCTGCTCGTCAGCGGATATGGAGTGGGCGAAGAGGCGAGCCGGGATATAAGGAAGGTCGGAGCGCTGCCTATCACATATCATGGCCCCTCAAGCATCACGAACCTGATTACAAAAGAGGCGGCCTCATCAGGGATCGATGCGACCGTGCTCATCGTATCTTTGCCTCAGTACGTTGTATTGGAAGAGGATTACCTGGGAAAGGTCAGGCTGATGGAAACATTGAACATGCTATACAATATCCCTGTTAATAAAGAGGACATGGAAAAGGCCCTGGAACAGCGGAATCTTATCAATGCAAGAATGGAGAACTCTCAAGAGGTAAGGGTCCTCCTGCCACAGCTTGAAGGCGTCTACGACATGCGGATAAAGGCGATGGAGGCAGGCGGCGCACAGGGCCTGACAGCGGAAATGGAAGACCTGCTCTGGAAGATAATGGGAAAGGACATAGGAAAGGCATAGCGCCTAACGAATCCCGCTGCACTTCTCTTTGCCCGGCCGCGTGAAATGCTTGACATAGATAAGATTATGGGTAATGATTTCAGAAAAATCTAACGGAGGTTGGTATGAAGAACGGAATGGGAATGCCTGTCGGCACATGGAAGATCGCCGCTATCACGCTCTGTTTTGCCGTTGCCCTGCTGCTTGTCGGCAATACAGACTGCAACGCCGCTGATGCGCCGAACGGCAGCTACAAAAAGACCTGTAAGAGTATTTACTATAATGCTGATTCTAACAGGATCACCAGCGCGAGCTGTAAAAAGATGGACGGGAAATGGAACACGACGCAGTTCCATAACGTAAGCGGATGCATCAACAGCGGCGGCGACATCACGAACTGCAATGGCACGCTCGAATGCACCGGCGTGAACCTCCCGAACGTAGGCTCTTATCAGAGATCGTGCTGGTGCTGCAAGATGACAGGAAACACTTTAAGCTGCTACTGCAATCCGAAAAAGGGGAAGGCGAAATACACTACCCTGAACAACGCCGCAAGCTATTCCGATATCTGGAACGACAACGGATCATTAAAGGGCAAGTAAGCAATAACCGGCAATATTTTTCTTTCATGGAACGAGACCCCATAAGGACGACCTTAAGGGGTCTTTTCATGCCATTCTCCTGTTTTTTGGCGCAGTATAGCGATATATGATTGTGCAGCAGGAAAGGAGGCTTAATTGAGAGTTCTTCTCATCTCGGCGAACCGCACCGAGGTCAATATGCGTACCATGCCTTTGGGGCTTGCCTGTGTGGCGCAGGCGGCAGGGCGGGAAGGACATGAGGTAAAGATCCTGGACCTCGTGCAGGAGAAGGACGTTCCCGGTTCAATAGCCTCGGCGATAGCGGACCTTGACCCTGAGGTCATCGGCATATCGATCAGGAATATTGACGATCAGGAGATGCGCAACACCAGGTTCCTTTTCGAAGCAGATAATGCGGTTGTCTCCATGGTGCGGAAGCTCTCAAAGGCGCCTATCGTGCTCGGCGGCGCGGGATACAGCATATACCCCCGGGCGATCCTTGCCGCTTCAGAGGCGGATATCGGTATTGAAGGCGAGGGGGAGGCAGTATTCAACGTGGTGCTTGAGCGATTAAGGAACAACGAGACCCTTGAAGGCCTGCCGGGCGTGCACGTCAAGGGCGGCGGCCTGGTGGCAGAGAAGGTTCTCATCAGAGCCCCTGACGCGTTCCCATTGCCCGACCCTGATCTTTTATTCACCGCCCCCTGCGATGCGGGCGATCTCTGGATACCTGTGCAAACGAGGCGCGGCTGCCCGATGCGCTGTAGCTATTGCTCAACAGGGCTGATAGAGGGCACGATCATAAGGAAAAGATCGCCCAAAAGCGTCGTAGAATGGATCGCAAAACTGAAAAGGCGCGGCGCAGACAGGCTCTATTTTACAGATAATACGTTCAACCTGCCGCCGTCGTACGCGATGGCCCTCTGCAGGGCAATGGCGTGCGCATCGCTCAAGGTGAGATGGCGCTGCATACTGTACCCTTACCGGCTTGATGAGTCCCTTGTCGGAGCCATGGCTGAGGTCGGGTGTTCCGAGGCGTCCATCGGGTTCGAGAGCGCGAACGAAAGGGTATTGAAAGAGATGAACAAGCGGTTTCGTCGTAAAGATGTGGCCGAGACCTGTTCCCTTCTTAAGCGAAACGGCATACGTCAGATGGTCTTCCTGCTTCTCGGCGGCCCTTGCGAGACCATCGAATCGGTAAGGGAGAGCCTTGCCTTTGCGGACTCTCTCGAGCCGGAATTCATGAGAGTCACTATTGGCATCCGCATCTATCCCGGAACAGCCCTTGCAGAACAGGCACGAAAGGAAGGGGTCATAGCGCCTGATGACGATCTCCTCCTGCCGCGGTTTTATATCGCGCCGGGATTAGATGGAGATGAGGTCAGGGAATTGGCGGCCATATATATGGCAAAGAGGCCGCACTGATCCGCGATGTCATCCGTAAAAATTCGTTGAAAAACAAGAACAAGTATATGACAATGGAATCGGAACATAAAAAAGGAGGCAAACATGAGATCAAGCACCAGGTGGTTGCTGCTTGTCGTAGTATCTTTTGCCTTGATAGGATCTCCGGCGCTTTGTGCGGAGATAAGGCCTGACCTTACAAAGCAGAAGAGAGCAACGGTAAAACCGAAGACCGAAAGCGCTCCCGTGAAATCCGTTCCCGATATCCCCGCTGCGAAGAAGGTATCCGTTCCCGATGCGATAAAATACGGTACGCTTACGCTGATGAGGCCCAAAAGCGGCGACTACTTTACTCAGGGGGATGATGTGATGATAGAGTGGTCGAAGACGGGGAGCATCCCGAGCAATTGTTTCCGGATAGGCCTTATCAAGGACGGCGTTGAGACCCTGCAGATCACCCCCTCGGTCTGCGTGAACGGTTATAAGTGGAAGATCCCCATGGATATATGGGGTTCAGACTTCAAGGTAAAGGTCGAGACGGTGGACAGGAAGGTCGCCGCCGAAAGCGCGTCGTTTACGATTGTCAACGCCAAGGCCGACCTCACCGTCGGGCAGCTTACGGTAACGCCCCAGGCGCTCGATGCAGGGCAGGAAGCGGTGATACGGGCCCGCATCGACAACGGCGGCAACGCAAAGAGCGAGCCGATGAAGGCATTTATCGTCATTGGGTTCTGCGGTCTTACGACCTACGCTCAGGCAAAGAAGGTCGAGCACGCGGTCCCGTCCCTCAATTTCGGCGACCATATCTATATCACCCACACGGAGAAGTTCCCTTTCAGCGGCGACGTCTGTGTCTCCGTGATAGTAGGGACATTCTGGACGCCGGGGTCCGGTGACAAGATGCTGCCTGACCAGAAGACCGTGCATGTCAGCGTCCGCGGCCAGAATCTGCCCGACCTCGTGACCTGCATCGCTACTCCCCGCAAGGCGTCCGTCGGTTCGCCTGCCGGCATCATGGCCTTTGTTCACAACGCAGGGGAGAAGATATCCCCAAGCTCAAAATTGAGCATCTGGGTAGAGGGCCAGGGGCATGCGGAGTTCGACGTCCCCCCGCTACAAAAGGGAGAGCACCAGTATTTTATCAGGTCGGTCACGTTCCAGAACGAGGGTGAGGCCGCTTATTTTGCAGACATTGATATTAAGAACAACGTGACGGAGACGAACGAGAACAACAACCGGGTCGTGGGAAAGATAATCCACCGCTCAGAGCAGGACCCGGCGGTAACAGGCGAACTGGTCTGCTCGGACGGAAAAAAGAGATAATTTTAACAAAACGTTTCGACCAGCCTGAGAACAATGGATGAGGCGAATACAGAGGTCGTAACCGATAAGACCGCGCAGCGCTGGATAACGATCAGCGTCGCCTTTGCCGCATTCATATCGAAACTCGATGCTTCGATCGTGAACATTTCGCTGCCCGCCATCGCCCGATATTTCAATGCGAGAACAAGCGATGTTTCCTGGGTGATGATGGGCTACCTCCTGATCCAGACCAATACGATGATATCACCGGCAAGCTCGGTGATATCATCGGACTGAAGAAAACATTTGTTGTCGGTTATCTTGTATTTGCCGCCGGCTCTCTCATGTGCGGGCTCTCTTTCAGCATTGCCATGCTCATCATATCCCGGTGTTTTCAGGGGATCGGAGGCGCCATGATAATGACCAGCGCCTTTGCCGCCATACCGAAATATCTCCCCGAAACGGTCATCGGGTCAGCCTTCGGTATCGCCGCTACCGGAGCATCTTTGGGCCTCATAGTAGGCGCCCCTCTCGGAGGGTTGATCACCGGCCTGATCTCCTGGCACTGGATATTCATCATCAACATTCCCGTTGGGATGGCTGCAATATATGTTGCGTGGAAAGTGATACCGAAGCACAGTAAAGCATCGGGCGGCATCAAAGAGAAGAAAAAAGGTTTTGATGTAACAGGCGCCTGTTTGAGCTTTTTCGGGCTCCTTGCCCTCACGTACGCGCTCAACAGGGGCCAGGAGCTTGGCTGGGAATCCCACTTCATCATGGGACTTTTTGCCGCATCATGCACGCTTCTCCTCGTCTTCTATTGGTGGAAGAGGCGGTTCCCGGACCCGCTTCTGGATCTGACGCTATTCAGCAACCGCAACTTTCTCTATGCCAACATGGCAGCCTTGACGGCCTTGATGGTAATGTCAGGCGCCAATTTTCTTATGCCCTTTTATCTTGAGCTCATGAGGGGACTCAAGGTACAGCAGGTAGGGATAGTCTTTTTATTGTACTCGGTGATGTATGTTATTATAGGGCCCATAGCAGGACGCATCTCCGATAAGGTAA
The DNA here is from genome assembly GCA_002418945.1 of Deltaproteobacteria bacterium UBA5758. Lineage (GTDB taxonomy): Bacteria > Desulfobacterota > Syntrophorhabdia > Syntrophorhabdales > Syntrophorhabdaceae > UBA5609. Next base: position 1,690 of record DIFC01000061.1, on the reverse strand, counting down.
AACCGGGCTATCTCTGCATTGCCGCAATGCTTTCGGCGCGCTCCTGTTTTCGTTGCTCATCAGAGAGAAGCGGTGAGACGTTTCTCTCTTAAGCTTGACGCAGGCCGCAGGAAACTATAGAATACTTATCGAAAAGTTCGAGCGAAAGCAAGTACGACGATACATTTCAGGCCGGCCATGAAAGGATAGTATGAAGATAGAGCTGCCAGGCATTTTTAAACGAAGGAAGAGGCACCGGGACGATGATCCAAGGATGCGCGTGACGAAGGACATATCGCCTTCCGATTTTGTGCTCGTCAACGACCAGTCATATATGTACAGGGAGAAGGTCCTGCCCCAGGCCTCGACGGTCGAGTTCTGGGAGCAAAGCGGCCTGGTCAATTTCCTGGCCAATAGCCCCTCTCTGAAGAACGAGATACTTGATGTGGGATGCGGCAGCGGTGAAATAGATATCATACTCGCCAGGAAAGGGTTCGTGGTCACCGGCATAGACATCTCGCCATATGCGGTCAGCATGGCGAATACGCTTGCCTCGAAATATCCCGACTGCAACGGAAGGCTTCGATTCGTTGTCGGCGACATCGAGTCGATCTCTTTTGAAAAGAAGTTTGCATCGGCGATCATTTCCCATACATTTGAGCACGTGATTCATCCTGATAAGGTAATGGAGAACGTTATAAGGTTTCTGGAGCCGGAGTCGCACGTTCTTGTCGCCGTGCCGAACAAGAAGGCATGGAGGGACAGGACGCATCTCCGGTACTATACCGAGCGGAGTATGAGGAAGTTCCTTTCCCGCTACTCCGATTCGTTCACCACGGAGATCGACCATCACGAAAGAATGATCTTCGCGTCGGCGAAGATAAGAAACTGAGAATGTCAATTCAATCCGGATGATTCCCCGCAGTTTGCTCCGGGGTGACACTGTTTCCTCTCCCCGCGCGGGAGAGGGTAGGGTGAGGGGGCATGATCATGCCGCTTCTATCCTCTGATAACGCGCAGCTTGCTGCGGAGTAGTTAATTATAGTGTCAAGCAATTATATAAAAGACGAATCGCTGATTCTCATACATTTCTGTTGACATTTCGCGTCCCGTGATATTAATAGAAGACGATGGACGAGTTGATCATCGTCGACAAAAACGACAACGAAATAGGATACGGGGAAAAGGATGAGTGCCACGTCCACCCCGCAAGGCTGCACCGGGCCTTCTCAATATTCATCTTTAATTCAAAGGGCGAGATGCTCATTCACAAGAGGTCGGGCTCGAAGAAGACCTGGCCCGGCTACTGGACGAACGCCTGTTGTTCCCATCCGAGAAAAGGAGAGGGTCTCGAAGAGGCGACGACCAGACGCCTCCAGGAAGAGCTTGGCTTTACCTGTCCCCTTACGTGCCTCTTTTCCTTTTACTATAAGGCTGACTATGATTCCACCTACGGCGAGCACGAGATTGACCACGTGTTCGCGGGCAAATACGACGGCGATGTGAGGCCGGACAGGAATGAAGTGGAGGAGTTCGCCTTCGTCCTGACCGACGCGCTCCTTGAAGATGTTCAGAGGTCTCCTCAAAAATACACGCCATGGTTCAAGAAGGCACTTCCGAAGGTCCTCGAACATATCGCAGGGAAATAGCTTCTTATTATGGGGCTCACAGCCTGTCCCGGCGCACTACGAATTGCCTCATATTAAATCTT
>DIFC01000012.1:19572-54485 GCA_002418945.1 Deltaproteobacteria bacterium UBA5758 | reverse complement strand
GTCAGCATCCTCATGATCGGGGGCTGCAAAACAGGAACAAGCGACATATAAGAATACGCTGCAACAGAGACAGGACCGAGGAGATGCTGCGCGTACTGCGACGCCACATAAATAACCGTCGGTCCGTCACAGGCCCCGATAATGCCTATCGTTACGGCATCTTTATAGGGAAAACCCAATGCCAGCGCAAGAAGCAGCGTCAGGAATATGCCGAACTGCCCTGCTGCCCCGAGGATAAACGTGTAAGGGTTCTCCAGGACTGGGCCGAAATCGGTCATTGCGCCTATGCCTATAAAGATAAGCAGGGGAAAGAGTTCGGTGATAACGCCAAAATCGTAGATCGTCCTCAGAAACCCCCCCTTCTCCATGAGGTCTGCCAGAGGAATGTTCACAATGATGCACCCAAAGCCGATGGGCACAAGGAGCAAGGGCTCAAAGTCTTTCTTGATACCAAGGTAAAGGAGGATGCCCCCGATACACATCATTACCAGATTGGACCAGTGGAGGTGAGCAAAACCGGCTACAAGTCCAGATAATCCGCTTAGCATTGCATCTAACATGTTTCAGTCCTCCTTTTTATTTTTCATCTTCTTCTTTTCTGTAAGGAAAGATCTTCTTCATTGCAGACATGACGAGGCTGAAAAGGATAAGGGTACATATGGTGCCTCCCATGCCTACCACAAGCATGGTCAATCCAAACGTCCATCTGTCCATCATACAGAACACCTCCTGATATATTGAATGTTTCAGACATTTAAAACGTATTATTTTTTATGGTAATGACAAAATAACTATATCACCATCAACACAGAGTCAAGTGAAATCTGTTACAAAGTTGAAATTATCTTTAATATTAAATGGATACAAATATGGTGCTCCTGCGCTTTGTGGCGTCGTTACAGTGGCTTAAAGAGGCCAACTGAAGTACTATTCTTTTTACCCGACCCATTCCACTTCCGACCCCTCATTAAAATGATACATGTCATTGACAATGTCCGGTTATAAAGTATAGAATTCATCCATTGGCAAATAATCTGTAAAACGAACTCTCATACCATGAAAAGAAAAAAGACCAAAAAGATCAAAATAGGGAATGTCTTCATCGGTGGCGACAGCCCCATCGTTGTTCAATCAATGCTAAAAACAAATCCCGAAAACTTCCAGGAAACGCTGGATCAGACAAGGGAGCTTAAAAAGGCCGGCTGCGAGCTGGTAAGGATTGCACTGCCGCAGGAAGAGACCTGCAAGATCATACCTTTTCTTAAGAAAGAGGTTGATATCCCGATCATCGGCGACATCCACTTCAACCACAAAATAGCCCTGAAGGCCATGCGGGTCGGGATCGATTGCGTGAGGATCAACCCGGGTACGATCAATAACGCAAGGAAGGTAAAAGAGATCGCCCTATGCGCTAAAGAGACCAAAACACCTGTGCGGATAGGGATGAACATCGGCTCTATGGAAAAGAGGATACTAAAGAAATATCATAAGCCTAACGCGGAAGCGATGGTGGAGAGCGCCCTCTATTATATCGGCCTCTTTGAAGACGTTGGATGGACAGAGCTCAAGGTGTCATTAAAGGCATCGGATATCTTTCAAACCATCGATGCCTATAAGAAATTCTCAAAGCTTTCCGATTACCCCCTTCACATAGGCGTTACCGAGGCAGGCCCGGTCTTTTCCGGCGTCATCAAATCTGCCATCGGAATCGGCATCTTGCTGTACGAAGGCATAGGCGATACCCTGAGGGTTTCCCTGACCGGCAATCCCGTCTATGAGGTCATTGCCGCCTATCATATCCTTCGTGATCTGGGCCTCAGGAAAAGGGGCATCAATTTGATATCCTGCCCCACCTGCGGCCGCTGCAAGGTCAACCTCACAGAGATCGTAGGGGAATTCGAGAAAGACCTGAACCACTTCGACAAGCACCTCAACGTCGCCATTATGGGCTGCGAAGTAAACGGCCCCGGCGAAGCCAAAGAAGCGGACATAGGAATTGCCTTCGGGGCAAACAAGGCCATACTTTTTGCAAAAGGCAAGGTGGTAAAGACGGGTATCCCGAAAGAAATGGCGAAAGACGTATTAAAGGAAGAGATCTACAATATCATATCGTGAAGAATCCCTCGCAAAGCGACAAGTAGGAAAATCCTAAATCCGAATATTGTAATCCTAAACAATTATTCATGCCACGCATCGCTCGGCACCCTCGACGGATGAAAAAAATGCATCCGGACCTTCCTCGGTCCCGATGATCCCCCGCAGCTTGCTGCAAGATAACGCCGTTCCCTCTCCCCTGGCGCATCATGGTAAGGACACAGGCGGTATAAGAAACAGCATTCTCCCTCTCTTTGCGGGAGAGGGTCAGGGTGAGGGGGAACGATATTTGGGTTTTGATATTCTTTAGCGCTTCATGCTTAGGATTTTGTGCTCGTATTTCTCTCCTGCAGGATCTTTCTCTTCACGTACATGATCCTCTGGATCACTGTAATATGGCTCAATACCGCAAGGATGATAACGACATACTGCAGGATGTTAAAAAAAAGGCCGATAAGCAGCAGCAGGATCCTCTCCGGCCTTTCCATTAAGCCCGTCGTACACGATATCGAAGCGGCCTCTGCCCTCGCCCGCGCATAGGGTATAATCGCTATGCCTATCGCCGCGATAAAGGTCGCAGCGGCATATGTCCGCTCGCCGCCGTTCAGAAAGAATATAAAGATGCCCAGCATCACTGCGAGATCGGAATAGCGGTCAAGGACCGAGTCTAAAAACCCCCCGAAAGAAGAAACCCTGTCGGCATGCCTCGCTACGGCGCCGTCAAGGAGATCAAAAAAACCTGCCAGCAGAAGGGCTGTCCCGCCAGGTATAAGAAAACCACAGGCAGTAGAGAATGCCGACAGGAACCCGAAAAAGGTCCCGCAGAGCGTCAGCACATTCGGATCAATCGTTCTGTCGCGGAAAAAAAAACGATAAACTGCTAAGATTGCAGGATCAAGCGAATGCCCTATCTTTGAGCTTATCAAAAGATGTGCCTATCTTTCCCTGTCTCCCCTTATGAACTCTTCAACCATTCCCCTTGCACTTTCATCGGGGTATTGTCTGATAGGATGTTTCATTGTATAGGCCGATATTGACTCGAGCACGCCGCCGACGCCCCGGTCTCTTGCCACCTTGCAGCAGCGTATGGCATCGACCATGCAGCCTGCGCTGTTCGGCGAATCCTCTACGGACAACCTCATCTCAAGGTTGATCGGTATGTCGCCGAATATCCTCCCTTCAATTCTCATGAAGCACACCTTGTTGTCGTTCTGCCAGGGGACATAATCGGAAGGTCCTATATGGATATTTTGAGGAGGCATAGGGACGTCAAGCATAGATTGTACCGCCTCTGTTTTCGATATCTTTTTCGAAACAAGCCTTTTCCTGTTCAGCATATTGAGGAAGTCCGTGTTGCCGCCGGTGTTCAACTGGTATGTCCTGTCGATCGCAACGCCCCTGTCATGGAAGAGCTTAACGAGGTTTCTGTGAATGATCGTCGCGCCGATCTGGGATTTTACGTCGTCTCCTACAACGGGTATGCCCCGCTTCCTGAACTTCTCGGCCCAGGAAGAATCTGAGGCGATGAAAACAGGGATACAGTTGATGAGGCTCGTTCCGCTTTCGAGGCAGCTCTGCGCATAATGACGGGTAGCCTTTTCAGAACCGACAGGGAGATAATTTATCAGTATGTCAACTTCATTCTCCTTCAACATCCTGGCTACATCAGCCGGTCTCTCCTTTGATGGGATGAAGGTTCTCTCCGGCGGATAGTCCTGCATGTGAGGGGAAACGCCGTCAAGTATATGGCCCATTGAGACCGACACGCCTGCAGACGGTATCTTCTCTTCAATTGTTTTCGTACAGTTAGGTTCTGCAAATATGGCCTTTTCCAGAGGCTGGCCGACCTTTCTCCTGTCGATGTCAAATGCGGCAACGATCTTGATATCTTTCGGCTCATAGCCGCATATGTCATAGTGCATAAGCCCTATAGCGCTGCTGTCCCTCTTTTTTGAATAGTAATGCAATCCCTGAATGAGCGAACTTGCACAATTGCCGACGCCGGTTATAGCAACACGAATCTTTCGCATCTTATCCTCTTGTAATTTTTTCTGTTTTAAAATATTTGTCCTAAAATGTCAAAAAAAATATAAGCCGCCTACCTTCGATACTTCCCTATCCCCGCCTCATAGAGGTCGTTTCCGTACATATCGTTGATCACAAAAAGAGGCAGATCTTTTACCCCCAATTTTACTACCCCTTCCGGGCCCAGGTCTTCATAGGCAACGATCTCCGAAGAAACAATGCACTTTGCAAGCAGCGCCCCGGCGCCGCCGGTGGCACCGAAATAGACCGCCTTGTGCTGTTTTAATGAATCCTTCACTGCCTGCGAGCGCTTTCCTTTACCGATCATGCCTTTCAGTCCAAGCGCGATCAATCGGGGCGCGTATGCGTCCATCCTCCCGCTTGTCGTCGGGCCGCAGGAGCCTATAACCTTGCCGGGAGGGGCTGGTGAGGGTCCACAATAATAGATGATCTGGTTGCGCATATCGAATGGCAGTTCTTCACCCTTATCAAGCGCTTCGAAGAACCTTTTATGCGCCGAGTCCCTTGCGGTAAAAATAAAACCGTTCAGGAAGACCTTTTCCCCTGCCTTCAGCTTCTCTATGGCACTATCGTCAAGGGGTGTTTGAATCCTTTTTATCTCCATATACACCTCTCATTCAATCACGCTATATGACCACTTCCTTGATCCGGTGCGCGTGGCACTGGATGTTCACCGCAGCAGGCAATGACGCGATATGACACGGCAGCATTTTTATGTGGACATCAAGGGCGGTCATCGTACCGCCGTACCCCTGAGGCCCTATACCCGTCCTGTTTATCGCATCAAGCATCTCCAGTTCGAATGCGGCTGTTGCGGGGTCCGGATTCCTCTGGTCGATAGGCACCATGAGCGCCTCTTTCGAGAGCAGGGCCGAGGTCTCAAAATTGCCCCCTATCCCCACTCCGACGATGATCGGCGGGCACGGGTTTGGACCTCCTTTCGTCACCATATCGAGGACAAACGCCTTCACGCCTTCTTTGCCCTGGGAGGGCACCAGCATCCGCACCTCGCCGTAGTTTTCGCTTCCTCCGCCTTTCGGCAATGCGACGATCTTTATCCTGTCGCCGGGAACGATATGGGTGTGGATAATGGGGGGCGTGTTATCGCCGGTATTTTTTCTCGAGAAAGGATCGCAGCATGATTTTCTCAGGTATCCATTTTTGTACGCCCTTCGCACCCCTTCTGCAATCGCTTCTGCGAGGCCCCCGCCGACGACATGTACATCCTGGCCGACCTCTACGAACGTAACTGCAAGACCTGTATCCTGGCATATGGGCATGCGCTCTGCTTTGGCGATATTGGCGTTGTTGATCAACTCCCTGATCACCTCTTTGCCCACTGGAGACTCCTCTTTCTCTATGGCCTGGCTCAGCGCATCAAAAACACCCTGGGAAAGATTGATATTGGCATCGATGAACAGGTTTTCCACAGCAGAAACGATGCTGTCTGTATGGATCTCTCTCATGGTCTACTCCTTATATGGCGCGATAATCCCTTTTTCCATCAGGAGGCCTACTTCCTCCTGAGCTCTCCTGATCTTGGCCTCTGCCATCCTGAAAAGCTCTTTTTCATCAATCTTCAGGCGCGCAACGCCTTGTTCCATCGCCTTTTTTGCTACCGCCACAGCCTCCCGGGGAAACACCTCCCATTCATTCATCGTGGGAAGGAGATAATCTTCACGGAGACCTTTGTCCTCTGCGCATTTTGCGAGCTCAACCGCGGCGGCAATGCACATTTCGTCGGTGATCGTTGTCGCCATGACATCAAGGGTGCCCCTGAAGATCGCCGGGAATCCGACAGAATTGTTGACCTGGTTTGGAAAGTCGCTTCGCCCCGTAGCCACTACCTTTGCCCCGGCCTCCTTTGCATCCCATGGCCACATTTCGGGAATGGGGTTCGCGCATACAAAGACGATGCCATTGTCCGCCATGGTGCTTATCCACTCTTTCTTGATCGTATCAGGCCCGGGCTTCGAAAGGGCTATCACTACGTCCTGGCCCTTTATCGCCTCTTCCATGCCGCCGTCCCTGTTCTCCGCATTCGTTATCCGGCAGAATTCAAGCTTTTCCTTGTGCGTCGGTTTGATATCGTCCCTCTTTCTGCTGAGGATGCCTTTGCTGTCTACAACGATGAACTTCTTCGGATCAGCGCCCGCCTTTATGATCATTTTGGTAATGCACACGTTTGCCGCACCTATCCCTATCATGGTGATCTTCGCATCCTCGATCCTTTTCCCTACGACCTTCAGGGCATTGAACAACCCTGCCAGCGTAACCGCGGCGGTCCCCTGCTGGTCATCATGCCACACCGGTATCGGCGCCTCTGCGCGCAGCCGTTCAAGTATATAGAAGCACTTCGGGTTCGCGATATCCTCAAGATTGATCCCTCCGAAGCTCGGGCATAGATACTTAACGGTCTTGATGAACTCATCAGGGTCTTTTGTGTCGAGACATATCGGGAAGGCATCCACTCCGCCCAGGTATTTGAAAAGGAGCGCCTTTCCTTCCATCACGGGAAGGCCTGCCATGGGGCCTATGTCGCCGAGACCGAGCACCCTGGTCCCGTCTGTAACGATCCCAACCATGTTCGCCTTATTTGTATGTTCGAAAACCATCTGGGGGTTCTGCTGTATGTCCTTGCATGGCTCAGCAACACCAGGGGTATACCATATGGCAAAATCGTTGACGTCCCTGATAACACATTTCGGTATCACCTCGATCTTGCCTTTGTAATAAGGGTGCATCTTCATGGCGTCCTGGGCTGGTTTCCTGGCTTTCGCGAGAAGCTCTTCCTTTGTTACTTTAGGCTCACCCATAACTCCCCTCCTTATTTATTTAAAAGATGTCTAACTGTCAAAGTAACATTTTATAAAGAATTACAGGAAAATGGAATGAAAATTTGAGAAAATATTTGAGAAACCGGCGCCTTACATGCTCTTTCTCGCCTTGTCTAACTTCACTATGCCGATGAAGACAAGAAAAACACCGAGGGCAAGGATATAACGTAACGGCACCATGCGGGGAGTAAGCCTCTCAGCGAGAGATTCCGTTTTTTTTGCCTCTTCCTTGACTGAAGCCACGCTCGCTTCTCCTGCTCCCTCGTTCGCCTTCTGCAGGGGAATGCCCGTTTCATAAACATTTTTCATAATCCCTTTGCCAGGATCAAAGCCTGCTACAAAGGGCAGCGACACAATGGGCACGCATATGCCTATCACAATGAGAATAAGGCCCCTTTTTTTCTCTCTTTTCATAAAAATCCTCTAAAATACACTACTATATGTAATTGCCCTAAAAAAGTAAACCACTTCTTCGCAATCTTGACAAAAAGGCTGTTATTGTTTAATCTATAGCACATCGGGCCCATAGCTCAGCTGGAAGAGCCACCGGCTCATAACCGGTNNGGTCCCTGGTTCGAACCCAGGTGGGCCCAATTAACGTATATGGAACGAAAATATTTAAAAATATATATTAAAACTATCTTGAAAGGGGGTGGACACGGGTTCACCCCCTTTAACATTTTGGAGGTCGCTCTTGGAGCATGAACTAAGTACCCTCTATGAGGCACAAAAAATAGAACTTAAGATTATAGAAAGGGAAACAAAACTACAGACAGCGCCGAAAAAGCTAAAAGAAATGGATGAGGAGTTGAAGCAGTTAAAAGAAAAACTGGCAAGGGAAAAGGCGGTCTTTGATGAGCTGGAAAAGGAACGAAAAAAGAAGGAAAAAGAGCTGGAAGCCGAAAAGGACAAGATAAAAAAGGTTGAATCAAAGCTCTATGAGGTCAAGACAAATAAGGAATACCAGGCGCTGTTAAAGGAAATAGAAACAGCAAAGTCAACAAACGACAAGACAGAAGAAGACATACTCACCCTTATGGAAAAGACCGAGGAGATGAAGAAGGATTACGAGTCATCGCAGGTTAGGCTCCGGGAACGAGGGAAAGAGATCGAAACCGAAAAGATAAGGCTGGATGCAGAGATCAAAACAATGGATGAGATCATTGGGGAGTTAAAAACACAAAGAGACAACCTGCTTTCGGTTTTGAGCAGCGAGCTGACGTCAAAATACAACATACTTAAAGGAAAGCGCAGCGGCATAGCGGTAACAAATGTCAAAAACGGGGTGTGCATGGGATGTTTCATGAACATACCGCCGCAGCTTTTTATAGAAGTTACAAAGAATAAAAAGCTTATACAGTGCCCGAGCTGCAACCGAATCCTTTATTTCGCAGAAAACGAATAATGCGCTGGCACATGTATATCGACGGCGCTTCTTCCGGCAATCCCGGACAATCTGGCGCCGGCCTTGTGGTATTCGATGAAGAGAACAGGGAGCTTCTTCGCGACAGCCTCTTCCTCGGCCATATGACAAACAATATGGCGGAATATGAAGCGCTTCTTTTCGCTTTGAAAAAGGCAAAAGAAGCGGGCATCATAGAGGCATCCGTCTACACCGACTCCCTTCTTCTTGCCAACCAGGTGATGGGAAAGTTCAAGATCAAAAACGATGTTTTAAGGGCTTATGTAGCAGCGATCAAAAATATTATAGGCAACTTTCGTTACTTTACGATACAATATATACCGAGAGAAAGAAACGGAATAGCAGACAAGCTTGCAAAAGAAGCGATAAGAAGAGGGGCAAGAGGGGTAGACGGGTGATCGCTCCACATGTTGCGAGAGGAAAGGACAGTAAAGCCGGCAGGCTTTAAATAAAGAAGGGGTAGACGGGTGATCGCTCCGCTTGACGGGGAGGAAAGTCCGGGCATCAAAGGGCAGGATGGTCCCTAACGGGGACTGGGGGCAACCCTAAGGAAAGTGCCACAGAAAAGACACCGCCTCGCCGCATGGCGGGGTAAGGGTGAAAAGGTGAGGTAAGAGCTCACCAGTGTCTGGGCGACCAGGCAGTTTGGTAAACCCCATTCGATGCAAGGCCAAAAAGGGTGTCGCGCTCAGGCGCGACAAGGATGGCCCGTCCAAATACCCGGGTAGGCCGCAACAGGCTCAGGGCAACCTGGACCGGTAAGAGAAATGATCACCGTCCCGCTGAAGGCGGGAAACAGAACCCGGCTTATAGTCTACCCCCTTTTTTTTTAAGATATGGTTCGAATTTATATAATGGTCGAGCATACGTCTTTGCTGGAAGGGGAGGTCGAATGATCCTTTTTGTCATTGTAGGGATGCCGGCATCGGGTAAAAATATCGCCAGAAACTACGCGGAATCCAGGCAGATCCCCTACTTTGCCACCGGCGACGTAGTCCGGGAAGAGGTGAAAAGACAGGGGCTTGAATCAAACGCGGAAAATACCGCCCTGGTCTCTACGCAATTGCGTGGCGCTGACGGCATGGGCGTTACACGGCTGGTCCTCTCTCACGTGATGGGATCAAAAAGCCCTGTCATCTTTATGGAAGGCATACGCTCATTGCAGGAAGTAGGGCTCATCAGAGAAAAGGCAAATTGCGTAGTGGTCGCCTTTGTGGCTCCACGGGCATTGAGATTGGCAAGGATCATGTCGCGGGGAAGGTCCGACGATTCGCCTGACGCCTTCGACGACAGGGACATGAGGGAGATCGCCTACGGAGCTGCCGTACCGGTTGCCCTCGCCGATGAATACATACTGAACACCCGCAGCATGGATGACGCCCTGGACGACCTCGATAAAATCGTAAAGAATCATGTATGAAAAAGATTCTCCTGGCCATCTGCATTGCCTCTGCAATACTCTTTTTCTTCAATTTACAGTCAAGGGACTTCTGGGCTCCTGATGAAGGTGATTTTGCGCAGATCGTAAAAGAGCTTGAAGACAACCTGGTTGTCCCGCACCTCAACGGCAAGCCCTACGGAGAAAAACCTCCCCTCTTTTATTACCTGAACTATCTCTCGGCAAAGGTCTTCAGCCCTATCACGGATGAAGCATCAATGCGCATCCCGACAGCGCTGTCAGCCCTTTTTGCAGCTATTCTCCTCTTCTTAGTTGTCTGCAGGGCCTTCGGGGACAAGGAGGCGGCCCTCTCCGCCCTTATACTCATAAGCTCTCCCCTTTACTACTGGCAGGCACGGTATCTCCAGCTTGACATGGTCTTTGCCGTCTTTGTTGCATCCAGTCTTTTATGTTTTTTCCGGTCTTATCACCAGGAAGGGAAGACCCCGTACGTATTTTTTTATGTGCTCACCGCCCTCGCATTTATGACCAAGGGTCCCCTCGCTGTCATCCTCATATTCCCCGTTGTTCTCATTTACAGCTGGTCGCGAAGAGACTTCCGCATCTTCAAGGGTAAAGCAACCCTCATCGGCGTCTGCATATTCCTTCTGATCACTGTGCCGTGGTATTTGTCGGTTTATATAAAGGAGGGCTTCCCCTATCTCCAGGAGAATGTTATCCGCCAGAACATCACCCGTTTCTTTGATGCCTGGAGCCACAAACGCCCCATTTACTATTATTTCACCACCCTGCCCCTGGATTTCTTTCCCTGGAGCCTTTTTTTTCCGATGGGCGTCTACCTTGCCGCAAAAGGCTGGAAAAGCGATCATAATATGCGCTTCTTTCTCATCTGGTTTTTATGGATGTTCCTCTTCTTTTCCCTTTCATCAGGAAAGATCAGCAAATATATGCTCCCCCTCCTGCCCGCTATGGCGCTGATGGCCGCAAGAGCGTTTACAACGGAAAATAAAAAATATGTTACTTATGCGTCTGCGCTGCTCGCAACGTTGTTCCTTGCCCTGGGCATTGTCCTCATCGCCGTCAAGACAGGCATGTACAAAGAGTTCTATCCGGAGCGACTGCTTATCGGCGCCCTCTCCATACTCATCTCTATAGCAGTTGCATGGTCTGCCTTGCTGAAGAAGACCGAAGCGATCGCCTGCCTTCTCTTCGTCTTCCTCACAGCAGTATACATAACAGCCAACGCATGGATCTACGGAAAGCTGAACTATTATAAATCGCCGCGGCCTTTCTGCGAAAAGGTCAGGGATCACTTGCAAAAAGGCGGGCAGTGGGTCTATTATGGCAGCATGAGAGGGGTTTACGTATATTATATCGGAAGAAAGGCCGTCCATATTGATGAACACAAGGTTGAAGAGCTTGGCCAATTAAGGCAGCGTTTCGACGGATTCTACCTGGTAACCCGCAAGCGTGATATGGGCGAAGTACAGAAAGCACTTGTCAACACCGACATAGTTTTGGAAGAGAAAATAGGCGGCACGGATATGGTGCTTGCCCGCTACCAGGGCCGGCAGCACTAAAGGCAAGATTGAATGAGAAACGGCAAACAGATACTACGTGCGGTTGTTCTTATCCTCCTCGCATATGTCTTCCTTTTTCACGGTATCGGCGACTATTCGCTGAAAGAGCCTGATGAAGGAAGATACGCCGAAATCCCACGGGAAATGGTCCAGGATGGCGACTGGGTGGTCCCCCATTTAAACCACGTGAGGTATTTTGAAAAACCCCCGCTATTCTACTGGGCCGTGGCGATATCCTATAAGATATTCGGTGTGAGCGAGTGGTCCTTCCGGTTCCCTAACGCGCTCTCTGCCTTTCTCTGTATCATGGTCCTCTATCTTGCACTTCGACGAAGATTCTCCGAAGAGGCGGCGTTTATTTCGTCGGCAGTCCTTCTGTCATCTTTCGGTTTTTTCGCAATGGCACGGATTGTAACCATCGACATGTTCTTCACCTTCTGGCTTTTTTGTGCCCTCATATCCTTTACAGGATTTTACAGGGAGCGGAAGGCATGGTTCCTCTCCCTCTTCTATATTGCCCTCGGGCTCGCGACCCTCACGAAGGGCCCTGTTTGCGTTGTGCTGATTGGCATCACCATTATCATATTTCTCTTTACGGAAAGGAACCTTGCCTTTCTCAGGGAGTTGAAGCTCCTTCGGGGCCTCGCGATCTATGCCGTCATCACCTTGCCCTGGATCGTTGCCATAGCGGTCAAAGAGAAGGAGTTCCTCTATTTTTTCTTTATCGACCAGCACGTGCTCAGGTTCTTCACGTCAAAACATAAGCGGTCCGGTCCTGTGTATTATTTCTTTCCGGTGCTGTTCGCGGGCCTTTTGCCCTGGTCTGTGCTGATACCAAGAAGCATCGTCAATGCCTGGAGGAACAGCGAACTAAGGTTCTTTGCGATCTGGACCTTCGTGGTCTTTGCCTTCTTCAGTCTGTCGGGCTCAAAGCTTCCACCCTATATCCTTCCCGCTTTCCCTGCCCTTTCGATCCTCATCGGCCACCTGTTCCACGCTTGCTGGGGCGACCTTATCAGAAAACGGCTGGAAATAGTGGTCTACATTGTCATCTTCGCCGTCTTTGCCCTTTCCGCCCTTCTGCCTTCGAATCCTCTCTTTATTGCCTATATCAATAATGTGTCAGAAGAAGCTCCGACCATTATGAAGGACCTCAGGTGTTTTTCCGTTGTCGTGTCCCTCTCTTCTTTTGTTCTGTTCTGTCTCCTTATCGTACGAAGGCTTAACAGGTTCTCAATCCTCTTTTGCCTGTTTAACCTTTTTTCCCTCTTTCTGGTTTCCGCCATCATCTTCAATACCCCTGTTCTTGACAGGATGAATACCACGAAAGAGTTCGCCACGATCATCAACCAGAGAAGGACCGGCCAGGACATCATCGTCAATTACGCCTCCTACGACCAGACATTACCGTTCTATACAGGGTCAAGGGTAGTAATAGCCTCCTATAAAGGCGAATTGGAGATGGGCTCGCGGTACGAGGACGCAAAAGACATCTTCATCAACGATGACCAGCTTAGCGCCCTTCTCAACTCTTCGAAGGGCGTATTTACGGTCCTTAAAAAGAAAAGGCTTGCCTTACTGGAGGAAAAAATCTCAAGGCCGCTGGCGATCCTGAAATGCGTGAATGAGCGCTGCCTCGTGCATAACAGGCAATAAAACCATATATCGTATGGTATTTCGTATATCATCCCACTATCCTTCTTTTCATCAGCCGGAAAGGCCAGGGAATCAGAACAATGGCGGCAACGCAAAGCCACATGATGTCGCCGGTCACCCCTAAGAAGTTTCCGGCGGCAAAGGACCTGCAGATATTCGTAAGATGAAAGAGGGGTGTGAAATAAGCGATGTGCGTAACGAAGGGCGGCAGCGGGTCAAGGGGAAAAAAGATGCCTGAGAAGAGGAACATGGGCGTCATAAAAAGCGTATAATAGTAATTCAGGGAGTCTATCCCCGGCACGACGGCGACACAGACCATTGATATCTCGGCAAAAATGAAGCCGCCCACAAAAAGGACCGGAAGGAGCATGACCACCAGAGGAGATTCCACAAGGCCGAAAATGCTGATCGCCACAATGATAATGGCGCCGTAAAAAACGCTTTTTGTCGCAGCCCATATGAGCTCTCCTGCCACAAGGTCATCGATATTCACCGGGGTGGCAAGGATAGCATCAAAGGTCTTCTGAAAGGTCATCCTTACATAGGTGCCATATGTGGACTCGTATGTCGCGGCAAACATCGATGACGAGGCGATGATGCCCGGGGCAATGAACTGTATATAAGTCTTTCCGTGAACCTCCTTAACAAAGGCGCCGAGCCCGAAACCAAGGGCGACGAGGTAGAGAACAGGCTCAATAAAATTAAGCGCTATGCTTGATTTATACAGTTTCGTATAGACGGCAAAATGCCTTTGCCATACACGCATCGCCCTTTTAATCTTCAAGCGGCCTCCCTGTAAGCTTCAGGTAGACCTCTTCCAGATTCCCGCCGTGCATTTCTTTCAAATGTCCGGGGGAATCGATTGCGATGATCTTGCCCTGGTCCATGATCGCAACCCTGTCGCAGAGCCTGTCGGCCTCCTCCATATAGTGTGTCGTGAGGATCAGGGTCGTTTCGCGCGCCTTAAGGTCATTTAATTTCTTCCAAACCGCCTGCCTCGTATGGGGGTCAAGCCCTGTTGTCGGCTCATCGAGAATGAGGATCGCCGGATTGTTCAACAAGGCCCTTGCAAGAAGGAGGCTCCTCTTCATCCCTCCCGACAGGCTCTTTATGTTTGCCCTTGCCTTCCCGCTCAGTTCCACGTAAGAGAGAAGCTCGTTAGCAACGCTCATCGCCTTTCGTTTCGGCATATCAAAATACCTTGCGTAGACGATCAGATTCTCTATCACTGAGAGCTCAAGGTCGAGGTTCTCATCCTGAGGCATCACCCCCAGTTGCGACTTTATGAGTGCGGGTTTGTCTTTTACATTGATGCCAAAGACCTCGATATCGCCAGAGGTTGGCTCAATGAAACAGTAGAGCACGCGCATGACCGTCGTCTTGCCTGCGCCGTTGGGACCGAGGAAACCAAAGCACTCTCCCCGTCGGATCTCAAAGTCGACGCCGTTGACTGCCCGGAGTCCGTTGTAGTCCTTTGTCAGCCCTTTTGCAACAACAATGTTCATGGAATGGATATCATAACATAATTCAAATAAAACGGCCTAAGCCTAATGGGAGCATGGCGCAGCGATATCCCGGAGCAAACCACCGTGATGAGAGGGATCCCCGGTTGTGCCATTCCCCCCCTCTCCCTGACCCTCTCCCGCAGGGGGAGAGGGGACGCTGCTGTTCTCCCGCAAAGGGGAGGGGGAACGTTGTTGCGAAATAGGATTTATGGTTTAGCCGTATCGATACTGGACGCCGTATTCCCCTTTAGGGTAAGCCCACTCTATGGCGCCCTCCTGGCAGGCGACCATGCAGGTGCCGCACTCAAGACACCCGGCGAACTCGACAACGATCTCATCCAACTCCTCGTTGTATGAGTAGAGATGGCCCGGACACACAAAGAGGCAGTATTTCGTCTTGCATTTCTCCCGGCATGTCTCGTGGCGAATGATAATATGGCTATCTTTATCCGTCTTAAAGGCATCAAGGGCGAGTTTTTCGTCAATCCTCATCTCATGCACCTCAGATCTTCCTGATATTGTATAATTCTTTGAGCCTCCCGAGACTCAACATACCCGACCCCTTCAGTTCCTTCCAGAGGGTGGCGCCTATCTTCCCTTTTGGCCCTTCCCCGAACCACATGATCTTTTCAATGAACCTGGGGAAATTGTCCGGGTAGTAGCTGAAGAACGATTCGTTATCGAGAAACTCAGGCATCTCCCGGCAGGAAGCGAGGTCCTTAAGCACAAAGGTCTCCTTCAATCGCTCCTCATAACCGGCAAGGGTCTTTGCAGTAAAATCGTTCGCCTCTTTTGCGGCGATGATCGTCTCCGCCGCGATGACCCCCGATGCTATCGCAAACTCCATACCTCTCACCGTCACTCCCATGTTCAGGGCAAATCCCGCTGCGTCGCCTGCGACAACGATGCCGTTCCCGTAAAGTTTCGAGATGCCTTTATGGCCGCCTTCCGGTATGATATGCGCAGAATACTCTACAAGATTTCCGCCGTCGAGGAGCCTTTTGATCTCGTATCTTTCCTCAAAGGCGTCCATCAAAGTATGCGCCTCCAATGGAGGAGTCTTTTTCATCAGCCCCTGGATCCCGGCAACGATGCCGATGGAGACGGTATCGCGGTTGGTGTAGAGAAATCCTCCCCCGAAAACGCCCTGTGTCACATCTCCGAGAAAGAGGTGGGCGCATCCCTCGCCGCCTTCGACGTTGAACCTGTCGTTGATCTTCTCTTCGGAGAGCCCGATCACCTCTTTCATCCCCACGGCGTAATTCTTTGGGGCCATCTTCGGCCTCAACCCAGCCTTTTCTGCCATGAAGGAAAGGACACCGTCAGCCGCAACAACGATATGGGCTGCGATCTCCTCACTTCCGGCCTTGATGCCGGCCACACTGTCCCCTTCCCAGAGAAGGTCGTCCACTCTGTACTTGGGGATAACAAAAACGCCTTTGGCCATAAGTTTGTCCGCAAGCCATCTGTCAAAACGGGCGCGGAGAAGCGTGTAGCTGTGGTCTTCGTTCCGGAATCCCTCTCCCGTGAAATCGATGTTCAGGGAGTTCTCTTTCCCGAGAAGGCTCCAGCGCTCCCTTACTACCTTTCTCTCGAAAGGCGCATCGTCGAGCATATCGCCAACCAGCGGCCTTATCGGGTTGAGGTAAAGCCGCCCGCCGGTCACGTTCTTGCTGCCGGGAAAATCACCCCGCTCCACGACAATAACCTGCAGGCCTGCATCTGCGAGCCTGTAAGCGCAGGCAAGCCCTGCAAGCCCGCCGCCTGCAATGACAACATCGATCTTCTCCATATCAGATCTCTTCCTTCGTCTTTTTCAGCGCCTCCCTCAGAGCAGGCAGTATGACAAAGGCATCGTCAACGATCCCATAATCGGCATAGTGAAAGATAGGCGCGTTGGGGTCCTTGTTGATCGCCACTATCGCCTTGGAGGTATCCATCCCCATCGTATGATGCAGAGCCCCCGATACCCCGCAGCCGATATAGAGTTTCGGCGATACCGTCTTGCCGCTCTTGCCGACCTGGTCTTCGTATTCCCTCCATTTGCTGTCAACGACAGCGCGTGATGCCCCTACCCTGCCGCCCATAATGCCGGCGATCTCTTCAAGGATCTGGAAATTTTCCGGCCCTTTCATGCCCCGGCCGCCGCATATTATAAAATCTGCCTCCTGCAGGTCGACCGCTTCCGAAACGTGTTTTTCTGCGCCTAACAAATTCATCTTCGGGTCTTTCGGGGCCTCGACCTTTTCCTCTATGACCTCCCCGTTCAGCGACCTTTTCTCGACGCCGAACGAATTGGGCCTGAAGGTTATAAATATCACAGAATCATCGCTGCAAGTTACCCAGGATATGACCTTCCCGCCGAAGAGCGGCTTTTTAATCTTAACGCCGCCATTATGAAGATCTATGCCGACCGCGTCTGACACGATTGCGCCGCCGGATCTGGCCGCAAGCCTGGGGAAAAGGTCCTTGCCCGTTATTGTGGAGCCTCCGAGGACAGTGTAAGGCTTGTACTTCCCGAGAAGCGCCTCAAAAACACCTGTATAGGTATCCCAGCGGTAGTCCGCCAGGCCTTCGTTTTCTACAACAATGACCTTGTCCGAGTAAGGCTGTATCGAGGTCGCGATGCCTTTCACGTCATGTCCGATGAGGACCGCATAAAGGGTGGAAGAAAAGCAATCGGCAATCTCCTTTCCCTTTGACAGCAACTCAAGGGACACCTTTCTGACTGTTCCTTCTTTCAATTCGACGAATACAAAGATATCTTTCGGCATCATTTCCCTCCTTCCTACAGGACCTTTGCGTCTTCTTTCAACGCCTTTACGAGGTTTTTTACCTTTTCTTCCGGGGTTTCGCCCTCAATGATCTTTACCGGCGGCCTTTCCTGCGGCGATTCGTAGGAAAGGACCGTTACTCTTGAGGCATCCGCTGCAAATGTCTCCTGCGGCATGTCAAGCGTTGCAGGATCGATGAGGGGGATAGAGGCCTTCATCGCCTTCATAACGCCTGTTATCAAAGGCACCCGGGGTTCGTTCAGCCCTTTTTGGGTTGTGAATAAAGCAGGCAGCGTAACCTCAAATATCCCCCGCCCGCCCTCAATCTCATTTTCAACCTTCACGGTCTTTCCGTCGTCCATTACCTCCAGCTTGAGTATGGCGCTCACATGGGGTACCCCGAGAAGCTCGGACGCCATGGCGCCTACATTCGCGCTCTCGTCATCAATGGCCTGCCTTCCGCAAAAGATCATATCGAAACCTTCCTTTTTGGCAAACGCAGCAAGTATTTTCGAGATCACCAGGGGATCATTCATTGCCGCCTTGCTGCCGTCCAGCAAAAAGGCCCTGTCAGCGCCCATCGCTATGGCAGTCCTTAACGCCTCGACGGCCTTCTGGGAACCGATCGTGCATACCGTGATCTGGGAGTCCTTGTTCTTTTCCTTTATCCTCACCGCCTCCTCAACGGCAAACTCATCAAAAAAGTTCATATTGTACTTATTCTCTATCTCCAGTGATTGATGGTCACTCTTGATGATGATTCGCGCCTCTGTATCGGCTACCTGTTTGATAAAGATAAGAATATTCACGTTTTACCTCCTTGTTCTATTATTGGGGCTCACATCGCCCCCTCCAAGAGCATATTCCCTCGCACACAATGGTGGGCTACGAAGTACTCACTAACCGAGACACTCGCATACGGCTACTATATCTACCTCTCTTGTGTCTCTTTTTTATATGGATTTATTATAACTTTCCGAGGATTGTTCTGCCAACAAAATCTGCCAGAACCTCCTGTGTTCCCCCGCCGTAGAGGAGGAATCTCGCATCTCTGAAATACCTCTGGGGAGTATATTCATAGGCAAAGGCATTTGCACCATAGATCCTTGTCACCTCGTCAACAACCTTTGCGCATACCTCTGTTGCAAAGACCTTTGCCTCTGCTGCCAACACCCTGGCATCCATGCCGTTCTCGAGAAGCCATGCGCCGTAATATATCATGAGACGCGCCGCATTCATCAGCGTATCCATTTCTGAGATCTTTGCACGGATGAGCTGGAAGCTGCCGATAGGCTTGCCGAAGGCCACTCTCTTTTTCGCGAACTCAATGCCCTCACTGTACGCCCCTCTCGCTATGCCAAGCGCCATTGCCGCTGTCATAAGGCGCACCTCTTCAAGAATATCGCTGACGTAATAAACACCTTTCCCAAGCTCAGCGCCAAGGAAATTTTCATAGGGGACCCACACGTTATCAAAGACAAGCTCCCCCGTTACCGTACCCCTGCATCCAAGTTTGTGGATAATCTGGCCGCTGGAAAAACCGGGTGTGCCTTTTTCAACGAGAAAGAAATTTAAACCTTTTAAACCTTTTGAAGGATCCGTTGTCGCAAGGACAGTACAGAAATCACAGATCGGGCCATTTGTTATCCACATCTTGGTGCCGTTGATCCTCCACCCATCTCCATCTCTTAGCGCTGTTGTCCTCGTTGCGCCAAGGTCAGAACCGGACTGGTCCTCCGTAAAACACATAGTAGCGATCTTTTCTCCACGGATTGCGGGGTAAACGCAGCGCTCCTTGATCTCTTTGCTGCCGAACCTGTAAAGGAAATAGGTGCCCATAAGGATGTTCATGATGACGCTCTGGGCAAAACCGACGGAGCCCCTGGCGATCTCTTCGTAGAAGGTCATGCACATGATCTTGTCGGCGTTCAGGCCGCCGACCTCTTCCGGGTACCGCAAGCCCGCGTAGCCGAGCCTCGTGAATTCTTTCCATAGCTCCCAGGGGAACTCGTCTTTCTCATCTATCTCCTGCGCCTTCGGAACAACCATCCTGTCGATCGTATCTGCAACGGTCTTCTTGAAAAATTCCTGTTCCTCGGATAATCTGAAATCCATGTTTGTTCCTCCTTGGAGATGTTTAAAGGAAATTTTTGTATACAATATTTAAATGGTCAATTTTTGTCAAGAAAAAATTCCACCTTTTAATCACGCGCTGTTCAGAATAACACCTTCAATTTAAAAACCATTTAAAAATGATATTTTTATGAAAAAAAACAGAAATAAAACCCAAAAGACAGATATAAGCCTTATAGGGCCTGTCGAACCTATATCTTTAATAACGGGTCCGCGAGACGGGTGCCATTTCTTGCGTGCGTCCCGGTATTATATCTCCACAAAACACTTGAGCTGTTTCGACCTTGTCGGGTGCCGCAGCTTTTTCAACGCCTTTGCCTCTATCTGCCTGATCCTCTCCCGTGTCACATCAAAGACCTGGCCCACTTCTTCAAGGGTGTGATCATATTTTTCGCCAAGTCCAAAACGCATCCTCACCACCCTCTCTTCCCTCGGCGACAGCGTAGCAAGTATCGTGTTCAGATGCTCCATCATATCATCGAATATTGCCGAATCCTGCGGCGTCAGAGCGCCTTTGTCTTCAATGAAATCGGCGAGGTGGGTATCTTCGTCATCGTTGATCGGAGTTTCCAGCGAAATAGGCTCCTTGGTAATTCTTAAAACCTTTCTCACCTTGTCTGCTGAAAAACCGATGCGCTCGGCTATCTCATCGGGGAACGGTTCCCGCCCCAGCTCCTGCACCAGCCCCCTCGAGACCCTGATGATCTTGTTGATCGTTTCTATCATATGGACAGGGATTCGTATCGTCCGGGCCTGATCCGCGATCGCCCTCGTAATGGACTGCCGTATCCACCACGTTGCGTAGGTGCTGAACTTATAGCCTCTCTTGTATTCAAACCTGTCAACCGCCTTCATGAGGCCGATGTTCCCCTCCTGGATCAGATCAAGCAGCGAGAGCCCTCTGTTGACATATCTCTTCGCTATACTTACGACAAGCCTCAGATTCGCCTTTACCAGCTCATTTTTCGCTCCGGCAAAACCCAGCTCTGCAGTTTCTATATCTTTAATGTTGCTCTTCAGCTCCCGCGCGGTAATCCCCATCTCCTGTTCAAGCTTCGCCTTTCGCGCATTCATAAGCGTCAGGCCTTTCTGTTTTTCACGCCCCTTGAGCTTTCCGTACTTTTCTATTTCCTGGTCTATCTTCCCTATCCTCTCAAGGTAGCGCTTCATTCTCTGTATGATCTTATCGATGATATTTTTGCTCAGGTTTATCTCTGTAATAATGGCCTGGACTTCCCGCCGGTACCTTTCTTTCACCCTGGGGCTGCACTGTAAAGACCTGGCATAGGCATCTTTCAGCTTCTCCAGGAGCGTTATGACCCTCTCCTTCTGAAATTCCAGCTCGGTATCCATATCTTCTTCGTCATCCACTTCAAGGGTTATGTCTTTTACTGTCGTTTTTGAAGTTTTGAGCGCTGCAAGGGCGTTAAGGAGTTCTTTTATCGTCCCCGGAAAAGAAAGGATGATCTTTTTGATCTTCTCTTTTGATTCTTCCATCTTCCTTGCGATCTCTTTTTCTCCTTCCCTCGTCAGAAGCGACATGCCCCCCATCTCTTTGATATAATGTCGTATGGGATTGACCAGCTCCTCGCCGTAGGTGTCGTCGTCAAGCTCTTCGCCTAACACCTCGTCTACATTGCTGTTCTCAACGGCGCCGGCGACAGCCTCTCCTTCTATGTCGAACAATTCAATATCGTCCAGCAGACTTTCCGTCTTATCGCTGCTGGCTATCAATACATAAAACTCCTTATTCTCCTGCTGCTCATCATAAGGAAACAACCTCCTCACTTTCTCAGGCATGGCCACCTCACTATAAAAAATTATTTTTTATAACTGTTAGAACCTGCCTCTTCTTTTCCAGTAACTTCATAACAGCCCCCTCGTCTCCCCTTTTTTCTGCTTCCGACAGTAGCTCCGTGATCTTTTTGGACTCATCCCTGATGAACTGTTTTTTAAGGTGTTTGAAATAATCGGACAACACCGTCTTCAGTTCCTCTCCGTCATACTCTGCCCTGTCAAAAGCCGCGCTGAGAACAAATTCTTTCAACGTGTCCTTTTCGAGGACCTCGATAAAGCTCTTCATTTCCAGCTGCTTGGTCTCGGCATAACTATCAAGCATCTTCGTCAGTATCTCTTTTACATCCTCATCCCGAACGTATTCTATCACCTCCTTTCCCTTAAAAAATTCCAGCAGGCCGGGATTGTGTATAAAGACGCTGACAACCTTTTTTCCGATTATGTTCACCGGGTCGGTCCCGCCCGGTGCAATTCCGATTCCCCTTTCCCGGTCATAACCTTTGAAATAGGTCTCCTCAACTCCTGTCAGCTCCGATAGCCTTTTAATATAGAGCCTTTTTTTCACGCCGTCGTTGATCATCTCTATATAGGGCATAACAGCCTTGACCAGCGACTGCTTGCCCTCGAGCGTCTTTATGCCCTCCTTCTTCATGTTGTAGTCAAAGTAATAATCGAGGATCGGCTTCTTTGTCTTGACAACGC
Organism: Deltaproteobacteria bacterium UBA5758; assembly: GCA_002418945.1. GTDB lineage: Bacteria > Desulfobacterota > Syntrophorhabdia > Syntrophorhabdales > Syntrophorhabdaceae > UBA5609. The sequence goes on along the minus strand of DIFC01000012.1, from coordinate 32,539 downwards.
TCCTCACGGCCTCGACGCCTTCCTTTCTCACAAAGCTGTCAGGGTCATGCCCTTCGGGAAGGAGGACCATGGCGCCGTTAAGGTCCATCTCCGCAAACATCCCGATAAGCCTCAAGGCGCTTTTTATTCCTGCCTCGTCGCCGTCAAGCATAAGGCTGACGTTGCTTGTGTAATTCCTCAATTTAGAGACCTGCTGCTCTGTCACCGAGGTTCCGAGCGTTGCAACGACATTCCGGAAGCCATGCCTGTAGAGGGATATGAAATCAAAATATCCTTCCACGATAAAAACCTCATTCTGCTCGGCAATATCTTTCCTTGTCTTGTCGATGCCGAACAGCGCTGTCCTTTTTGAAAAGACGGATGATTCAGGTGAATTGATATACTTGGGCACGCCGTCCTTCTCGATGGTCCTGCCGCCGAACCCGATGACCTTTTTATTCACATCGAAGATGGGGATCACCACGCGCCCCCTGAACATGTCGTAAAGGTCCCTATCTTTCATCCGCACGATGCCCGTGCTCAGGTAGACATCGTTGGGGACGCCGGAATTCTTCAGAAAGGATTTCAGCCTGCTGCCTGCGGGATCGCTGTAGCCGATTCTGAACTCCTTAATCGTCTCTTCATCGATGCCTCTTCTGTTGAGATATTGAAGCGTTGCGCGTGAACCCTTGAGGCAATCGAAGTAATATTCGGACAGCCTCGCAAGGGCGTCAAAATGGCTGGCCCTTCGGGGATCGCCCCCGCCTCGTATCTCTACGCCGTATTCCTTCGCAAGACTTTCCAGGGCTTCCTTGAAGCTCAGATTTTCGTATTTCATCACGAAGTTGATCGCGTTCCCACCTTCACGGCAACCAAAGCAATAATATATTTGTTTTTCTATACTTACAGTAAATGAAGGTGTTTTTTCTTTATGAAATGGGCATAAACCCATGTAATCTTTGCCAGCTTTTCTTAATTTTACATATTGGGAGACTACATCGAGGATGTTGATTCTCGCCAGCAGCTCTTCAAGGGTGCTCTTCATGTCAGCTCGACTATTGTAACGCCTGCATTTTTTTCATCACCGTGCACCTTTGCGTTGTAACCAGTATTCGTGAGGTGGCTTCTTACGGCCTGCATGAGCCTGCCTGTTCCTATGCCATGGACGATCTTTACCAACGATACGCCCTGGACAACCGCCCGGTCGATAAAGGTGTCCAGTTCCTTTAATGCCTCTTCGACCCGCATGCCCATTATGTTCAGTTGCGGGGTTTCTATTTTCTGGACGTTTACCTGAACGGGATCTTTCCGGATGGTTCTTCCTTCAGGGGCTATCTTGTGGAGGTAGGCCTTTTTTATCTTTGTCCTGACATTACCTATCACTACCTCGCAGGATTCGCCTTCCCGGTCTTCATCGATGACAAATCCACTACTTCCAAGGGTTTTGACTTTTACAAAGTCCCCTATGGATATCTTCTCTTCTTCAGGAATCTCTTCCCTTAGAAATCTTTTTCTAAGGTTTTTCAATTTCCCCTTACTTCTTGTTATAGCCGCTCTTTCTTTTTTTGCAACCTCTTTTTTGATCTCTTCTATTTCAATTTCCATTTCCGAGAGCAGGTTCCGGCATTTTTCCTCTACTTTCTGGAGATACTCTTCCCTTTTATCCTTCAGCAAAGAAAGCCTCTTCAGGAATTCCTCTTTCAGGTCCGACAGCCTTTTCCTTTCCTCGATGATGTTCTTCTTTTCAGTTTCAAGAGAGCTGACAAGGCTGTTCAGCATGAATTCCTGCTTGCCCAGATATTCATAGCTCTTCTCGATGATCTTCGGCGGTACATCAATGTTCTTTGCCACATGGATCGCGTTGCTGTATCCTGCCGTCCCGTAAAGCAGCTTATAGAGGGGCTGTGAGCTGTCCATATCAAATGCCGTTGCGACGTTGATCGCAAAGTCGTGCATGTATCCATATGCCTTTAAAAGATTGAGATGGGTGGTCACAACCACACTGCACCCTTTCTCCATAAATGCGTCGATGACGCCCATCGCTATGGCAGATGCCTCCTGCGGTTCAGTGGCTCCGCCGATCTCGTCTATAAGGACAAGGGCATTCTCGTCGGCATAGCCGTAAAGGTCCTTGATCGCATACATGTGTGCCGTAAAACTGCTTAACTCCATGGAAATGTCCTGCTCGTCGCCGATGAGCGCAAAGATGTTTGAAAACAAAGGGACAACGGGAACGCCAGACGCCGGTATGTACAAGCCGCTCTTTGCCATAACAGACAAAAGCCCTATCGTCTTCAGGGCTGCCGTCTTTCCCCCCGCGTTCGGCCCGCTTATGATCATCACCTTCTTTTCTCTCCCCATCGTTATGTCAACAGGTACCGTCTGGCTCCTTTTCGACATAACGATAAAGGGGTTTACGGCATTTTTAATATCAATGCCTCCGGCCTTTTCTGTCACCTCGGGCCGCGTACAACCGTATTCAATTGAAAAAAGCGCGATCGCATGATAAAAATCCAATTCCCGTATCGCAGCAAGGTTCTCCTTCAGATCCAGGGCAGATTCCCTGACAGACTCCGTGAGGTCTCTCAGTATTCTCTTTTCTTCCTCCTTTTCTTCCTCAACGAGTATGTTGATGCTGTTATTAAGTTCCACGCACTCAACGGGTTCTACAAAAGAGGTTTTCAGCGAATGTGAATAGTCGTGAACTATTCCCTTTAAGACCTCGTTGAAATTCGGCTTCAGGGGGATCACGTACCTGTTGTTCCGAAGGGATATGTAGAAATCCTGTATGATCGGGCGCACATGCTCTTTTTCCATGATCTTCTCGAGGTGCTTTCGCATCTTTTCCCGGAGTATGAAGAGGTCAGCCCGTATCTTCGATAGTTCGTAGGAAGCGCTGTCTTCGATGTATCCCTCGATATTGATCGCCCTGGATATCTTCGTCTTGAGCGCTGTCAGGCGCTTCATCCATGCGAGGACTTCCATTATAAAAGGTTTCTTGTTTTGCGTTCTTTTTAGAAAGGAAAGAATATCATCGCAGGCCCCTATAAACCCTGCCGTTAAAAGAAGTTCCTGTGCCTCCAGGACAGAATCCCTGATAGAAACCATCTTCACGATATCCTCTATATCGGGGACATCCGAAAAGGGCACCCTGCCGTCCCACTTGATAACCTCAAGGAGGGCGTCGATCTTTTCCTGCCTTTCAATTATCTCTGCGGCTGTTTTCAGGGGTCTGACGCCGGTTATAAGATCTTTCGCAAAAGGCGTTGAGGAATACCGGACAACAATAGTGAGGAGTTTTAAAAAATCAAGGTATTGTAGGGTTTTATCAACCATCGATAGCTTCGACTACCTATCGTGAAGATAGTCTTTTAAGCACCATGGCGCTAAGCACTTTTCCGTCAACCCTCCCTGGATATTTTTCCATAAGGAATTTGATGACCTTCCCCATGTCTTTCTGGCCCTTCGCTTCAACTGTATTGATAGCCTCATCTATTCCTGCCGCCATCTCTTCTTCTGTAAGCTGAGCGGGCAGGAACTCTTTGAGGATCTGCAGTTCCTTTTCTTCCTTCTCGACAAGGTCAAGCCTCTGGCCTTTTGTAAATCCTTCGATGGAATCTAAATGTTGTTTGATGGATGTTTTGACGATCGCGAAGAATTCGTCTTCCGTTAAAGCCCTGATCTTTTCGACTTCTTTATTTTTAATGGCAGCTAAGAGCATCCGCAGAACGGATACTCTTAAGCTGTCCTTTTGTTTTAACGCCTCTTTGAGCCTTTCCTCTATTTTCGATCTCTGTTCCATCGCAATTATCAATAGAGGCCTTTGTCCATCGACCTTTTCATCTTTTTCAAGGCCCTTTTCTTTGCTGCCAGTATCTTCTTTTTTCTCTTAACGCTTGGTTTTTCGAAATGCTCTCTCTTTTTGATTTCTGAGAGGATCCCTGTCTTTTCGCACTGCTTTTTAAATCTCTTTAAAGCGCTTTCAAAGGATTCGCCTTCTCTTACGATTACTGCTGTCATTCATTTTTCCCTCCCTCCTTATGCAAAACTCTGCCTTATTTACTGTAATTAAACCATTAATTTAAACCCAAACAGCAGCCTTAAGTCAATAAATTTATCGCCCATGCCCTATTACTGTGGCTCGCAGACCGCACTTCGCTTTGAACTTGCGAAGGGGTTTCGCAGGATGATCGTGCTTTCCCTTTCGGGCCCTGTCGATATGATGTCGATGCTGGCGCCCGTCAGCTCTTCGATCCTCCTGAGGTATTGTTTCGCATTTTCAGGGAGATCCTCATATTGCCTGATGCCGCGGATGGACTGCATCCATCCGTCGAGCTGCTCGTACTGTGGTTCGCACCGGTAGTAGTCCCTGATATCCATGGGAGGCTGGGAGTGAAAACGTTTACCGATCTTGTATGCCGTGCAGACGTTGATCTTCTCGAAGGAATCAAGGACATCGAGCTTCATGAGGGACAACCCTGTTACGCCGTTCAGTTTCACCGCCCTTTTCACGATGACAGCATCAAACCAGCCGCATCGTCTGGGTCTTCCTGTCGTTGCCCCGAACTCATCGCCTATCTTTCTCATTAGCTCGCCTTCGGTGCCTGTCAGCTCTGTCGGAAAAGGCCCCTCGCCCACCCTCGTCGTGTATGCCTTTGTGATCCCCACGATGCGGTCTATGCATGTCGGCGGCAGCCCTGAACCGCAGGACATGTTTCCCGACATGGTGTTCGAAGATGTCACATAGGGATATGTTCCGTGGTCAACATCCAGGTACGTTCCCTGGGCACCCTCGAAGAGTATGGCCTTCTTCCTATCCAGGCATTTATGAAGAAATGAGACGGTGTCAGCGGTGTATCTCCGCAGCAGCTTCGCATAACGGCTGTAATCTTTTACGACCTGCCTCTGTTTAAAGCCCTCTTCCTTGTAATATTTTTTAATGAGATGGTTCTTCACCTCCAGGTTCTGCTTCACCTTCTCCGCAAAGACCTTTTTGTCGAGGAGGTCGATGACCCTGATCCCCAGCCTGCTTGATTTGTCCTCGTACGCGGGTCCTATCCCCCTGCCCGTTGTCCCTATCTTCTTCGTTCCTTTTGATTCCTTAAGGGCGTCGAGCTTCTTGTGATAGGGCATGATGACATGGGCGAGGCCACTTATGAAGAACTTCTTGTCGTCTTTGATGAACCCTAGCCCTTTCAACTCCGTGATCTCCTGTTCGAGCACTGAAGGGTCAAGCACCACGCCGTTCCCTATCACGCAGTATTTATCCTCGCGGAGTATTCCTGAGGGGATAAGGTGGAGAATGACCTTCTGTCCGTTGGCGACAATGGTATGGCCTGCGTTGGGGCCTCCCTGGAAGCGTACGATCACATCGGCATAATCGCTCAGATAATCGATGACCTTCCCTTTCCCTTCATCGCCCCACTGGAGTCCGATAACCCCTACATTTGACATGGCTCATCTCCCCTGTTCTTTTGTACGCACCGAGAACAACTTAATATAGTCACCGGTTAAAATCAAGAAGAATAGAGGCACAGCTTGCAGCAATCAACCCCCTCACCCTGACCCTCTCCCGCAAGGGGAGAGGGAACGGTGTTACTATGACCCTCTCCCGCAAGGGGAGAGGGAACGGTGTTACTATGACCCTCTCTTGCAAGGGGAGAGGGAACATCTTTATCCCAACCTTTTCTTGAACCTCAGGACGCTTATTGTCATCACTGCCGCGCCGAGGGCAAAGAGCGCAAGCATTTGGGGCCATAGGATGCCTATCCCGTTCCCCTTCAGGAAGATGCCCCTTATGATGATGAGGAAATACCTGAGAGGGTTCAGGTACGTTCCGTACTGGACCGCGGCAGGCATATTCTCTATGGGGAACATGAGGCCTGAGAGAAGTATGGCGGGCGCGAAAAAGAGGAACGTCCCCATCATTGCCTGCTGCTGCGTCTTCGACACCGTTGAGATGAAAAGGCCGATTCCCAGCACCGACAAAAGATAGATCGCAGTACAGAGTACAAGAAGCAGGAGCGAGCCCTGTATGGGGATGGAGAACCAGAAGACGCCGACGATGGTGACGAGGAACATATCGAAGAAACCTATCAGGGCAAAGGGTATCGTCTTGCCGAGTATCATCTCCGCCGGCTTAAGCGGCGTCACCATCAGCTGCTCCATTGTCCCGATCTCCCGCTCGCGCACAACCGCCATGGACGTAAGGAGCAGGCAGATAAGCATGATCATGATGGCAATGACGCCAGGTACGTTGTAGTCCCTGCTCCTCAGGGCCGGGTTGTACCACGCCCTGGCCTGCACATCGAGCTTTGCCGCCGGCGCCCTCATATGCGGGGCGCCGAGGCCTTTCGCGTATCGCGCAATGATTGCGTTGGCGTAGCTCATTGCGACGAGCGCGGTGTTGGAGTCTGTCCCGTCAAACAGCACCTGTACCGCTGCCTGACTCCCCTTCTTTATGTCTGACGAAAAACCCCGGTCTACCTGGAGCACGGAGAGCACCTTTCCCCTGTCGAGCAGGTCCTGGACCTCTTCAGCCCTTTCAATGTGACGGAGGACCTCGAAATATCCCGATGCCTCAAACCTCCTTGCAAGCTCCCGGCTCTCATAAGACCTGTCCAGGTCATACACCGCCAGGCTGACGCGGTTGACATCCGTGGTAATGGCGTAACCGAAGATGATCAGCTGAAGGATGGGGGTCAGGAAGAGGACCGGCCTCATCCTCTTGTCTCTGAAGATCTGGTGGAACTCCTTTATCATCATCCGTTTTATCCGCTCGAACATCAGTCGATCCTTTTGCGGAACTTTTTGTTCGCAATCATGAATGTGAGGATGCCGAAGACCGCGAGGGCCGCCGTCTCGAAGATGAGCAGCTTCAGGGTGCCTCCCTTCAGGTAAACCGACTTCAGCATGGCAACGAAATACCTTGCAGGAACGATGTGCGAGATCAGCTGAAGCGGCGCGGGCATATTCGATATGGAGAACATGAAGCCGGAAAGCAAAAGCGCAGGCAGGTAGGAGGTGATCAGGGAGACCTGGCTTGCCAGAAGCTGCGACCTTGCCGCTGCCGATATGAATATGCCGAGGCTTAAGCCTCCGAAGAGGAACAGGCTCGAGCACATCATGAGCAGGAGGGGGCTGCCTTTGAGAGGGACGTCGAAGAGGTGGATGCCGATAAGCGCTGCCACAAGAACGTCCACGAAACCAATCACAAAGTAGGCGGAGAGCTTCCCGATTATCATTTCGTGCGGCTTCACCGGCGTCGATATGAGCTGTTCCATGGTCCCCCTCTCCCATTCTCTTGAAATGGTGAGGGAGCTGAGCAGGGCGGCGATAATCGCCATGACCACCGCTATGAGGCCCGGCACGATGAAGTTCCTCGACCTCAGCTCAGGGTTATACCAGACCCGTACACGCGGATCTATGGCAGGGGCCGCGAGGGCCTTGCTGATCCTCTGCGAATACAGGTCCGAGATCGCGGCAATGTATCCCAGGGCGATCGTGGCGGTATTCGAGTCGCTTCCGTCGACCGCGACCTGGATCGTCGCCTCCCTCCCTGTCGCCATGTTCTTCGAAAAATCTTCCGGGATGGATACGGCCACCTTCGCCCTGCCCCTGTCGATGTACCGGTCGATATCGGCATGGTCCTCCGCATAGGCTACGACCGTGAAGTAACGAGACTCCCTGAACTGCGCGACGAGGCCACGGCTCGTGCTGCTCTTGTCCCGGTCGTAGACAACGGTCGGCAGGTTATCCACATCGAGCGTGATCGCATACCCGAAGATAAAGAGGAGCATAACGGGCATGAGAAATGCCATGGCGAGGCTGTAAGGGTCGCGGATAATCTGTATGCCCTCCTTTTTCGCGATGGCGTTGACCCGCATGAGCCTCATGGAATACCCCCTGCCGCGCTCCCGCCCATCACGCCTCCTCGATCAGGTTCACAAAGACATCTTCCAGAGATGGGGTTATCTTTCCGACGCCCCTGAACTCGATGCGGGCATCGCCAAGTATGCCCCTGATAAGAGGTATTGCCTTGCCCCCGTCCTCGACCGTCGCATGGAGCGAGCTCCCGAAGATCGCCGACTCGATGTTGTGAGCGTGAAGGGCATCCATGGCCTCGATGGTCCTGTCCGTCTCTATCTCGATGACGTCGCGCTTCATGTGATCTGCCTTCAGCTCTGCGGGAGCGCCCAGCGCGATGAGTCGCCCCCTGTATATAAGACCCAGCCTGTCGCAGTATTCCGCCTCGTCCATATAATGGGTTGTGACGAAGGTTGTTGTGCCGGCCCTTGACATCCCGTAGATCAGGTCCCAGAAATTTCTCCTCGAGACAGGATCAACGCCGGACGTGGGCTCGTCGAGAAATATGATCGGAGGCTCATGCAGGATCGCGCACCCGAGGGCGAGCCTCTGTTTGATGCCCCCTGGAAGGGTCCTGGTAAGGTCTGTTCTCCTTCGCCCCAGCTCGGCCATCTCCAGCACCCGTTCCTTGCGCTCCCCCTTCCTTTCGGCGGGCACGCCGTAGATCCCGCTGAAAAAATCGATGTTCTCCTCCACGGTGAGGTCGTCGTAGAGAGAAAATCTCTGGGACATGTAGCCAATCGTCCTCTTTATCTCCTCCGACTGCCTTATGATGTCGTAGCCGCCGACCGACCCCGAGCCGCCGCTCGGCATGAGGAGGCCGCAGAGCATCTTTATCGTCGTTGATTTTCCCGCGCCGTTGGGGCCAAGGAAACCGAAAATCTCGCCTCTTTTCACGGTGAGGCTCACATGATCCACTGCGACGAAGTCGCCGAATGTGCGCGTCAGGTCCTCAATGTCAACGGCGATATCGCCGTGAGGGCCCTTTTCTTCCCTCACCAAACCCATCACCCCGAACTCCTCACTATACTAATAAAGATATCCTCGAGGGAGGGCAGCACGGGCCTGTGGTCAATCACCGCTATCCCCTTCTCCTTCAGTCCGGCAACGACCGCGTCCGCCGATCCCCCTTCCGCCAGGGCGACGTGAAACCTGTTCCCGTAGGCGCTCGCCTCTTTTACGCCGGCCATTCCCCTTGCCGTCTCCGCAGCTTTCCTCGCATCGGGCGCCCAGATCTCCACCATGTCAAGGGGAACGGACCTTTTGATCATTGCCGGGTTGTCCGTCATGATCAGCCTTCCCTTGTGGATGAGTCCGATCCTCGTACAGCGCTCCGCCTCATCGAGGTATGCCGTGGAGACAAAGATCGTCACCTGCTCCTTCAGCAGGTCGTAAAGGATCCTCCAGAAGTCCCTCCGCGACACGGGATCGACGCCGTTCGTCGGCTCGTCGAGGAACAGCACCTCGGGAGTGTGGATAAGCGCGCAGGCAAGCCCGAGCTTCTGCTTCATGCCACCGGAAAGCTTTCCCGCGAGGCGCTCCTTGAAGGGCGTGAGGTTGCTGAACCCCAGGAGCCTTTCTATGCGGGCAGGCCTCTCCTTTTTCGGGACCTCGTAGAGGTCGGCGTAGAAGATGATGTTCTCCATAACGGTAAGGTCTTCGTAAAGCCCGAACCGCTGGGACATGTACCCTATCCTCTCCTTGATCCTTTCCCCTTCGCGCAGTATCGAATAGCCCGCGACCAACGCCTCCCCCGAATCGGGCGGCATGACCGCCGTAAGGAGCCTCATGATCGTCGTCTTCCCCGCTCCGTCGGGGCCCACAAGCCCGAAAAGCTCTCCCCGCCGGACCTCGAGATGGAGATCATGGACGGCGATGTTGTCTCCGAAAGATTTTGTAAGGCCTGTTATTCTGATGGTAGTCTGGCTATCCATGGGATCGAAGCAGCAGGAAGGCCCCGGCTGGGTCTTGCATCACGGCCCCTTCACGTCTATCCGCACATCCGCAGGCATACCGGGCTTCAGTTCCCAGTTTTCGTTCTTTACGCTCACCTTCACGCCGAACACGAGCCTCACCCGCTCTTCCTGCGTCTGCACCGTCTTCGGCGTGAACTCCGCCTCGGAAGAAACATACGAGACCGTCCCTTCGTAGGATTTTCCCTTGAACGTATCGGTCGTCACCTTCGCCTTCTGGCCCGGCTTGACAAGGCCCAACTTGTCCTCCTTCACATAAACCTTGATCCACGGATTGTCAAGGTCACCCAATATAAAGACGGGGGTCCCCTGCGCCACGGTCTCGCCGAGCTCAGCGTTCTTCCGCAGGATAACACCCTCGAATGGGGCATAGAGTACGGTGTCCTTCAGCCTCTCTTCCGATGTCGCGAGCGCCGCCCTCAATTGCGCCACCCGGTGCTCTGCCATTCTTATGTCTTCCTTGCGCGGCCCCTCTTTTACGAGGCTCAATGCCTCCCGGGCGTTCTTCACCATCGCCGCCCGGCTGTCGTAAGAGCTCTTTGCCGCGTCATACTGTGCGGCGGATATGGCGCCGTTCTTATAGAGGAGCTCCGCACGCTCATAGTCCTTCCTGATCCTCAGAAGCTCCGCCTCATGGGCGTCCACGTTCGCCGCGGCCTGTCCTATTTCCTGTTTCCGCGAGCCGGCCTTAAGCTCTGCGAGCCTTGTTTCCGCCTCCTCCAAGGCGGCCCTGTTCTGCCTTACAATGCTCTCCGGCTCCGCGCTGTCAAGCCTTGCCAGCAGGTCGCCCTTTTTCACCCTTTGCCCTTCGTCAACGGGGCGCTCCGCGAGCCTCCCCGGTATCTTGAAGCCAATGTTGGCCTCCGTAACCTCAACGTTGCCGGAAAGGGCTATCACGTTGTCGTCCTTCCTGTCCCTGAGATGGCTGACGACCACGATCACGGCAATCGCCACGACCAGGATCCCGACGATAAGGAATATCTTTTTTTTCATTGCAGGTTGTCTCCTCCTTCCCCCGTTGCCTTTCTCAGCAGCGCCAGCGCCGTCTCCTTATCGTACAGCGCCTGGTAAAGGTCTGTTTCCGCTCTCAGGAGTGCCGTCTGGGCGTCGATGACGTCGGTGCCCATACCGGAGCCGGCGTCATATTTGAGAAGCTCTACCCGGAGAGACTCTTTTGCGCTTTCAATTGCCTTCCCGGTGACCGCGATCCTCTCTTCCGCGTTCGCAATGCCCAGGTGCGCGTCCCGCACTTCCCTGGCTATGGCGATCCTCAAAAGGCGCTCTTCCTCCTTGACCCTCTCCAGCTCGTTCCTCTCCTTATCGATCTCCGACCGGATAAGCCCCCCGTCAAAGACGGGCAGAACCATCTTCAGCCCGAAGCTCCAGTTCTCTTTAAAGGTGAGGCTGTCACCTGACTTTCCGCTGTATTCCCCTGCCGCATAGACATCGGGTAGTCTCTTGCCCCAGGCGATCTTTACCTTCTCCTCGGAGATCTTTTTCTTTTTCATCACCGCGATGTATTCGGGCCTCTGTGAGAAGGCCTTCCGTATGCTTTCATCAAGCTCAGGGGCCATGGCGGCCTCTTTCGGCTGAGGCCCGGGGTCTATGGCGATCTCTGACGACATATCGTCGATGCCCATGAGCGTTTTCAGGAGCTCATACGTGCTTTCCAAACTGTTCTTTACAAGCAGCCTCCTCTCCTGCGCGTGCGACAGCTCAACGTCGGCCTTCAAAAGGTCGAGCTTCGGCACCGTGCCCGCCCTGAGATAGCTTTCCACGTTGCGCTTGTGCGCCTCAAGCTGCTTCACCGTTGCCTCGTTCGCCTCGAGCAGCCTCTCGAGCTGCGAGATCTTGTAAAAAACGCTCGTGAGGTTATAGACGAGATCCTGCTTCGTCGTCGAATAATTATCCAGCGCGACGGACCTCTTCATCTCCGCGACCTGCACGCCTCGGACAAGCCTGCCGCCCTTGAAGATGGGGAACCTGAAATATCCGCCCACGTCATAGATGTTCCTCTCGAAATCGGGAAAATCGGTCCCGGGGCCAACGGGGCCGCTGATCACGATAGGCGTGAGGGGCGCGGCGTAGCGGTAACGGGCGGCACCGCTTCCGAAGTCGATCCTCGGCATCATCTCTGCCTTCGCCTTGTCAATTCCGTACGTCTCGGCGATGATGTCCTTGTCGGATATGCGAAGCCCGGGATTCTTCTTCAGGGCATAATCGATAACTGCCGCGAGGGTAAACCTATCCGCTTTACCGTGGTTGTCTGCCCATGCGAAAGACGGGATCAGGACATGCCCGAGGATGATAAGGATCATAAGAACAACGTCACGCCTGGTCTGCGGTCTCATGCTCATTCTACCCTTTCATCCTTTCAGGCCCCTGATGGCGCTCAAAGAAAACAGCGTGATATGCTCTGCTATCGCCGCGATCTCTTCCTCCCTGAAGGAGGCCTTTTTGAAAAGCCTTTTCATGACCGGCCGCGCATAGAGGAAAAAGAGGAACTGGCCGATTATGCTCATGCAGCAATACCTTACCGTTTCATCGTCGGCGCCTTTTCCCGCGAGCTGCCTGACGATGGCGAAAAGCCGCGTAAAGGCCGGGCGCATTGTCTCCTTCACGAGAATGTCCAGCGCATTTGTCGGCTGCACGTATTCCTTGGCCACAAGCTTCGCGAACCGCGAGGCCTTGCCTTCTTCGAGGACCCTGAACACAAAAGAATTGATGAACGACCTAAGCCTTTCTTCGGGAGGCTCCGATTCTTTTACATCCGGATATACGGGATATTTCTTAAAGGATATCTCTCTGCAATACCGAAGGGTGGCCAGATAGAGGCCCTCTTTGTCCCGGAAATGATAATTGATGGCGGCGACGTTGACGCCGGCCTTCCTGCATATCTCGCGGACAGTGGCGCTCTGAAAGCCATGGGCGACAAAGACCTCGCCCGCGGCCTCCAGTATCCTCTCTTTCGTGTCCCGCGTTTCGTAATTCTGCCCGCGCATTAACGTGCCTGCCATGTATAATACATTTGTTTCAATCATTCGTTTAATACAATTGTTTTAATTTGTCAAGAATTTTTTATTATCCGTCCCCTCTCCCCTTTGCGGAGAAGGTCTTAATATCACCGTCCCCTCTCCCCTCGCGGGAGA
>DIFC01000012.1:0-19515 GCA_002418945.1 Deltaproteobacteria bacterium UBA5758 | reverse complement strand
CGGGAGAGGGTCAGGGTGTGGGGGACCTGAGGGCAATCAATTGACATTTGAAAAGCTAACCCTGTAATTTCCCTCTTTGAATGGTGCACAGATCTTGCCGTGAGCCTGCAGCTAAAAAAGTCCCGGCGTCTCCGCCTTTCCTTTCACGGCCATATTGAGGTGGGAAAAGGCCTTTTCCGATGCCTTCCTTCCCTGCGAGGTTCGCGTGACGAACCCAATCTTTAGCAGGTAGGGCTCGACGACCTCTATGAGGACGTCCGATTCGAGCTGGAGCGTTGCCGCGAGGGCCTCGATGCCGACAGGTCCGCCCTTATAATTAATGATGATCGTCTGGAGCAATCTTCTGTCGACCTCTCCGAGGCCGCATTCGTCAATGCCCTCGAGGTCAAGGGCCTCGACTGCGACATCCCGCGTTATCACCCCCTTGGCCCTCACCTGGGCGTAGTCGCGGACGCGTTTCAGCAGCCGGTTCGCAACCCTTGGGGTGCCTCTGGCGCGTTTTGCCATCTCGTATGCCCCGCCTTCCTCTACGGTAACCCCCAGTATCGAGGCCGAGCGCCTGATAATCTTTACCAGGTCTCCTTCGTTGTAGAAGTCAAGGTCCCTGACGATGCCAAAACGCTCCCGGAGCGGTGAGGATAGCAGACCTGACCGCGTCGTGGCGCCGATAAGGGTAAACTGTTCAAGCCTGAACCGGTGGGTCCTCGCGTGAACACCCTTGTCGAAGATGAAGTCAACGGCAAAATCCTCCATTGCAGGGTATAGAAATTCCTCCACAATCTTCGGTATCCGGTGTATCTCATCGATAAAAAATACGTCCCCCCGCTCCATGTTGGTCAAAAGGCCCATCAGGTCGCCGCCCTTTTCAAGGGCCGGCCCCGATGAGGTAATGATCCGCGACCCCATTTCGTTGGCAATGATGTGCGCGAGGGTCGTCTTTCCGAGCCCCGGGGGGCCGTTCAAAAGGATATGCTCCAGCGGTTCGCCCCTTTGCAGCGCCGCTTCGATGGCGATCTTAAGGGTCTCCACGATCTTGTCCTGGCCGATATACTCGTCAAGCCTTTTCGGACGGAGCGTCACGGCCTGCTCATTGTCGAGGGCGCTCTCCTTTTTCAATATCTCGGACAGGTTATCTTCTTCGTGGATCATGCCTTCTGTCCTCTGTATACCTCTTCAAAGAGCTCCTCTGCAGAGTTTATCTGCGGGTTTCTCTTGAGCGCATCCTCTATCAATTGCCTCGCCTCCAACATCTTGTGCCCCAGTTGTGTTATGAGCACGTTCTCAACCTCTTTTCTGAAATCCTCCATGATCCTCACGGGCACATGGACCTCGCGCATCAGTGCGTACTTCGCGACCTTACCCTTCAGCGTTGCCACGATCTTTTCCGCCTTCCTCTCCCCAATCCCTTTCAACTGCCTCAATGCCTTTATGTCTCGCTCCTCGATATCCCGCGCGATCTCCCGGACCGGTTTTGTCAGCGCCTTCACGGCGGCCATCGGCCCTATGTCCTCGACAGATATGAAGCGTTCGAAGAATTCCCTGTCGAGCTCGCTCCCGAAACCTACGAGGACCGGCTTGGGCTGCCTCTCTGTCTGGTGATAGGAGATATAGAGGCTTAGCTCATCGTCCGGCTTCTTCGTTCTCAGTATTTCATTCATGACATAAGATGGGATCAGCACGTCATACCCGATCCCGCCCACCAGTAAGGTGACCCGCTCGTCGTAAATGCCCTTCAGTATCCCTTCAAGATAGGATATCATCCTTTCCCTCCCGTTGTGTTCCGGTAAAAGGCCGCCAGCGCCACCGCAAGGGCATCGGCTGCGTGAAATGACCGTATGTCATCGACGCCAAGCAGGGACTGAACCGCTTGCTTTACCTGCATCTTCCTGGCGCTGCCATATCCTACAAGTGAATTCTTTATCTCTTTCGGCGTCATCTCCACCACCGCTATATTGCTCTGCTGAACGGTAATATAAATAACGCCAAGCACCCCTCCCAGTAATATACCAGCTTTCGGGTACCTCACCAATGAAAATATGTTCTCTATGGCAACAAAATCAGGCTTTACCTTTTTCACGAGCTTGCCCATGTCAGAGTGGATCTGGAAAAGCCTTCTTGCAACGGTCTCGCCCGGCGAGGTTTTGATGTACCCGCAGGCAAGAAGCGACCTTTTCTTCCCGCTGAATCTCACCGCGCCGAACCCCGTATGTGCAAGGCCCGGATCTATGCCGAGAATAACCATTCTGCACCCCAAAACTCATCATAACAGCGAAGCAGGGTTTTGTAAATGGATAAGTAATCATCTGACGCCTCATGATATTTTTATGCCCCGTTGCTGCAGACTATGCTACAATACCATGTCTGACAGCCATTCATGCGTATCGCGATCATTCATACCGTCGGATCACCCTGCCGCTGCGCGGAGGCGCTCGCCGGCGGACTCATAGCTTTGGGTCACGAACCGTTGCTTGTAAACTCAGAGGAAGTGGAGTTTCACGCATCATCTCTCGCAGGGAGTTGCGACCTTGTTATCGACCACACCGATACATATCACGGCAAGGGTTTATTTCGCCCTCTCGTGCGTCTGCTACTTGAGGCAAAAGGTGCGAGAATAGTCGGTTCCAGCGCTCATGCGTGCCTTGCCGCCGACGACAAGGCCGGCGCAAAAAGAAGGCTTGCCGCCGCAGGTATCCCCACTCCGCCCGGCATCATCGTTGCTTCGCAGGAATTTACGGTCCCGGAATGGCTCACGCCCCCCTTTGTCATCAAAACAGCCTTTGAGCACATGAGCCGCTGTATAAGCCGCGTGAATACTGTGGAAGAGGCCTCCCGCCAGGCCCTGAAACTCCTCGATGACCTTTCACAACCGGTCATTATAGAAAGATACATACCCGGGAGAGAGCTTGCGGTATCGGTACTTGACGGCCCGGAAGGACTGGAAGTCCTGCCGCCCCTCGAATGGCTGACAGAAGATCGCGGCTCATTCCTCACAGAAGAATTCAAACTGCAGGAACAGACTGCGGACAGCAAAAACTTTCTGCAGTCTGAATTGCCGGCGAACCTCGCTGATATGCTCAGGCCGCTCGCAAAGCTTGCATTTGAAACCCTTGGGCTGAGGGATTACGCGCGTTTTGATGTCAGGCTCTCGCCGGCAGGAACCTTCTTTTTTCTTGAGGCAAATACCACTCCGAGCCTTGAACCCTACGAGGCGATGGCCACATCCGCAGGATGGGCCGGCATGAGCTACCCTGAGCTCGTAAACCGCATGCTCAATTCCGCGCTTAAGCGCTACAAAGGGAAGCCCTTGCAGAAAAACACCCTGCTCGCTATCGGTCTTTCAACAGGTCCCGTTGAGATTGAAACACCGGACGGCATCCATCCCCCGACGCCTTCGAGCATCGCGCTTGCGCAAATCCTCGACATCAGGCCCGGCGAAAACGTCCTCGACCTCGGCTGCGGATCGGGCATCCTTTCCATAGCGGCGGCAAAACTTGGAGCCGGGATCGTCATCTCCACAGACCTGAATCCTGAAGCCCTCGATGCCACCCTCGCCAACGCATTGAGGAACAACGTTGAAAAAAAGGTGCGGGTCGCCGCAGGTTCATGGTACGAAACGCTCGATACGCCTTTATTCGCCTCGATCGGGATCAATAAATTCGACGTCATCATTGCCACGCCTCCGCAAACACCCGGCCCAAGGCCGTTCGGGCCCCGTTATGGAGGGCAGGACGGTACAGAGCATATCTTTTCTGTAATAGAAGGGGTCGGACGATTTCTCAAGCCGGAGAGCGGGAGAATGTGGCTTATTGCTATCTCTCTCGCCAACACCCGCGCTGTGTTTGACAGGCTGAGGAGCTTCTTTTACGAAGTAGATGTTGTAAAGGAAACGGAGCGAAATTTCACCAGGGAAGAATACGAGGCATTGGAACCGGGGCTCTTCGATCATTTCCTCGGGCTCCGCGAGAAAGGCGTCGCCGATTTCAAAGAGGTCGGCCATGGGGGCTACATTTTTCGCAACCTCTTCATTCGTTCAGGAAAATTGCGCCCGCTATGAAAAAAATTATTATCAATGCAGACGACCTTGGGGCAGATGAGGGGCGCAATGAAGGCATCATCGAGGCTGCCCGCGCCGGAACGGTAACGAGCGTAAGCATCCTTGCCAACGGCCCCGCTCTCGGTGACGCGCTGCAGCGTATCCGCTCGCTTGACCATTCAAAGGTCTCCTTCGGCATCCACTGCAACCTGTCCGAGGGGAGACCGCTTTCAGCTGGCCTCAGCGTGCTCGCCGGCGCAGACGGATGTTTTTTGAAAAAGGCTGCCACTCATCGATTGCTAATGCACCACAGCACCGTCCTTGAAGAGGAGATCGCCCGGGAGTTGGATAAACAGATAGAACTTCTGAAGGGTGCAGGCCTGCGCCTCACCCATATCGACAGCCATCAACACGTCCATGTCTTTCCCGCTGCAACGAGGGCAGTATGCGAAGCAGCCAGACGGCATAACATCCCCTGGATACGCATCCCCGATGAACCTGGGCCTGCTGCCCGGGAGGACGATATTAACGGCGGCCTCATTGAAGAATCAAAGATCTTCAGCAGCCTTGCCAGGTCTGCCCGGCTTTGCATCGAAGATGCGGGGTTGAAGACAACCGATCATTTCCGGGGCCTCTATCTTAAGGGAAGATCCACGCTGCCGCGCATGCAAAGGCTCCTCGAAGAGCTTGGGGCGGGATTGACAGAGATCATGGTCCACCCGGGGCGGGCATCGACAGATCACCGCACCCGGGGGCCCTTTTCTTCATTCTCCACAATGGACAGAGAAGAGGAACTGCGAGTGCTCCTGAGCGAAGAATTTCTTCTCGCTTTATCGCGAATCGGTGTTATACTTATCCCGTTTCCGGAGGTAAACGGTTGAAAAAAAGATCACGCATATTAATACTGTCTCCTACCGCCTTTCCTTCCATAACAGGGAATGCAACAACAACGGAACGCTGGCGGCAGTCCCTGGTGAAGAAAGGGCATATTGTACAAGTGTCAGCCACCCGCAACCTCAACGTTGCAGGCCTTCTTGGCCTCATAGAGCGCTTCAAGCCTGACATCGTCCACGCCTATCACGCTTTTCATTCCGGGGTCTTACTGCTGGATCCCCGTATTGCGCGGGCATGCGAAGGCCTGTCTATTGTGATCTCCCTCCCGGGCACGGACGCGGATCTGGAAGGGGCAACGCAGGCAAGACGGGATATCATAATGAAAGTATGCCGGAGCGCTCATGCAATCGGCACACAAAGCACCGTTATCATTGAACACCTGGCACAAAACCTTCCGCAGCTCGCTGACCGCATCTTTTATATCCCTAAAGCGCCTTCAAGGCCCGGCGATCACACCTTTGACCTCCGCGTCCAGGGGAGATGCGTGCCCGAAGACGTTCTTTTCTTCCTGCCCGCAGGGATCCGCCCGGTCAAAGGAAACCTCGAATGTCTCAGGGCTTTTCAAAAGGTACATCAGACCAACCCTGCAGCAAAGATCGTCTTTTCCGGCCATATACTCGATGCCGATTATGGAGGGCTTTTTAAACGGGAGGTAGACCGCAGCAACGATTTCGCCCGCTGGATCCAATCTGTACCACCTGCAGCGATGCTGTCCGCCTATGAAGGTGCAGACGTCGTTCTCAACTGTTCTTTTTCAGAAGGACTCTCAAATGTTCTCCTTGAGGCCATCTCGGCAGGAAGGCCCTTGCTTGCATCGGACATTCCCAGCACCAGGCAACTCATCCACAACGGCAATGGCGCCGCACGCTGTGGCCTTCTCTATAATCTCCATGACCCTGACGATCTCTGCAGGCAGGCCTTAAGGCTCATCACCGATGCGCCCCTCAGGAGATCCATGTCTGAGGCTGCGAAGAATAAGGCACTTACGCTTCCGACACCTGACGATGAGGTCAATGCCCTCATCCACGTTTATAATGCAGCATGGCGCCGAGAGCAAAACACCTGTAAGGCGTGAGCTGTTTTTCCGCTCCTTGCCATCTTATCCGTCTTCTGTTATATTCATTAAATGCCGCTCACTTTTGATTCCCTCAGCCACGGCGAGGTAGCCTTCGGATTCTTCAACATCGAGACCGACATGCTTCTCCTTGAAGACCATTTCTTTTTTGCGAGCGATTTCTGCCGGTGCATAATCGATATCGCCGCTGAAACACCCGATAAAAAAACAGCCTCCCTTGACGGGTATATTCTGGAACACAGCGTAATAGGCAATCTCATGGGGGCTATAGCCGGAGTTGAGCTGTGGGGGTTTATAGGCGATATCTACAGCAGGTTTCCTTTCCCGCACAGGCAGGAGAATTTCAAACAGAACCCCAAAGGCTACAGAATCCGGGATATCGCGGAAACAGCGGTCAGGCGTTATTCATCCCCCTCGATATTGCCGGTGGTAGTCGAAACGCCATCAGGGGTTGCGGGGATTGGCGGATACCTGTTCAGCAAACAGCAATTCCATAAATTGCTTGATTATGTTTGGGCAGGAAGCTACCCCCGCTGGAAGGATGAGGTGCGTCCGCCTTATGTAGTGGAGATGAAAGAAAAGATCGAAGCCTCCCTGCATCCTGTGTTTCAAGGCATAGTGCTGGGCTCCGATTAATCACCAATACCCGATATTCAATCTGGATGATTTCCCGCAGCGTGTTGCAGGGTAACACTGTTCCCTCTCCCCTTGAGGAAGTTCCTCATAGTCCCCTCTCCCCTCGCAAGAGAGGGTCATAGCAACAACGTTCCCTCTCCCCTGGCGGGAGAGGGTCAGGGTGAGGGGGCATGATAATGCCTTCTCTATCCTCTGATACCTCGCAGCTCGCTGCGGGGTAGTTCATTAAGCAAACAAGGTTTTCCTGTTTGGGTATTCGGTCATTGGGTATTAATTGGTGATTGATGTTTGGTTATTGGTTATTCGGAGATAACCCAACGCGGATGCTCATCTTAGCGAAAAGATCCGGACTTAAGGCGCAGAATTGTTGATCAGGCGCCGGGCCTCCGGCAGTGCGGTCAAAGCCCCGTCGCCGGTAGCGATGAACTCGACCCTCTCGCCCCTGGCCGCCTCAATATACTTGGGGCAAAGGATCGATTTAACACTCAGGTATTCCTTCTTCCCGAATAACATGAAGTTATAATATCTCATCCTCTCTTTGTGGATATAAAGCTCGCAATGATTTTTGTAGGCTATGTCGGACAATTTCATCATGTCGATCAGGATCCCTTCCCTGCTTTCAACCACCAGATCCGTCTCAAGGAAACCATACCTCTCAAGGGACTCCCTCTCGTTCCGCCAGATAGAACCGTATTTTTCGACCCATTCCATGGCTGCTGTCTCTTCACCGATGTCACGGCCTTCACGCTCCGATTCGATCCATTTATATTTCATGATCTCGTCGTTCTGCTGCGCCACGTCCTCACTCTGCTTGCACTTCAGATAATCATCCTCATAATTTATGAGAAAATCTACTATCGCTTCTTCGATCGAAACCTCCCTGCCTTCTTCCTGGGAAAGAAAATACTTATGATCCTCGATCGCACGGAGTTCCGAAGGAATAAGGTCCACCTCTCTTCGGGGCATCGATTTCCTATACATCTTTCGTTTCTCTTCAAACGTTATAAACCCTTTTCATATTTCCTTCAAGAGGGAATTACAATTGATTTTGTCCCTTATCGCAGGTATATTGTTGGCATGGATGATCTGCATTTCATGGAGATGTGCCTGAGGGAAGCAGAGAGGGCTTTTACCGAGGAGGAAGTTCCCGTCGGCGCCGTTATCGTATCGCCGCAGAACAAGGTTATAGCAAAGTCGCACAACCTGACGATCCGGTCTAACAGGCCGACCTCCCACGCGGAGATACTTGCGATCCACATGGCCGCTGACATGCTGAACAATTACCGCCTCACTGATTGCACCCTATACGTTTCAATGGAGCCCTGCGTCATGTGCGCCGGCGCAATTATCGAAGCGCGTATCAGGCGCGTCGTATTCGGTTGCTACGACGAGAAGCGGGGCGCACTCGGTTCTGTCATAGATGTGAACGCGCTGCCGCTCAACCATAAGCTGGAGGTACAGGGCGGCGTGCTCCAGGAGAAATGCCAAGCCATCCTGCAAAGGTTTTTTCAGTCAAGGCGTGAAGGAGAGGTACCGAAGCGGTCATAACGGGGCCGACTCGAAATCGGCTGTACGTCTAATAAGCGTACCGTGGGTTCGAATCCCACCCTCTCCGCCACTATACTATTAATATCATTGATAAATTTCTTCTTCAATTCACTTCTACTCCACTTCTATTTTTAACTTCCATTTCGTTCCTTAATCCAACAAGACTGATCAGCTTTCCACGGTTGTTTACTATCTCCCTCATCTTCTTCATACTCCCGTGAAAATACCTCTCAGTGCTTCTTATATCGGCATGACGCATCAATTGCTTTGCTTCCAATACCGAAGCGCCACCCTCCACTACTTGCGTACAGAACGAATGTCTTGTCGCTTCATACAGGGTAATACTTACACCTGAATATTTCCGCCACAGCCTTCTTAAAAATTCCTGCCTATACCCATTTTTTGTTGCAGGATTTATAAACAGGAAATCCTCAGGCCACCTATCCTGCAAACATCTACACGCTATCTCATAGGCCGTATCCGAAAGAGGGATCCATTTTTTGTTTTTCCCTTTCGTAGTCTCCACGAGCTTTGATCCGCTCCATGTCCTCTGTATCAACACGCTTCCATTCTTTAAATCAAAGTCTTTCCCTTTCAATGCACAGGCCTCTCCGATTCTCAGACCCGTCTCAGTAAGAAATCTGATTATGTCTATATGCTCTTTCGGTATCTCCTTTAAGACCTCAACTTGATCTTCTATATCCATGGCAACCTTTGTCTGCGAATCGGTTCCTTTGATCTCAGGCCACACAGGGATTGACGTTAAAATCCCTTTCCTTCTAAGCCACACATAGAAGGAATGCAGAGCATTTAAGATATTTCGTTTCATTTTAAGAGATAGATGATCCGGCAACTGATCTTTGAAGGCTTCCAGCTGTTCAAATCCAACCTCTCGTACATCCCAATTATAAAAATATTGAAAGTAATTGCGACTGTAAGACCTATAGCACCGCAACGTTTCCGGCGACAGTTCATTTGCCCTTTCCTCGATTGACTTCTGATCCAGCCACCTTTCCAACATGTTTTCAAACTTTCTTTCCTTGATCTTTGCGTCTGTAAAATCCTCCGGCTTAAAACTCCCTTTCTTGATTGCATTGTTTATTTCAATGAGTTTGTCCCTTGCTTTGTCATATGTGAACACGTACCCTTGTTCATCCCTCCTGAATTCGTAATATTTGCCCTTCCAGTATATCTGAACAAGGCATTTATAATTCCCGCATTTACACACTTTATCCATCTTCTTTCTACACCTGTTACATATGACTATACCCGTCATGATCAAGCCTCCAATTTTTAATTGACTTTGATTAATTATGCTTTGATCTTCATTGATTCCTAAATAATTCTCACTTACCTTTAAACGGGAACACTCATCACTGCTTTTTTGAGACTTTACAGCCATAAGGATTACAGCTTATCACCTCCTTTCCTTTACAAACTGTTCTATTTTGCAACTTCCTCACCTTACTTCCTTCTCTTGCCCTTCACACTTGAAACATCAAAACATACTTTTGCCTTTTCTACCAAGTGTTGAACCCTTTCGAGCTTCTCTCCATACTGATCCTGTAGTCTGATCCGGAAATCCCTCCCGCCTGGTATACTGTCTGTCAGCTTAATAAGCTCATCCCCTGTTAGTTCCCTACCTGCCTTTAGTTCTGCAACGAATACCTTAAGAAGCCAGTTTACCAATTCAGATACAGATACCTTCCGGGGAATCTCACCAAGGCTTTCATAAACATCATCGTCAATCGTAAGGTTTAGTCTCTTTTTCATAAGCGCCTCCATAAGTTTATAATACACATTATGCGCATAATAAACGTTAGCGTATCAAAGGCTTTCTGTCAAGAATTATTTTTATATCAGATCAGCAATCATGCAACACAATGTATAAATATTTGTTCTTAAGCCACTTACCCATCCTGACTAACGATCAAAGGGGTCCCACTCGTTATCAGCTCTGCTTTGCGTTCTGTACGTATTATCTGTAAAGAATTCTTTGCAGTTACTGCAACGCCAGCTACCCGTCCCTAGGTCTTGAAGCCTTATCAATTCTTTATTCTTGTCATAACATTGTTGACAATAAGGCCCATCTTTTTTATCCCCATCAATAAGCCAATAATATGGACGGGCCCAATAAAGCTTTTTCTTTATCTCCAACTTCTCCTGCAACTTATGAATCTCAGAATCCTTTTCTATGAGCACTTGCTGAACCGATGCCATTTCGATCTTTGCATCGGCGAGAGCGGAAATGAGGTCAGCGAGTTTCATCTTTCCCTCTGCTTCTTGCAGCGAGATGCCACTATCTTTTATAAGTTTTGCTAAATCACTTGCTGTTTTGATGCTCCCAAGAATTGCAGATATAGCGCTCATATCCATATCTCTTCCTCCTTATAACAATTGATTTACAACATTGAATTTTGCCGTTCTTCTAACATTATACTCCCACTTATCAAAAAAACAATGTCTGGGACTTTTACCCCCACGAACACGCCCACCCATAGAGGCCTTTACTCTCCTCCGGACACCATACATAGGCAACCTGCCCGGCGATCGATTCAAGCTTGTACATGACATACTCCATGGGGTTTATTGCCGGATGGAGATAGATGATCTGTTTCGGTATCTCTATCCCCAGGGATGCCCGGTATCTTCTTTCATTGAGTTCATTCTCAAGGCCTTTACTGATGTACTTTGCGAGATAGGAAGCGAGCCTTTGTCTCTTCCATTGAGCTCCCTTTCCTGTCTTTACATAGGATACGTCTATATTCCCATCCCCGGCGACACACCGCCATAAGGACCGAAGAAGGTCTACTTCCTGGTATCCCTTCACCCCTAAATGGAAGTGGATGGCGCCTCTTTCCTGCCTCTCCATGACACAGACATACAACCAATCAGGGAAATAGGTATGAACCAATCGTATGAATTGCACGAAGTGAGACCATGCCCTTTCCTTCTCCTGGATGTTCTCTCTATAGGTAAGGGTAACAAGATGATCTAACCCTGCTGCCATGCATTTACGCCTTACGCTTGCCATTGCCTGTCTTTTGCTCTTCTCTTTGTTGATCTCCCTTTCCTTTGATCTCCCTCTTGGTAACGGCTTTCTCTTTGTTATGGTGTCTGATCTTCCCCATGATGCCTCTGCATATCCTTCCCCGTAATCCATGACGGTTACACGATTCTGGATGATCACGTGTAAACCCCCGTCAGTGCTTGATTGAGCGAGAAGTTTCCTCCGTTCAAGTCTAGTAAGGCAAGTGCAGGCGTGCCTGTGCTCGCAAGAGCGGGGGTCTTGCTCACCGGCCCGCTTTTTAAAGAGCGCAAGCTCATGCCGCTTATGCGGCACTCTGCTTGCAGTTCTTTACAGACCGAAAACCATAACCGTTTTTCCCCTCTTTCTTTTTGAAGGGGAAAAACTTTCTTTGAGAGCGGGGTTGATTTATCCTGGCAGGGTGTTATAATAGCCATAGTTCTCCTTTCTGTCTGGATTGGGGAAAAACAACGAAAGCCACCGACCCCGCCAAGAGTCCTGGTGGCTTTTCAATTCTTCTGTTTTGTTATTTACTTCTAAAACACTTCTAAAGTGTCTGCGGAAGGTTGATAAATCAGGATCGGATGAGAGTTCGAATCCCACCCTCTCCGTTTTAAATATTCTGTAATATCAATTACTTAACTCAATTGACCCCCCTTAAAACGACGTAGATAGGACGTAGATAGAAGGAGGGAGGTATGCCTAAAGAAAATGAAAAGGAAACAAGAAAACTATTCACTGACAGGGACGTTGGTAACTTATGTAACTTGTCGCGGCGCCCCTTCTTGTATCAAGTGTATCAAATGTCGCCGCGTGCACCAAGTTAGTTACATAAGTTACCAACGTCCCCTACTATTTTGTTTGCTATTTTATTGTACCTGCGCTATTGTCGTTTTTATAGATGGATTCCGAAATGGCCCATGTTTGGACGATAAAAAAATGAAGGGGGAATATCTTTCATGAGACGGATATTGCTCGGAAGAAGAACATTTTTCATAAAAATGATCTTTACCGCGCTACTCCCTTTCTTGATCCTTTCCAATACAGGATGCAAGAAAGGGGCCGATCAGAAGGGTCGCGCAGCTCCGGAGGTCACCGTCACAAAGGTCGCACCCGGCGATATACCGATGACCTTCGAGTTCGTTGCGCAGACGCAAAGCTCCCACGAGGTGGAGATCAGGGCCAGGGTAGCCGGCTTCCTCGAGAAGAGGGTATACATGGAAGGCGCCATCGTTAAAGAGGGGAGCACCCTTTTTATCATGGACAAGAAGCCTTTCCAGACCCAGGTCGACTCGGCAGCTGCCGTGCTGGCCAGGCAAAAGGCGGCCTATGAGGTGGCCCGCATGAACCTTGAGCGCGTCAAGCCGCTGGCAGCGCAGAACGCCTTATCGCAGAAGGACCTCGACGATGCCAGGGGCGCCTACGAATCGAACGCCGCTGCCATGGAGCAGGCAAAGGCCCAGCTCGAGATGGCGCAGCTTAACCTCTCGTACTGTACCATAACCTCCCCTGTAACGGGCATCAGCGGAGCGGCGATGGTGCAGGACGGCGCCTATGTGAACCAGCAGAACAGCCAGCTTACCACCGTGTCGGTCCTCTCGCCCATGTGGGTGAATTTCAGCGTCTCGGAAAATGACATGAAACGATACAGCGACCAGATCGCCCGCGGCCGGATCACCCCTCCAAAGAATGACAATTATGAAGTGGAGGTCATCCTCGTGGACGGCTCCGTATTTTCCCAGACCGGACGGATCACATTCGCGGCACCGTCCTATAATGCAAAGACGGGGACGTTCCTTATCCGCTCAAGCGTAAAGAACCCCGACGGCCTTTTGCGCCCCAACCAGTATGTGCGTGCCCGCCTGAAAGGGGCGGTACGGCGCAACGCGATCCTGATACCGCAGCGCGCGGTACAGCAGGGGGCCAAGGGGCACTTCGTTTGGGTCATTAGCAACGAAGGAAAGGCCGAGTTCAGGCCCGTTACTGTGGGCGAGTGGCACGGCAATGACGTGTTTATCTCCCAGGGGCTGAATGCCGGCGACCAGGTGGTTGTCGACGGAACCCTCGCTGTGCGGCAGGGAGAACCCGTGACAATTAAGCCCCTTGCCGCGGTACCCCCGGCACCCGAGAAGAAACCGGCCGAAAAGGGGGCCGTAAAAAGCGGCGCCAAGGGGAGGTAGGGCATGTTCTCAAAGTTCTTCATCGAGCGGCCGATCTTCGCCACCGTTGTTGCCTTCCTTATTGTTATAGCCGGTTTGGTGTCGATAAAAGCGCTTCCCGTGTCGATGTATCCCACGATCACACCGGTCCAGATCATGGTAACAACGAACTACCCGGGGGCCGACTCGAAGACGGTAAGCGATTCCGTGGCCGCCCCTATCGAGGCCCAGATCAACGGCGTCGACAACATGCTCTATATGACGTCGACGAGCTCCAACACGGGGCAGATGACGCTGACGGTCTACTTTACCCTTGAGACGGACCCCGACATTGCCCAGGTCCAGGTGCAGAACCGTGTCAATCTTGCAGTGCCCCAGCTCCCGGATTCGGTTGTAAAGTACGGCGTTTCGGTGCAGAAGAAGTCGTCGAGCGTCCTGATGATACTCTCGGTGTTCAACAAGGACGGCCGTTACAGTCCGGACTACGTGAACAACTACACGAACGTATATGTGCTCGACGCGATCAAGCGCATCGACGGCGCCGGCCAGGCGCAGATCTTCGGTGTGCCCGACCAGGCCATGCGCATCTGGATGAACCCTGACAGGATGGCTTCCCTCGGGATCACCACGTCTGATATCCAGCAGGCCATTGCCAAGCAGAATGCCCTCTGGGGCGCCGGGCAAGTAGGCCAGCAGCCAAGTGATCCGGGCGTGCAGCTGACCTTCCCGGTCGTAACCCAGGCCCCTTTCACAACGCCCGCCCAGTACGAGAACATCATATTGCGGACAAGCCAGGACGGCAGCGCCATTGTCCGGGTCGGGGATGTGGCCCGCGCCGAGGTGGGGCGCAGGCAGTACATCGACGACAACAGGATCAACGGGATAAGCGCCGCCCCCATAGCCGTCTACCAGCAGCCGGGCGTGAACGGGCTCGATGTCTCAAAAGCCGTCCGCAAGACTATGGAGGAGCTGAAAAAGACCATGCCCGACGGCATGGACTACGTTATCTCCCTGGACACGACCGATTTTGTGCGCATCTCCATTGAAGAGGTAATTCACACCCTCTTCGAGGCCATTCTCCTCGTTATCTTTGTCGTCTACCTCTTCCTGCAGAGCTTCCGCGCAACGATCATCTGCACCGTCGCCATCCTCGTTTCCCTTATCGGTACATTCTCGGGAATGCTCATACTGGGATTTTCGATCAACATGCTGACCCTCTTCGGTATTGTCCTTGCCATCGGGATGGTGGTGGACGACGCGATCGTCGTGGTGGAGAACGTGGAAAAAAATATGGTGAAGCGGCGTCTTTCCCCCAGGGAGGCCACCATCAGGGCAATGGAGGAGATCGGCACATCTCTCGTTGCGGTCGTGCTCGTCATGGCCTCGGTATTTATCCCCGCGGCATTCCTTCCCGGCACCACGGGCCAGCTCTACAAGCAGTTCGCCATCACCATCGTCATCTCCGTCGCCCTCTCCGGCTTCGTGGCCCTTACTCTTACGCCGGCCATGTGCGCAGCATTGCTGAAGCACGGCGCCCCTCCCCAGCGCGGCCTCTTCAAGTGGTTCAACCGCTTCTTCGCCTGGTTCAACCGCGGCTTTGACCGTTTTACCATCGGCTTCGGGGAGGCCGTCGTCCTCATGATCAAGAGGATGAGCATCGCATTTATACTCCTCGCCTTTCTCGTCTGGGCCCTCGTTCACCTCTTCCGCACAACGCCGACGAGCTTCGTGCCCAATGAGGACCAGGGATATCTGATGGCCATGGTCATCATGCCCGATGCGGCAAACCTGAAGCGTACCAGCGAGACATCGGATCGCGTGGACGCGATCTTCGCCAAGCAGCCTGCCGTGGCCGACAGGACCATCGTGAACGGGTACAGCCTCATCGACGGCCAGTACAAGCCGAACGTGGCCACCTTCTTCGTGACCCTCAAGGACTTTAAAGAGCGGTATTCCTCCATCGAACGTGCCAAGAAAGAAAATGCCGGTGCGGTGGCAAGGGCAGTGGCGGCCGAGACGGCCAAGATCGAGACGGGCATCACCATACCCATAGCGCCGCCGGCGATCCCGGGGATCGGCACGACGGGAGGTTTTGAGTTCTGGATCCAGGACAAGGCAGCCGGCGACCCGGCGCGCCTCTACGAACTTGTGCAGCAGTTTCTCGCCAAGGCCCGGACGCGGCCCGAGCTAAGCGGCCTTAACTCGACGTTCCGCGCCGCATCGCAACAGCTGCGGGCCGACGTGGACCGTTCCAAGGCAATGCTTCTCAACGTGCCCGTCGAGGACGTGTACAGCGCCCTGCAGGCCCAGTTCGGTTCCATCGTGGCAAGCCAGTTCAACCAGTACAGCCGGGTCTGGAACGTAACCCTCCAGTCCGACGCCCCGTACAGGAAACAGCCCGAGAATATCACCCAGCTCTATACCAGGTCGAGGCATAACGAGATGATACCCCTTTCCGCGCTGGTAAAGACGAGCTATGTTACGGGGCCGGACCTGATGCCCCGCTTCAACGGTTTCCCCGCCGCGCAGGTCACCGGCAGCGCCTCCCCGGGACGAAGCTCCGGCGAAGCGATCACGGCGATGGAAGAGGTCGCCAACGAGGTGCTCCCGCAGGGCTACAGCTTTGCGTGTTCCGGCATGGCCTTCCAGGAGAAACAATCTGGAGGGACCTCTGCGAATGCCTTCATCTTCGGCCTTATCATAGTCTTCCTCATCCTGGCGGCCCAGTTCGAGTCGTGGGTCCTGCCCGGCTCAGTCATGACGGCGGTGCCCTTCGGTATCCTCGGCGCCCTGGTCTTCAACTGGATACGGGGCCTGGAAAACGATGTCTACTTCCAGATAGGCCTCCTCGTGCTCATCGGCCTCGGGGCAAAGAACGCCGTGCTCCGCGTCGCCTTTGCCACTGAGCTGCGGAAGCAGGGGCTGTCGATCATGGAGGCCACGATCCAGGCGGGCGAGGAAAGGCTTCGCCCGATCATCATGACGTCCCTCGCCTTCATACTGGGCGTGCTGCCGCTTGCCATCGCAACGGGCGCAGGCGCCAACGCCCGCCACTCCATCGGCACGGGCATCATGGGCGGCATGATCGGCGAAACGACGCTGGCAATGCTCTACGTGCCCCTCTTCTTCTACCTCTTTGACAGGTTTGCCGAGGGCGGGAAGAAAAAGAAAGAGGCGCCGCACGAGGGGCCTCCGCCGGAGAACGGCACGGGAGGAAGCCCCGGCGAAAACCACGAACCCGGAAAGGAGGGGGGCTGACATGCGCACACTATTGATCATCGTCGCCATCGCCGCCTCTGTGGCCGGATGCATGGTGGGCCCCGACTATAAACGCCCCGACGTTGAAATGCCCCAGTCCTTCCGGTACGACAACGGCCAGGCATCCGATATTGCCGACAGCACCTGGTGGAAGCAGTTCAACGACCCGGTCCTTGACCAGCTTATTGCCGAAGCCCTTGGCAACAACAAAAGCGTCCAGATCGCTACCGCAAACGTTGAGCGCGCATCGGGAATCCTCACCTCAACCCGTTCTGCCCTCTTTCCTCAAATAAATTACAGCGGGAACTGGGCGAGACAGCGGCTGTCGGACAACAATGTGACAAGGTCGCCAATGCCGAACCCGTACAATAATTTCCAGGTCCTGGGCGGCGCAAGCTGGGAGATCGACCTCTGGGGGCGTATCAGGCGACTCACTGAGGCCGCCCAGGCGAACCTGCTTGCGACTGTGGAAGCGCGCAGGGGCGTCATACTCTCTCTCACCGCAGAAGTAGCGGCGTCCTATATTCAGCTGCGGGCGCTGGATGAGCAGCTTGTGATCGCCAGGAACACCATTAAGACCTATGGCGAATCGGTGAAGCTCTTTGAGCTGCAGAACAAGTACGGCCAGGTCTCCGGGATGACCGTCGAGCAGGCGCGTTCTCAGTATGAGACGGCTGCGGCACAGATCCCTCAGATCGAAACCCAGATAGCGCAAACAGAGAATGCCCTTTCTATTTTGCTTGGCCGCAACCCCACCCCGATACCGAGAGGCAGGAGGCTCAACGAGCTCACCGTTCCCGTTGTCCCGTCGAGCCTGCCTTCGACCCTTCTGGAGAGGCGCCCCGATATACTGCAGGCCGAGCAGAACCTCATTGGGGCGAATGCGCAGATCGGAGCGGCAAGGGCGCTCTATTTTCCCAGCATCTCTCTTACCGGCGCCGCAGGAGGATCGAGCGAAGACCTGTCGAATCTCTTCCTTGGGCCAAGCAGGACATGGAACTTCATCGGCTCCGTAACGGGGCCCATCTTTACCGCCGGGAACATAAAGGGCCAGGTAAAGCAGGCAGAGGCATCCCGGCAAGCGGCGCTCCGCGCCTACGAGCAGACGATCCAGGCCGCCTTTGCCGATATGGAAAATTCCCTTGTCTCACGCCAGAAGCTTGGGGAGCAGCTTGCCGCCGAAGAGCGGCGCGTTGCCGCCTACAAGGAGTACGCGAGATTCGCCGATCTCCAGTACAACGGGGGCTACACGCCTTACCTCACCGTGTTGAATGCACAGCAGCAGCTCTTTCCCGCCGAGTTGAACGCCGTGCAGACAAAGGCCGCCTCCCTTGTATCTATAGTCAATATCTATAAAGCAATGGGCGGGGGCTGGGTGACGGAAGCGGATTACCTTACTAAGGCGGGGCCTGCAGCGAGGTAATACCGTTGCCGGTTTTGCGCCCCGTTTATATATGCCGGAAGAGTTACTTGCGCACGGCAAATCTTATTAGATCAGGAGATCGCTATGAAAAAGACAGTATGCATTTTATTGGCAGCGGTGGTGACCATCGTTTTCGCGGCTTCCGCGGGGCAGGCGGCGGGCAAGAAATATTCCGGCTTCCTGGGCGATTACTACATGAATATGCACCCGGGGCCCGAAGGGGGAGTGAAAAACCGCTGGCTGAAGCCGGGCGTCGATTTCTCCAAATACAAGAAGCTCATGGTGGACAATGTGATCTTCTATTTTGCAGACGATTCGGCAGATAAGGGCATTGATGCAGAGGAAATGAAGGAGCTGAGCGATGCCTTCAACCAGGCGATCGTGGATGCCCTGAAGGATAAATACTCGCTCGTGGCCGAGCCCGGGCCTGATGTAGCGCGGCTCAGGATCGCCATAACCAACGTAAAAAAGAGCAAGCCCGGCAGGAGCGCCGTCAGCACCATACTGCCCATCGGGATGGGGATCAGCCTGATAAAGAAGGGGACAACAGGCACCTGGTCCGGCGCCGGAGCTACCAGTGCGGAGTTCATGGCACTCGACTCCATGAGTGACGACGTGATCGCCGTGGCTGCCGATGAGCAGGCAGCCTCATTTTCTGACCGGTTCTCAGGGCTGGGGGCAGCAAAAGAGGCCTTTAAGTTCTGGGCAGGAAGGATCAGGGCGTTTATGGATACTGCAAGCGGCGGCAATAAGACGAACTGACAGGGACGTTGGTAACTTTTGTAACTTGTCGCGGCACCTCTTCTTGTATCAACTGTATTAAATGTCGCCGCGCGTACCAGGTTAGTTACAGAAGTTACCAACGTCCCCTAAAGACTCGTCCCCTAAAGACTCCCAGCATCTTTATTTCCTTGACATTTTGCGGTTATGTTCGATAATGAAGGTTGAAACATCATTGATCGACAGCCTGGCAGAAAATAAGGGGGCCGGACATGAAAGATCAAACCATCCGCAGGCTTCGCCTCACATCCCTTATGGTAGCTTTCAGCATAGTGGGCATCCTCTTCGCTGCCTATCCTTTGTGGGCCCAGTGATCCAAGGGCGGGGGAGGTGGTGCATCTCCCGGCACCGGCGCAGGCTTAAAGACAAAAGACGAGTTCAAGGGCAATTGGCATAATGCGCAACCGCCAAGCGGAACGGCGCTAAGCACTGCGGAAGAAGCGAGTCTATATTACGAAGTAAGAGGGAAGAGGGGGGTGACGGCCGACGCTATGATGTTGGGGCTTTTGTTTGGATCGAAGGATGAAGGTCCATTATTCGGTCCCGAGGCCGATGAGAAATACGAAGCCGAAGCCGAAGCCAAAGAGGCCGAAGACAAGGCCAAAGCCGAGCAGGCCGAAGCAAAAGCCGCCATAGAAGCAGCCAAGGCCAAGGCAGACGCCAAGGACGCCGGCAAGGAGG
>DIFC01000020.1:2780-14646 GCA_002418945.1 Deltaproteobacteria bacterium UBA5758 | reverse complement strand
TCTCGGCAAATTCGCCAGGGGCGGGGATAAAAAGGTCTTGTCCGATGAGGCCATGAAGCTCCTTTCAAATTACTGGTGGCCCGGAAACGTGCGCGAGCTCGCCAATGTGATCGAGCGGGCAGTCCTCCTTTCCATGGTGCGCAAAACCATCCTTTGCGATGATCTTCCGCAGACCATGATGGAAAGCCGCCCCGAGAATGCTTACAACGGAAGGATGCAACTGCAACGCGAGGCGCTTGACCTCGAAAAGATCGAGAAAGAGCACATCAGGCGCGTGCTTGAGCTTGCCGAAGGGAATAAAAGCAAGGCAGCCCGGCTTCTTGGGATCAGCAGGAAAAAACTTTACCAGAAGATTGGGGTGGACCGATAAACTCCAATAATGTGTGTATTTTGAACACACCTGTTTCCTTTTGCCCACCATTCAGGGGACGTTCTTAAGAAATTAAATAACTTTTCATCGCGGCATGTCCAACGCATCATGACGAACGTTTTTCCCATGTAACCATTGGGAGAAAACCGCATTACCTTTCTATGACCTTGGAGGAAGGTTAAGAAAGGGGCGGGCTCATAGCGGATAAACCAACCGATAAGAGATTTTTTGGCTGCGAGGCAGTTATTTAATTATTGAAGAACGTCCCCTTCTATGGCATGACAATTGCTTTTACAGTTGCCTGATGCCTGGCTTTCGTAAAATCAGGAAGGAAGAAGCAGACACATCCTTTGGAGGTCTATAGTATGGAACTTACACCGGAACAAAAAGACATAAGAAACGCAGCAAGGGAGTTCGCAGAAGGAGAGATGATGGAGGTGGCGCGCGAACTGGATGAGAAGCAGCAATTCGACGAGAGGCTCTGGCAAAAGGCAGCCGATCTGGGTTTTCTCGGGGTTTTTGTAGATGAGCAATACGGAGGTGCAGGGCTCGGATATCTGGAACACAGCCTCATATGTGAAGAGTTCGCACGCATAGACTGCGGCATTGCACATTCCATAACATCAACATTTTTTGGCGCGCAGCTTTTGAGTCTCATCGGGACCGAAGAACAAAAGTTAAAATACCTTTCCTCGGTGTGCAAGGGCGAGGCCAAGATGGGCGTTGCCATTACAGAACCCGATGCAGGAAGCGACGTGTCTTCTGTAAAAACAACAGCGAGGAAAGCAGACGGAGGATATGTAATTTCGGGCAGTAAAACGTTCATAACAAACGCCAATCGTGCAGATTTCCTCATAGTCCTTTGCATTACGAATCCTGAAGCGAAAAAGAAGTACGACCGGTTCAGCACAATTATTGTAGAGACCAACAGACCGGGCTACGAGGCCAGCAAGCTGAAAAACAAGCTTTCGATACGCTGCTCCGATACGGGAGAAGTTACCTTCAAAGATGTAGTAGTTCCCAAAGAGAACCTCCTGGGAGAGGAGGGAAGGGGATTCTACAATATTATGGAATTTCTCAACCGGTCCCGGCTGGAAGCTGCAGGGTTCGGGATAGGAACCGCCCAGGGGGCGCTGGAAAAGGCTATAAACCATGTGCGCAAGAGAAAACAGTTCGGAGCTCCCCTTGCAGATTCCCCGATAGTGCAGACAAAGATAGCAGAGATGGCTACCCTGGTCGAAGCGGGAAGGAGCTTTCTGTATTCTACGAGCGCAAAGGTGGACAGGGGGGAAATGGACCATGCGCTTATCGCCATGACAAAATGGTACGCCGCTGAGATAGCGGTAAAGGTCTCCGACGAGGCGATACAGCTCCATGGAGGATACGGCATACTTGAAGAATATGATGTCAGTCATTACTGGCGTGACGCAAAGGTCATCGAGATTTTCGAAGGCACGAAAGAAGTGGAGAAGCTGATCATCGGCAGGAGGCTGCTGGGGCGGTAGGCAATGTGCAGATAGGGCACATATTGTGTCCAAAATATACACCGGTAAAAAGAAATAAAAGAGAATTAAGGCTTTCATAACATGGCATCGAATTTGCTTTATTGTAGACAAATACACATAAAAACTAAATCAGAAGGGGGCTCTATGAAACACAAAGGCATTATCAACTTTTTTGTAATCCTGTTTTTTGCGGTCTCATGCATCGTTGCTGCACCCGCTGCTGGTCTTGCACAAGAGAAGACTATTACCATAAAGGTTTCGAACTGGTTCCCCGTAGGGGCCGGCCAGGACAAGCTTTTAAAGGAATGGGGTGCGGACCTGGAGAAGAGGACAAACGGCAAGATAAAAGTGAACTATTACGCTGCGGGGACGCTTATCCCTGCGCCGCAGTCCTATGATGGCGTGGTGAAAGGCATAGCAGACGTGACACAGCATGTGGCGGGCTATACGGTGGGAAGGTTCCCCATGATGGAGCTCGTCGACCTCCCTCTCGGCTACCCGAGCGGCACGGTCGTAACAAGAATGGCAAATGATTACTACAAAAAGTTTAAGCCGAAAGAGATGGACCAAGTAAAGCTGCTCTGGTTCCATGCGCAGGCGCCGGGCATCCTCCACACAAAGTCAAAACCAGTCAACAAAATTGAAGATTTAAAAGGCCTAAAGATAAGGACCTTCGGCTCGAACGCAAAGCTGATGTCCTATCTCGGCGGCACGCCGGTTGCCATGCCGATGGGCGATGTCTACGATGCGCTTTCAAAGGGCGTGGCAGACGGGCTTCTTGCGAGCTACGAGACCATGGACAACTGGAAGTTTGCAGATTTTATAAGGTACTCGACAGAGTGTTTTGATGTCGCCTATACTGCTTTGTTCATGGTGATAATGAATAAGAACAAGTGGAACTCTCTGCCGAAAGACATCCAGGCCACAGTAGACCAGCTAAGCGCCGAGTATATTGAAAAGTCTGCCAAGATGTGGGACGATATAGCGGAAAGCGGCAGGCAGGTCCTGCTCAAGAACGGCGGGAAGATTATAAAGCTTTCAAAAGAGGAGCAGGCGAAATGGGTAGAGAAGGCAAAACCCCTGTTTGAGGAGTATGCAAGTAACGTGGAAAAGAAGGGTCTGCCCGGAAAAGAGGCTGTCAAGTACATCCAGGATTATGTAAGTAAATCCAAAAAATAACTTTTGCAACAATCTTCGGGGGCATTTCTGCCCCCGAATCCATTTTAGGGGGTGCCATGGCAGGTTTCTTCAAATTCATTTCTCGATTAAGCAGGTTTATCTTCTGGGTCGCAGGGGGGATACTCTTTGTGATGATGATGTTGACGGTGGTCGATGTGATCTTGCGATACTTAGGGAAGAGCGTTGCCGGGACATACGAGCTTGTATCGTTCGGGGGAGCGCTCACCGTAGGTTTTGCCATCGCGCAGACCTCTCTCGACAACGGCCACGTCTATGTGGATATCCTGACAGATCATGTGGGGCCGGCATTGAGAAAGGCCCTTATTTTTTGTACAAAGCTCGCCGGCGCCCTGGTCTTTCTTCTTCTTGCCTGGTCGTTCACGTTGAAAGGTAACGAATTGTACGGGTCCCAGGAGGTTTCCATGACGCTCCATATCCCCTTTTACCCTGTGGCATACGGGTTGTGTCTTTGCAGCATAATAGAGGCCTTCGTGCTCTTTTCGGAGGCGATTAAGACGGTCTTCTTTCCGGGGATTGGTACGGTCATTGTCGAGGTGGCGAAAGATGAGTGAGGTAACCGTTGGAATAATCGGGTTGGTGGTTCTGCTGTGCCTTTTTGTCACAGGCATGGAGATGGCCTTTCTTATGACAATTGTCGGTTTTGTCGGCTTCGGCATCCTGAACGGGTTTGAGACTGCCATCGGCTTGCTTGCAAACGATTTTATGGATTCCCTTGCATCCTACGGCCTGACCGCTATTCCGCTCTTTGTGCTTATGGGCCAGATCGCATTCAATGCGGGCATTGCCGGCAGGCTCTACGATTCGGCGCATAAGTTTCTGGGGCATATCCCCGGCGGGTTGGCAGTGGCAACCGTGGCAGGCGCCACCGTATTCAAGTCCATCTGCGGCTCCGTTGCCGCTACTGCGGCAACCTTTGCGAGCGTTGCCATCCCGGAGATGGACAAATATGGCTACAGCAAAAAACTGTCAACGGGAATAGTTGCTACTGTGGGCACCCTCGGCGTTCTGCTGCCGCCAAGCGTAATCCTCATTGTATTCGGTATTGCAACCCAGCAGTCCATAGGCAAGCTCTTCATGGCCGGCATACTTCCCGGCCTTATAATGGCTTTCTTTTTCATGATCGTCATCTTCGGCTGGGCAAAGATCAACCCGAAGATAGGGCCGAAAAGCGCCAAGTATTCCTGGGACGCAAGGATAAAGACCGTTCCAAGCGTGATCTGGCCTATCGTCATCTTTTTTCTCATAATAGGCGGGCTCATGAAGGGGATATTCACACCTACAGAAGCAGGTGCAGTAGGGGCATTTGCCGTGATGCTGCTTTGTATAATAAAGAGGGAGATCCGCTTTAGAGGTCTCAAGAAGTCCCTCGAAGAATCTCTCCGGACAACATGCATGGTGCTCATGCTCATAGCATCCTCTACGGTCCTCGGCCATTTCGTTGCCCTTACAAACATTTCGCAGGTAACCGCCGAATGGGTGAACGGGCTCAATGTGCATCGTGCATTCGTAATGATAATCATCTTTTTCATATATCTCATAGGCGGTTCCTTTATGGATGACCTTGCCTTTTTGATCCTTGCAACCCCGATCTTCTATCCTATTATCACAGGTCTCGGTTATGACCCCCTGTGGGCCGGCATCGTACTGTGCTTCACCGTATGTGTAGGCTCCGTTATTCCGCCGGTGGCAATGTGCGTCTTTATTGTAAAGAACATAACAAAGGTGCCTATGGGCACTATATATGGCGGCGTCTACCCCTTTCTCATCTCCATGGTCGTTGTGCTCATATTACTTTTTATATTTCCCGAGCTTGCCACCTATCTGCCGAATGTGTTTATGAAATAATCGGAAAGGTGTATAATACAACATAGGAGGCCAAAAATGGTTTTCGGAGATGTACTGAGAAGGAATGCAGGCAAGTTTCCCAATAAAACAGCGATCGTCCATGAGGACACACGACTGACCTTCAGGGAATTCAATGAAAGGGTTAACGGCCTTGCGAACGCGCTTCTAAAAAAGGGGCTGAACAAGGGCGACCGCATAGGCGTGCTTGTGCACAACTGCCATCAATTTATTGAGATATACTTTGCCGCGGCGAAGACCGGTGGCATCTTCTGCCCCTATAACAACCACCTGAAGCAATGGGAGCTTAAGGACATCTTCGACTACTCAACCCCGAGGTTTCTTTTCGTTGACGCCGACTTCGGCGCCATGGTAAGCGCGCTCAAGCCGGAACTCTCCTATGTGGAACAGTTTGTCGCTGTCCGGCCCTCTGACATGCCCTTTATGGAGGACTACGAAGCGTTCCTGTCGAAGGGGGAAAGATACGAGCCCTGCGTCGAGGTCCTCGAGGACGATGTGCTCAGCATCATCTTTACGGCAGGGACAACGGGCAGGCCAAAGGGCGCCATGAGAACGCACAGGCACCTCATGGCCGACGCTGTTACATCCGTTATCGAGCTGCGCGTCGAATACGACGAAAAGGTGCTCATTACCTTCCCTATGTATCACGTGGCCTGCGAGGACAACATCGTCAGGCACTCCTTTATGCCGAACACGTTCTACATAAAGAGGGAAGGGGGTTTCAACCCTGAGGATATACTGGAATATATCGCACGAGAAGGGATCACCAGGTGCCAGATGGTGCCCACGATGGTCCATAGCTTCATCCAGGTGCCGGATATAAAAAGATTTGATCTGAGCAGCCTGCGGCTGATCTTGTATGCAGCCGCCCCTATGCCGGTCGAGCTCCTGAAAAGGGCACTAGAGGTCTTTCCCTGCGGTTTTGCCCAATTGTATGGCCAGACCGAGAGCGGTCCTTTTACCACAGTATTAAAACCGGAAGACCATATACTGGACGGTTCAGAGAAAAGATTGCAGAGGCTCGCCTCTTCCGGTAAGCCTGCAATCAATTACGAGATCAGGATCGTCGATGAGAATGATAACGATGTGCCCATCGGCGAGGTGGGCGAGATCATCGGCAGAAGCGAAGCGATGATGAAGGGCTACTGGCAGATGCCGGAGGAGACGGAAAAGAAGCTCAGGAACGGCTGGCTG
Source organism: Deltaproteobacteria bacterium UBA5758 (assembly GCA_002418945.1). GTDB lineage: Bacteria > Desulfobacterota > Syntrophorhabdia > Syntrophorhabdales > Syntrophorhabdaceae > UBA5609. Next base: position 8,514 of record DIFC01000020.1, on the reverse strand, counting down.
CACACGGGCGACCTCGGCAGGCTCGATGAGGACGGCTATGTGTACATCGTGGAGAGAAAGAACGACCTGATCATCTCCGGCGGGGTCAACGTGTATCCGCGCGAGATAGAGGAGATCCTCTATCAGCATCCCGCGGTGTCGGAGGCGTCGGTGGTGGGCATACCCGACGAACACTGGGGAGAGATCGTGAAGGCGGTCATTGTCCTGAAGGCGGGTGCCACGGCCACAGAGGATGAGATCAAGGAATTCTGCGGCAAGCGTCTGGCAGGCTACAAAAAGCCTAAATCAGTGGAGTTCTGGAAAGAGCTGCCGAAGAGCCCCCAGGGAAAGATCCTGAAGAAGGAGATAAGGAAGGCCTTTCAATAATCCGCACACCCCCTCACCCTGACCCTCTCCCGCGAGGGGAGAGGGAATGTTGTTGCGTCCCGCAAAGGGGAAGGGGAATCGTCCTGTTACGTACCTACCATATGTGCCCTTAGCCTTTTCCTTAAACCCGGATAAGTCATTAGCATAGCGTCGGGCTTTCCTTTAGCAAACCGTCGTGAGGCAAGGAAGCTCGGTCTTTTGCGCAGCAAAAGTTCCGAAGCCGAACGCGAGCGAATGGAGCCGCAGGAGCGAAATGAGCGTGTTTGCGGGGAAGAGCCCGACACTATGCTAATCCTAATGGAAAATCTGGGTTAAAATGTCGCGATCATCCCCTTCTCCCACCATGGGGGGAGTTTAAAATGAACATAAAAAGGGCTTCCGAAGAGGAAGCCCTTAGTCTTTTTGCTTTTTGTCTATACGATGGTTTTCAGCTTTTCCTGAAGGTTCTTGGTGAATTCCTTCTCTGTATCCTTCGCCTTCGCCCTCATGATCCTGTCGCCGAACATGGCAAGCTTCCCGACGATATTCACGTCCGACTTATAGGAAACCTCCACTTTGCCGGGAGACACTTCTTTCAGGTCCACGGTGGTCTTGCTCTTGAAGTGGCCGAGCTTTGTCATGTCTTCGCCTTCGCCTTCGATCTCCATATGGGTAGGCCGCTCTATCTTTGTAAGCTTGTTCACGAATTTCAACTTTGCCGAGATGGGGCCAACCTTCTGTTTCACCACGCACTCATACGAAGTATCGTCGATCATTTTTACCGATTCCGCGCCTGGCATACATGTCATGATGGTGTCCGGCTTCAGCAAAAAATCGAACAATTTATCGATGGGCGCATTTAATGTAAATCCTCCCTCTATAATCATGCAAACCTCCTATGTTTGAATTGCCCTTTCCAGCTTCTTACTGATTTCTAAAGCTTACTCTGGGCCTTCTCGATCAACTCTGCCACGGTGACATAGCTCTTGTTCCCGGGCGTTGTGGCCTGTTCGATCATAAGATCGATAAATGTGAAGCCCTTGTCTTTGCCTTGCTCGTCGATCCAGGCCTTATGCGGCTTATCTCCTGTTCCGAACATATGGCGCGCGACCTGAAGGCTGCTGTTCCATTCCTTTTTACATACAGGACATTTAAAGTTCACGGTATCCTCCTCTCTATTTTTTCCCTTTTTTCTTCTCTTGCTCTTTTTCCTTCTTCTCTTTCAGGGCCTTCAGGATCATTTCAGGCGTTATGGGGTTTTCTTTCATCTGGATACCAAAACGGTGAAAGATGGCATTGCCTATTGCGGCAGCGGTCGGGTTGGTAAGCCCTTCGCCCGCCTCCTTCGCGCCGTACGGTCCTTCAGGCTCATAGGTGTCGATCTCGGCCACGGCTGTCTGAGGCATCTCTGTGGCCCTGATCATCTTGTAGTCTACTAGGTTCGGGTTCATCAGCTTGCCGTCCTCGTATGGCATGTACTCGAGGTAGCCGTAGCCGGCAGCCATGGAGAACGCGCCTTCAAGCTGGCCGATGAGGCCGAGGTGGTTGATGGGCTGCCCGCAGTCGTGGGCCGTCAAGCTGTCGATGAGCTTGATCTTGCCTGTTTCTTCATCTATCTCCACTTCCACTCCCTGGAGCATGTAGCTGTATGCCGGAGAGATCATACCCTTTCTGTGAGGCGTGTAGTAGCCCCTGCCGACGATCTTCATGCCGTCTTTGCCGCGGAGGGCCTTCTTTACCAGTTCGCCGTAATCATAGCCCCTCTCCGGACGGGCGATGGCGTGCACCCACCTGTCCTTTATGTCGAGGTCATATACGATGTTAAATCCGGACTGAGCGTAAGCAAATTCCAGGAGCTGCTTCTTGGCGTCTTCACATGCCATCTTCACCGCGTTGCCGGTCATGAGGGTCTGCCTGGAGCCCCACGCACCGAGGTCCGGCGGGCAGATATCGGTGTCGCCCGAGTGCACTTTGATGTCCTCCATTTTGACGCCCAGCGTCTCTGCGCAGATGATGGCAAGCGTGGTGTTCGATCCCTGGCCGATCTCCTGGGCTCCTACAAAGAGCTCCACGGTCCCATCCTGATTGATGGTGATCATAGCGGCCGAGAATGCGTAGGGGGTGTCAAACCAGTTGAAGATGCCTCCTGACATGAAGCCGCAGGCTGAGAGGCCGATGGCCCTGTTGGCAGGCAGCTTGCCTTTATCTTTGATCCACTTCTTTATCTCGTCGTAGCACTGGTCGATGCCGCAGCTTGCGATCGTCGCCTGCCCCGGCACTTCATAGCCTTCGTAGTGGGAATTCTTCCGCCTCATCTCGATGGGATCAAGACCGAGGTCAGCCGCGATCCACTCTATCTGCTGCTCAGAAGTGAACATTGCCTGGGGCGCCCCGAACCCTCTCATCGATGTGGAGGGCAATGTATTTGTGTAGACCCTGTAGCCGTCATAGCGGTAGCCCTTCCATCTGTACGGGAAGGAATGGAAGAAGCCGGTGAGGTAAAGCGCTGTGGCGCCCATGCCGGTATATGCGCCGCCGTTGGTAAAGACCTTGGCTTCGCGCGCACAGAATGTACCGTCTTTCTTCACGCCTGTCCTGACATAGTAAAACATGGGGGTCCGGCGCTTCGAGGCGATGAAGTCTTCTTCCCTCGTGTAGACGATCTTGACCGGCCTGTGGAGCTTTCTGGAGAGCACGGCGCTGCAGAAGATCGCACCGTCAAGCTCGAACTTGCCGCCGAAACCGCCGCCGACATAGGTAGAAATAACCCTTATATCGCCTTCCCTCATGCCGAGCACACCTGCCATAAGCGCCTGCAGGTAATAGGGCGACTGGTTGGAGTGGTAAATCGTGAGCTTGCCGTCAGTGAAGCTTGACACTGCCGCACGGGTCTCCATGCACATATGTGCCTGGCCGCCGCACTTGAACCAATCTTCCCTTATATAATCGGCCTCCTCGAAGGCCGCTTCCACGTCGCCCCATTCAATATGCCGGGTAACGTTGATGTTGCGCTCAAAGCCTTCATGGATCTCGGGCGCTTCTTTCTTGATCGCTTCGAGCGGCTCATAGACCGCAGGAAGCACTTCATAATCGACATCGATATAGTCAAGGGCCTTCTCCGCGATCTCTTCGGTAATCGCCGCCACTGCCGCAACGGGCTCGCCGATGTAGCGCACCTTGTCGACAGGGAGTATCTGCTCGTCGCAGAGGTCCTTGTAGCGACGCCAGATGCCCTGCTTGATGCCCAGGGTGTCTTCCTTGCCTGTCACAACGCCCAAGACGCCGGGAAGCTCGAGTGCCCTGCTGTAATCGATCTTCCGGATCTTTGCGTGGGGATGGGGGCTTCTCAATATCTTGCCGTAGAGCATGTTGGGCAGCTTCACGTCGAAGGTGTATGTCGCCCGCCCTGTCACCTTCGCTACGCCGTCTACATTATGAACATGGGTGTTGATTACCTTAAATGCTGAATGCGGATTGATTACGGTGTATTTGTTCATGATTTAACCTCCGTATATTTGCCTTTTGCAGTCGCATCTATCGCCCGGACGATGCTGTTGTAGCCCGTGCAGCGGCAGATATTTCCTTCAATGCCTTCCCTTATCTCCCATTCCGTCGGGTTCTTGTTCTCGTTAAGGAACGCCTGCGCCGTCATGATCATGCCTGATGTACAAAATCCGCACTGGAAGGCGCCGTGGTCAATGAACGCCTTCTGGATAGGCGCCAGATTGCCGTTTTTCTCCAGACCCTCGGCAGTCGTTATCTCCGTGCCCTCGGCCTGCATTGCAAGCACAGAGCATGACTTCACGGCCATGCCGTCAATCAGTACCGTGCATGCGCCGCATGATACCGTGTCGCAGCCCCTCTTTGTCCCGGTTAAACCTATGTGGTCTCTTATTGCTTCCACCAGAAGCGTCTTCGGGTTTATATATAACTCATACTCCTGCCCATTTACCGTGAGCCGTAACAATTGCTTTTCCATTATAAGACCTCCTTTCTCTATTAAGCCTTAGCTTCGTCAAAGGCTTTTTTCAGCATCCTCTTCGTCAGCACGCCCAGCAGGTGTCTCCTGTGTTCCTCAGAAGCATGGATGTCTGCAACAGGTTCACAATCTTCCGATGCTATTTTGCCTGCGTCGGCAAAGAGACTTTCCTTAAGCGCCTTTCCAACCAGCAGCTCCTCTGCCCTCTTCACCCTTCTCGGGGTAGCGCCGGCATTGCCCAGAACGATCCTTGCATCCTTGCATTTGCCGTTCCCGTCCAGCGTTACCGAGGCTGCCGCAGCCACTACGCCCATATCGCTCTCGAGGAGGTTGAATTTCTGATATGCGGCGCCCGTCTTCGGCTCCGGGGGCGGGACCTGGACTTCCAGCACGAGCTCGCCTTTGTTCAGGGCCGTCTCAAAATAGTCCACGAAGAAGTCCTCCAGGGACATGGTCCGCTCGCCTTTCGCGCCGCCGACCTTTATGTTTGCCTTCAACGCGATCAGTACCGGTGCAGGATCTCCGGCAGGGTCGGCGTGTGCAAGGTTCCCCCCGATGGTTCCCCAGTTTCTCACCTGGATCGATGCAAGCTTATTCTCCATCGCCACGAGCACAGGGTAGTTCTTCTTGATCACATCAGACTTTTCAATGGCGCGGTGGATGGTGGTGGCGCCGATCTTCAAGCCCTCTTTCTTGTCGAATTTGATGTAATCAAGCTCCTTGATGCGCTTGATGTCGAGGAGGTATTCCGGGGCTATCATCCCCTGTCGCATTACGATCAGCAAAGACTGACCGCCACAGATCACTTTACAATCGTCGTGCTCTGCATACATGGCGAACGCTTCTTTAAGCGTGCCGGGCCTTAGGTAATTAAAATCGTTTATCATGGCTCTCTCCTTTCTGTGAATTCTTCAACTTCTACTAATTCTTCCACATTGCTTATCCACTTAGAACTTTTTTGAATATCTTCCGGCATCCCGAACTTCTTGTCCTGGACGTCGTCATTGCCTTTATTGATTTCCGACTTTAATGCATCGATCTGCTCTGCGCCAAACTCGACCCCATGGTATTCCTTGGAAAAACACATATAGAAGTGCCTCCCCCTGTAGATAGGGCATTCAGTGCAAGCCCCTTTCGAGATCGGGCACGTCATCTTTACTTTTGCCATTGGACATCACCTTTAATCATTATTTGAACTCTTTTATCAATAAAGAGATCTTTGAACGCATTGTGAGAGATATAAGGGCTAAACAACGTATTTAAGGATAAGATATTAGCATATTTTATGGTTGCATTGCCACATGCTTTCGCATCTGCATATTCTTTTCGCAGGAGTTTTTTGATCAGATTATTATAAAGAGGCATAATGAATAACCCTTTATCCAATATGTTCACTATCAAGAATAGTAT
>DIFC01000020.1:0-2688 GCA_002418945.1 Deltaproteobacteria bacterium UBA5758 | reverse complement strand
CTATAAATCATTGAGAAAATCCTCCAGCAGCCTTTTGATCGTCGGCACCAGGTAGGAAACATCCTTGCAGGGGGAACCGTCCTTTTGCCAGACATACCTGAACTTTTCAACGTCGGTTTTGCCCGGCTGCCCGATCTGTATTGCCTTGGCGATCACGCCATTCCTCAAAAGCCGGTCCTTGGCCTCTTTTGCCAGAGAGACGTCATCGCTTCCCCCATCGGTGATGAGGATGAGCACCTTCCTGAGGTCGCCGCCCTCGATCTTTTGTTTTGCTTCTTTATCTATCTCTGCCGCCACCTTGGCCAGGGATTTATAGTCCGAGGTCCTGCTGCCGGTACAATCCTCCAGTCTCCTGGCGATCCTGACGCGGGTGGCGAAATCTATGGTGTCGCTCAAGGGTTTCAGTTCCTCATCCCCGGCATGGAATCCCCGTATCTCTGTCAGAACGTGGAGATCGACAGCCCTTTCGAACCGCTCTTCTTTCAACTTTTTCTCGAATTCATCCAGGGCTTCCGTGATCAGGATGGCTGTCAGCTTCTGCTCGTAGCTCTTTCCCCCGGGCCGGTTTTCGTTCATGGACCCCGAAAGATCGCAGACCAAGGTAAATTCGACCTCCTTGAGCCTGTGCTCATCAAACTCCTCTCTCCGGACCTTTAACTGGGTTCTTGAATTGAGGATGCCGCCGCTGATATCGATGTAAGATTGGGCGATCATGGCGGGATCGAAGATCACACCCTGGTCGGTTCGCTCCTTCAGCCGGCGCCTTATCTCCTTTCGGGTGGCGATGATCCGCTCGAAAATGCCCCGGAGCGGCTTTATCTGGTACTCAATCTTCCTGTATTCGTCGGCGTAATCTTCCACCTCCTCAGCGGAAACTCCGTGGCGGGACCTGAACTGCTCCTTGGCGATCTGCTCCGGCGATTTGTTTTCTTCCCTGCGGCGCCTTACCTCCCTCTCGATCTCTTCCCTTGCCTCTTCCAGCGAAAGGGCCTGGGGGAGCTTCTCCTTGGATTCATCGTATTCATGGACGAAATAGTCCTCTTCCCTGACAACGTTTTTCTCGATGTATCCACTTTCAGAGCTCCGGGATCCGCCTTCCATGCTCTCCCCGGCGATGGCGTCGGCATCATCGGTCCCGTCACGCCTCTCCTTTTCCTGCCTTTTTCGTTCTTCCACATCCTCCCTGAAAAACCTTTCATAGACAGGCTCGATATAATCCCTGATCACGTCGAAACGGTCCCCGGGTGCGGCGGCAGGATCGGACACCAGGAGGATAAGGTCCGTTCCCTGGCCGTCAATGTTCTTAAGCCTCTCTACTGCTGCCCGGACCTCAGGAGACAGGGCCACCTCCTCCGCGGGCAGCATCTTTTCCCGGAGTATGGCGTAGATGAGCTGAAGGTGCCTGGGGCTCTTCGTATAGTTGATACGGGGAAAGAGCTTGTCCTCGTAGAGATATTTGCGCGTCTCCCAGTGGGCGGGAAACCTCCTGTCCTCCTCCCTGTTTGCCAGGATGTCATTGATGTAATGGTAAAGGAGGTCAAGCCTCCGCTCTTTCTTCGTCCTGGCGTAAAGATCGGCATAGGCCTCAGGATCTTTGCGCCAATCCCTGAAATGTTCAATCTCGTGGCAGGTTGCCCACATGCTTTCTGATTCTGAAAATCCCCTCTTCACAAAGAAGTTGGGGTCAAAGGTCCCGCGCCCTGTTTTCATGTCGATGGTCCAGCGATCACCCAGCTCGAAGACGAGTCCTGCCTGCTGGGCATAATCGCAGATGGCCCTTTCATTCTCAAGGAAGAACCTTGCTGCCTTTTGCGCCGCCCTGGAACCGGCCGCTCTCTTCGCTTTGTCCCCCGGAGAGCCGCCTTTTGGCTTTTCTTTATTGCGCCCCCTTTGTCCTCCTGTGCGTTGTGGAGAACCGGCAACGCCCTGTTTTTTCCCGTTGGCCTTTATCATAGCTCGCGGTCCGTAAAGAATGCATCATCAAGGACGTCCTTTATATAGGCATAGTTATTCTTGGCGATAACATAGGCCCCGCCGTCCTGAACCGGTTTAAGGCAATATACCTCGTCGTATTCCCTGTCGTCCCTCGTCCCTTTTTCGTTTACGATGAAATATTTTGTTCCCCGCCGCGCCCAGAAGGCGATCCGGCCATGGATATTCTGCGGTATGCCCACCTGTTCGTATAAGCCAGGTATCTTTTCGCCCTTATCGTTGACCACAAATTGTTCTTTTCCCTGTTCGGCCTTGAATGCTGTCCGGCCGTTGATGTCCTGAGGATTGCTCACTGCCGTATATCTCCCGCCAACAGGCGTGCCCTTCTCGTTCACAACAAGATAGCGGCCGGCCTGAAATGCCCAAAAGGCTATAGCACCACCAATGCCCTCAGGGTCGCGGACCGAATCGTATGCCTCACCAATCCTTGTCCCTTCTTCCGTAACGATGAACCATTTGTTTTTGTGCTTTGCCCGGAAGACTATCCGGCCGTTGATATACCGGGGATCGCCGATCGCATCGTACTCTCCCCCGACCCTTTCGCCCTGCTCGTTGACGATAAAATATTTCGTTCCCTGCCGCGCCCAGAAGGCGATCCGGCCGTTGATATCCCGGGGGGCGCTCACATATTCGTACTCTCCCCCGACCCTTTCGCCCTGCTCGTTGACTACGAACTCCTTCTTCCCCTTGACGGCC
>DIFC01000050.1:13878-41491 GCA_002418945.1 Deltaproteobacteria bacterium UBA5758 | reverse complement strand
CCGGACTGGCGTGGTCGTTCTGAATTCATGACCACGAAAAGCCCTTCCTTTGAATTTCCTTTGACATACAGAATATCCGCGTCTATACTTTGTTTGTAAACTGAATAACATATCCACCTGGAGCCATCGAGACATGAAAGAGGCCATAGAGGTTGTTTTACACCTCATCAAAGACATCCCGTTTTTCGACTGCTTTACCGTTAATGAGATCGGCGCCCTTTTGGAGGGAGGATCATGGATCAAGGCAAAGCCTGACAGCCGTGTAGTCACCCAGGGAGAGACAGACTTTCGTATGTTTATCCTGGTTATGGGGCGTGTCGATGTCGTTCTCAATGAAAAGGTCATAGCCTTTCTCAGCGCCGGGGATATATTCGGGGAGGTAGGCTTGATGGGGGCCCCCCGTATGGCAGACGTTGTGACGAAGACGGAGTGCCTGATCCTGACGTTCAGCGCAGATCAGCTGAACGATCTTCCCATAGAACTCCAGTTGAAACTGATACGGCGCATCCTGCTGGTCATGGTGGCAAGGCTCCAGAAGCTTAATGTCCACGAATGGCTGCGCCTCAGGAAGACCGATGCGCACCTGGGCGACAACGCGACGAAAGCGCCCCCGGGCGACACCGGGTAAAAAAAGCGAGGTTTGTCTAAACAGGTTTTTACTCTTTGACGATCTCTATCTCATTTGACAAGATCATGGCCGGCATTTGCTCGAATGGCCTCATGCAGAAATCGAGCCTTACCCTGTACCGGCCGGGTTCCAACCCTGAGGGAAGCGTCGCATAGATCGACCGCGCCTCACCTCTATCCCTGATCATGATGCATTCTTCTCCGTTCCGGACTTGAATTGTCAGCGTTGCCGCATCGTCCTTGCCTTCGACATCTCTGAATAATGAGGCCGTTCTATGGATGCCGAAAGGAAAATCGCTTAAGGACGTAAGGAAGAAGCGAAGCCCCTCTCCTTGCCGGTAGCGGTCATATTCAGTTGACAGATAGGCCTTGCGATTAAATTCGCTTTCCCTTGTGCCGACCTTTGACGTTGCCGCCTCCCAGAAGCGAGGCCTTCCGGAATCGAGGTGGATGCTTGCGCCCCCATAATGACCAACGCCGCAACAGTTCTCCTTGCGAATGGCCTCCCACAGGTCCTTGCCGCTGACCCCTTCCAGGTAAAAATCTATTGCCATTCCGTCCATGTGGGTGCTTGTCCTGGCTACGTTGCCGCCGGCGTCTTTCAACTTTTGGTTGTAAGCAGGGTTCCTGTAGCCTGAGATAAGATGGATCGTTTTGCCCGGGGCTGCCAGGTCAGAAAAATAATCCAATAGAAAGATCAGCCTGAGCGAGATATGCTCTCCCTCACGATCATCGGGAAGACTGAAGACCCTGTCTATCTCGTTAAGGGTCCTTTTGTTCAACCTCCCGTCAGCATCGAAGAGGTTCACATGTGCCTCCCGGCCGGTGTGTTCGTTCCGTATACTTATCTTGCCGTTGCCCGATCGAAAAAAACGGCCAGGGTCCGACAACGGCTTTCCCTGGCAGGGAAAAGACATTGTCAGCCCAAGAGCTATCAGCAAAGATAGGGACACAAGCAGAAAGCGCGGGGTATATGTCTTGAAATAGTACATAGGGTATCATAATAAATCGATCAAGGATGTTCAACTCAAAAGAAATGATGAGAAGGGTATCCCGGCGCAAATACCCGCCATAATGGAAAATCCTGGTTTATTTTGTTCTTCCATATGTTGTATTATTAGAACAGCCAACAAAGATATGAAGATTGACAAGATACTTATTTTTCTTGCGCTGCTCCTGACAGCATTTCCTTTTCGTGGATTGTGCACACATACGATCATCGGAGGGGAGACCACATACGTAGTCAATAAAGGAGACAGCTTTGAGCTGATAGGGGCCCAGTTCGGCGTCCATTGGAAGAATATCCCTAAGTGGAACGGCCTTGATGCGAATTTTTATCCGGTGGCAGGAACAACGTTGAGGCTGAATACGCGAAAGATCGTGCCGAGGTCCCTGAAGGACGGGATTGTTATCAACATTCCTGACAGGACCCTCTACTTTTTTAAAGGTGGAAGCCTCAAGGCGTTTCCCGTAGGTGTTGGGAGGGGAATGGAAGACAGACAGACGGCAACGGGAAGGTTCAGGATCACCAAAAAAAGGGCAAACCCGACATGGTATGTGCCGAAATCGATCCAGGTGGAGGCGATGCTCCAGGGGAAGCCTGTCGAGGAGGTTGTGCCCCCGGGCCCGGATAATCCCCTCGGAAGGTTTGCATTGGTGACCTCCATCCCCGGCATTCTTATTCATGAAACAATATGGCCAAAGAGCGTCTATCGTTACAGGAGCCACGGCTGCATAAGAGTGCTCCCTGAACATATGGAACAGCTGTACCGGTTGGTTGATGTGGACACCGAGGGGGAGATCATTTATGAGCCGGTGAAGCTGGCTGTGGCGCCTGACGGAAGGATCTACCTGGAGGTACGAAGCGACGTTTATAAGCGGATCACATCCCTTCGCGAGCATACGCGCAAATTGATCGAAGAGCAGGGGCTTTCTGAAAGAGTAGACTGGAAGCGTGTCGAGGCCATGGTGAGGACTGAGTCGGGGGTCCCGGAGGTTATAAGCATACCGTTCAGTAAATAAGCTCTATAGTATATTTAATATAGATGTGGTATTGACAAAAATTTCAGGAAAAGGTACCATAAAAATATCAAGCGATATATCAGGAAAAGCTGAAAATGGCGAACGCAAAATTACAGAGACATAAAGCATATGACGAGATCAAAAAAAAGATCATTTTTTTTGAAGTGAGGCCAGGTGAGAAATTATCCGATAAACAGATTGCGGCCGAATTAGGCATGGGACGTACGCCTGTGAGAGAGGCCTTGCTGATACTGGAGCGTGAAAAACTGGTACAGTGCAACGGGAAACAGGGTTATTTTGTAAAAAAGTTATCCTCAAAGGAGGTAGGCCAGTACCTGGCGATCCGTGCATCACTGGAGACATTTGCAATTCCTCTTATACTGCAGAATACAACTCCTGCATCCGTAAGGGAGCTGAAGGAGAACATAAAAAGGTCACAGAAGTGCGCAGGGCAGGGCCAGATGAACGACGTTACAAGTTTTCACGACGATTTTCATAATCTTATCTACCAAATGACAAAATCAGAGGTATTTATTGATATAATGTCCAGTCTTAACGATAAGTTCCACTGGCTTAGGGCTATAGCATTGAGGGCCCATAAAGGGTCGCCGATGGAGGCATTTTCAGATCATAAGAAGATGGTGGAGGCCATAGAGAAAAAAGACGCCAAAGGACTGAAAAAGATAATCGAAATGCATTTACGGCATACTCAGGAAAAGTACAATTCGGTGGCATCGCTGTTCATTTAAAGAGACCGGCTAATCTTATTTTATCCATAAATTTCAATAAATAAGAACGTGTTGTAATTATGAAACAAAAAACCACTTGACAAACTTTTTATAATAATCTATCTTACGATATATTAATCAATATACTATTTGGGTAATTCAAAATAGTATATTCAGTCTCAAAAAGCCTTAACCCCCCACAACCCTCTGCCCCACCCGTAAGCGGGTGGGGCCCCCTTTTTTCTGGCTGATGATTTACGTCTTGCAGCAAGCCGGGAATCTACTCCATCTTTATTTTTTTCGGAGGGATATCGGTTTTACAGTATTTGCATCGAACTGTCTGATGTTTCTTTTCATGGGGAACCACTTGATGCCTCTTGCATTTCGGGCATATTCTTTTCAGGTGGAGAAGACGCCCAACGGCAAAACCAAGCGATAAAATCATCCTATTGTCCTCCTCCTTCTTCTTTTCCGCGAGCCTGTATATTTTCTGCCATTACAGCGGAGACATTTCTTTTATTGCCTCTATGGGCGCAGGCGCTCCAAGAACGATCAACCTGTCACCGGATTGAAGCCGTTCATCGGGTTTGGGCATTGGTATCCTGATTTCACCCCGGATAATGCCTATAACGGTTGCGCCGTATCTTTTCCGGAACCGGATATCGGCAAAAGACTTGCTCAGATTCGGCGAAGAAGGTCCGACCAGTACCTCTGCCATAGCGAATCGTTTCGGCAAGGTCTGCGTATCATGATCTTCGACCTGTTGGAGCATATCTTCCGCACGCCTCAGGGCATCGGGTTCGCCCATCGCAATTATACGGTCTCCGGGAAAAAGCCGAAAATCCGGATCAGTTTCAAGAAAAACCCGTCCTGCCCTGCTTACCGCCATTATGGAGATCCCTGTCTCGGCACGAAGATTAAGATCCCCTATACGTTGTCCTGCAAAAACAGAGCCTTTTCTGATACGGATCTCCCGCAGGCCGAGGGGCCAGTCGATGTCTTCAGGGAGGAGGTGCATGGCCCCCGTGAGGGAGTCCGCAGCTTCCTCGGACGCATCGTCAAAAGGCCTTAGCACAACGTGAGATCCGCGGGCCGAATAGTCTTTCGCCTCCTCTTCATCCTTGGCTGCGAGGGCTATTTTACCGTCATAGCGGCGCTCTTTAAGGAGGTGAAGAAGGGTCAGGTTCAGTTCTCTTTCGCGGACGGTACTGACCACCCAGGCTGAGCAATCGAGGGGAAGATTGTCAAGAAACTCCGGATCGCCGACATCTCCAAAAATGACAGGGATGCCGCGGGACCGCCATGCTTGGAGGGCCATCGGGTTGAAGTCAACCCCGGCTATGCGTTTTTTTCTCTCCAAAAGGTGCTCTGCCAGACCGCTTCCGTAGTTTCCGAGCCCGATGAGGAGCACGTCAACCTCAGGAACGAGACATACCCCTGTCGTCTCTTCTTCGCGATAGGGATGCTTGCGCTCGAATAATTTTAATGGCGATGCAAGCCAACGGTAAAGTGTACCGGAATAGACGATCATATAAGTCGACATGCAGATCGTGATGACCCCTACGAGGGTGATGATGCTCATAGCCCCGGCATCAATGTGACCGAGGCTAAGCCCCAGGGCTCCGAGTATGAGGGAGAACTCGCTGATCTGCGCGACAGTGAGCCCGGCCATAAATCCTGTACGCCTTCGGTACCCCATGAATCCCATGATGGCCATTACGACAAGGGGGTTCCCGATAAGAACAAATAGCGAAAGGTAGATTGAATTCGAGATCTGGTGTCCTATTGAGACAAGGTCAAGGCGGGCGCCGAGATCGATAAAGAAAAAGAGGAGAAGAAAATCCCTTAACCCTACAAGGCGGGCGCCTATTGCCTCTCTGTATTGTGTTGAAGCGAGAGAAACGCCGCCAAGGAAGGCGCCAATTTCCTTGCTGAAGCCTAGATATTCGCCCGTTGACGCGAGCATTACGGCCCATGCAATCGCAAAAAGAACGAGAAGCTCCTGGTTCCAGGCAAGCATTTTCGTGAGTCCGGGAAGAACATACCTGGCAAGTATCCCGACGCAGGCAAGGAGCCCAAAACCTTTTCCTGCAATGAGGACGATATTCGTGATGGATATGCCGTCACCTCCCTGGGACCCTATAGCAAGGAGAACGATCATCGAGAGGATGGCGACAATATCCTGGACGATGAGGAACCCAACGGCGATCCTCCCATGGAGTGAATCTATCTCTTTTTTGTCGGATAAAAGCTTAACGATAATGATCGTGCTTGAGAAGGTCAGCGCCACTGAGACATAAAGTGAGCCGACAATGGAGAATCCCATGGCATAGACGATGATGAACCCGAACAGGGACGTAAAAATTACCTGGCCCATCCCGGTAGCAAGGGCTACAGGACCGGTGGAACGCATGAGGCGAAGGTCGAGCTTAAGGCCCACCAGGAACAAAAGGAGCGAGATGCCGATGTGCGCCAGGAGCTGGATCTGATCATAGCTTTGTATGAGATTGAGGGCAGATGGACCTGCTATGATACCCGTCGCGAGGAAGGCGACGATGAGGGGCTGGCGCAGCATCATTCCAACTGCACCGAGAATTGCGGCAAGTCCCAGGACCGACGCTATCTCGAGAAATATATGTCCATTCATCCTTCTGTTTCCCTATCCCCTAACACCTTTTCATGCTGAAAAAACCGCCATTCGAACCGTTCTCTTTCAGTGGCGGCCAGGCTGCCCCGTTTTATCTGTCCTACCTGAGAAAATGATTATACGTTTTTTTATTAAGATAATCAATCCGCACAAAATTTTATGTATTTACAAAATAAAGGCCGGAACTTATAATGAATCGAATAAGAACAGAAGAAACAAAGTTGCATCGAGCTAAGCTTCATTAGAAGAGGAGATTTTATGGCGAATTCGAAATGCACCGTTCATATCAAACGGAGAGATTTTCTCAAGCTCGGTGCGGTGACAGCCTCCGCCGCAATGGGGGCTGTCGGTATAGGAGGCATCCTGAAGAACGCAGCAGCGGCCACAGGAGCCTTCACAGGACCGGTATACCGGACACTCGGAAAAACCGGCCTCAAGATAACAGTGGTCAGTTTCGGGGCCATGCTTACACCCGAGCACGAAGTGATGAGGGCCGCATTCGACCTGGGGGTAAACTACGTTGATACGGCCAGGAGGTACATGAACGGGCGTAACGAAGAGATTGTGGCAAAAGCAATCAAAGGGATACGCGACAAGATCTATGTTGCTACGAAGACCGTCGGATCATCAGGTACCAGGAAGGAGATATTTCAGGACGTTGAAACAAGCCTTTCCCGCCTTCAGACCGACTATATCGATGTCATTCAGATCCACAATGTGAGCAGCAGGGAGCGGGCCTTTGAGCCCGAGGTGCGCGAAGCATATGTTGAACTGCGAAAACAGGGCAAAGTGCGCTTCTTTGGCGTAACGACACACACGAACCAGTCAGAGGTGCTGAAAGCGATCACCGATGATCAGGAGAAATTTTTTGACATGGCCCTTGTAGCGTATAATTTCAAAAGCCCTCCTTCGTTAAAGGAGGCAATTGCCCGCGCCGCCGGGGCGGGCATAGGCATTGTCGCCATGAAGACCCAGGCCGGAGGTTACCGGACGGATGCGATGGGGCCCTTGAGCCCGCACCAGGCCGCCCTGAAGTGGGTGCTCCAGGATACAAATGTGACGGCAGCGATCCCGGGGATGAAGGACATGAGCATGTTGAAAGAGGATCTTTCGGTCATGGGGATGAGATTTACGCGCAAGGATGAAGAGACCCTCCGGCGATACGGCCGGGCCATTGACCATTACTACTGCAGCTTTTGCGGGCAATGCGAAGAGACATGTCCCCGGAATGTCGCTATCAGCGATATCGGCCGTTCATTGATGTACGCGGAGGCTTACGGGAGTATGGAGCTTGCGAGATCGACGTATTATGAGATCGACGGCAAGGCAAGGGCATCGGCATGCCTTGATTGCAATGAATGCACAGCACGCTGCGTCAACGGCCTCGATATCGCCAGAAGAATGCGCAGGGCGCTCACATTGTACACATAAAGGATAACGATCATGGACAGGCGCACAGTATTGAGAGTGTTTTTTGTGTTGATAGCCGTCCAGGCTTTGTGTATTTTTTGCGGACCGGCATCCTCAAGCCCGATCGATAGTATGATCCCGCTTCCCTGTTGCGCGGAAGGATGGACGCTCGACGGAAAAATAGGGCAGTACACGGCCGGGAACCTCTACGAGCACATCAATGGCGAAGCAGAGCTATATTTGCCATATGGTTTTGAAGCCCTCGGTACGGCGTTCTACAGCAGGGGCAGGAATTCCGGGGCAGGGATCGCTGCCGATATTTACAGGATGGGGTCGGCGCTCGATGCCTTCGGCATATATTCGAACTACCGTGATGAGGGAGTGGAGTTGGTAAAAATAGGGGCAGAAGGCTTTATCAATGAATCGCAGCTGATGTTTTTTAAAGACCGCTACTTTGTACGTTTGTCCATATCGGGCACCGTCGAGGGCGGGAAGAGTCTTTTATTGCAATGCGCAAAGAGCATGGCCGTTAAGATCCCCGGCGCCGATGTACGGCCGAAAGACCTGAGGATGCTCGACGTGCAGGGCGTTGTCCCCGACACCATACGGTATGTCGCGCAAAGTGTTCTGGGTTACAGATTCTTCACAAGAGGGTTGACGGCCGACGCCCTTGTTGAAGGAGAGCCGGCGAAGATTTTCATTGTCATCTGTGAGTCGCCAGAGGCATCTTCGCAAGCCCTTGAGGATTACATCGATTATCTCAGGGGTTCGGGCCTGAAACCCGGGCGACCCGGCAGCATGAGCGAAGAGCCCTTTGCCACAGAGGACCCGCTATACAAGGGAACTGTCATAAGAAGATATGGGAAATACCTTTTCGGTGTTGCGAAGATGAGGGACCCTTCGAAGGCAACAGAGATGCTGAACCGGGTACGGTCCTGCATCATAAACCCCTGAACGTCGAAAAGATGTGGTGAAAAAGATAAAGGAGCGTGTTTATGAAGAATTTCGCCTTAAGATTGTGTATAGTTATAGTATCTATTCAGGTGATTACCTTTCTGGCCTTGTCAACGGGAGATGCAGCTCCATCGGAGCTGACCGTTTCGGAGATACTCGCCAACCCTGCCGCGCATGATCAAAAAACGGTCACGGTGAAAGGGCGCGCCATGATAGTCAGGAAAAAGATGTCGGCAAAAAAGGAGCCCTGGAACCTTATCAGCTTCTTCGATATGAAGGACGACAAGAAGGTCATAAATGTCTTTGGCCCGGGTCATGCCGCAATAGGAAACGGTGATATCGTCAGGGTAACCGGTATTTTCAAGGCCAAATCCAAGCGAGGGCGCTATACTTTTAATAACGAGATCCAATCAAGCTCTGACAAGATCGTTCTTATTCAGAAGGCGAAGCATTAGATTGGGCTTTCAACAGGCATACAAAAAAACTTGATTAATAACGAATTAATGGTATAATAGTTAAAGACAATTTGTAATAAACAGGGGGCATGGTATGAAAAAAATTATGTTTTTTACCTTGTTAACGCTTTTGATCTTTGGGATAGTTGCAACGCCTGCGTACTGCCAGGATGTGGAGAGAAAATCTTACAAATCCACCGGGCGCGCCGAAGCCTTTATCATTGATCTCCTCATAGCCCGCCCCATCGGCATTGCTGCCTGCGTGGTTGGGGCAGCGGGGCTTGTCGCTACGGCGCCCTTTGCTGCGACGTCCGGATCAGGCGAACAGGCTATCGATGCGTTTCTCAGGGAGCCCGGGGAATACACTTTTATGCGGCCGTTAGGCCAGTTTGACTGAAAAACCTGCAAAGATTTATATTCTCACTGCTTAGCATTCACGTATTTACGGCTTTCCGTTTTTCCATTCCTTTTCAGGGAAAGTTTTGATAAAATGGTGGACGGATGAAGGCTCCACAGGTAAAAGGCATTATCCTCCTTGTGATCGCTGCAACCTTTTTTGCTATCATGCTTTATTCGTTGATATTTGAGGCAGGGGACCTGAAGGTCTTTTTTTCCGTCGTAATAGTATTGGTCTGCACCGGCCTTGGCATTATGTATTTGAAAGGTGAAGAGGAAAAGAGGCAGAAAGGACAACGGAAGAAAAACAAAAAGAAGTAAAGAGAGAGACCGGAACAACTGCAAAGGAGAGAATATCCCATGACATCAGAAAAGCAGGATTACAGGCGGATCATCCTCAATCATCTTACCTATTCGCTCTCGAAAGACATGTACTCGGCAACAGAGAGGGACAAATATAACGCCATTGCCCTTTCCGTGAGGACGCAGGTCGTAAAGAAATGGATCAAAACGCAGCAACATTATTACAATGTGGATGCGAAGCGGCTGTACTACCTTTCGCTCGAATTTCTCCTCGGAAGGCTGCTGAAGAATTATCTGATTAATCTGGGCCTGGTTGATGAATATAAAGAGGCAGCGGATGTCCTCGCTACAAGCCTTGAAGACGCGCTTGAACATGAGTGGGATGCGGGGCTAGGAAACGGTGGCCTCGGAAGGCTGGCGGCTTGTTTCCTCGACTCTATGGCGACACTTCAGTACCCGTGCTACGGATACGGGATCCGTTACGAGTATGGGATCTTTACTCAAAAGATAAAGGACGGGTACCAGACAGAAGCACCCGACAACTGGCTCAGGTACGGGAACCCCTGGGAGTTCGCAAGGCCCGAGCTTCTCTACCCGGTCCATTTCTACGGTCGCGTTGAGGTCTTTTCAGACGGCAGGACGCAGTGGGTGGATACTGACGAGATCATGGCAATGGCCTACGATTATCCGATACCCGGGTACCACAATGAGGTCGTCAACACTCTGCGGCTCTGGGCGGCAAAATCAACGAGAGACTTCAATTTTGAATATTTTAACAGCGGTGATTATGTAAAAGCAGTTGAAGATAAAAATAACAGTGAAAACATTTCAAAGGTCCTCTATCCCAACGATCTCTCTTTTGCGGGGAAAGAGCTGCGTCTGAAGCAGCAGTATTTCTTTGTTGCCGCTACGCTTGGCGACATTATGAGGCGTTACAAGAAATTCCATACAAGCTACAATACCCTGCCGGAAAAGGTCTCGATACAACTCAACGATACCCATCCGTCCATTTCGATCGCCGAACTGATGAGAGTCCTCATAGATGAAGAAGGGTTGCCATGGGATGTGGCGCAGAAAATAACAATGAAAACCTTTGGCTATACGAACCACACCATACTCCCAGAAGCCCTTGAAACATGGCCTGAAGGGCTTCTGGGCAACCTGCTTCCCCGCCACCTTCAGATCATCAGGGAGATCGACAGAAAATTTCTTGTTTATGTTACGCGGCGGTTTCCCGACGAACCGGAAAGGCGCAACAACATGGCTTTAGTGACGGGGGACGGGGAAAAGACGATCCATATGGCCAGGCTTGCAATTGTCGGGAGCCATACTGTAAATGGGGTTTCCAGACTCCATTCCGAATTGTTAAAAACGAATGTCTTCCCGGATTTTTACCTTATGTTTCCGGAACGTTTTCAGAATGTCACGAACGGGATCACCCACAGGCGCTGGCTTCTTGAGGCAAATCCTGAACTTTCCGGGCTGATCAGCGAGTCGATCGGAGACAGATGGACAAAGGATCTCGAAGAGCTTAAAAGGCTTGAGCCATTTGCAGAAGACAGCGAATTCCGCAAGCGTTTTGCTGAAATAAAGGAAAACAACAAGATGAGGCTCCTGAAAGCCCTTGAAAAAGATTTTCACCTGTCCTTTGAGCCGCAGTTTCTTCTTGACTGTCAGGTAAAGAGATTCCACGAATATAAACGGCAGCTTTTAAACGTACTCCACGCAATTACCCTTTATAACAGAATAAGAGAGGGCAGGGTAGACGAAGGTTTTACGCCGAGGACCATCATGTTCTCGGGTAAATCAGCGCCGGGATATACGATGTGCAAACTTATCATCAAGCTTATCCACAATGTTGCAGAGGTGATCTCCGCCCATCCGCAGGTAAGAAATAAACTTCAGATTGTCTTTGTCCCGAATTACGGCGTGACGCTCGCGCAGCTCATCATGCCTGCGGCTGACCTGTCAGAGCAGATATCAACCGCCGGCTATGAAGCGTCGGGGACCGGCAACATGAAATTTACCCTCAACGGAGCCCTGACGATAGGAACTCTGGATGGGGCGAACGTGGAGATACGCGAAGAGGTTGGCCAGGAAAACTTCTTCCTTTTCGGATTGACCGCAGATGAGATCATCCGGTTGCGCCAGGGTTACAACCCCCGTCAATTTGTGGAGCAGAATAAAGAACTTGCCCAGGTGATGGATCAGTTGTCGAGTGACTTTTTCTCGCCTGAAAACCGTGGATACTTTCAGCCGATAGTAGAGAGCCTGCTGGAAAGTGACCATTATTGTGTTCTGGCTGACTATGCGTCATATATAGCCTGTCAGGAAGAAGTTGGAAGGGCATACAAAGAGCATGACCGATGGGTAAAGATGGCTGTTCTCAACGTTGCGCGGTCGGGAAAATTTTCAAGCGACAGGGCCATAAGGGAATACGCCGAAAATATCTGGCATATAACCCCTCAGGATGTTTAAGAGAAAAAGCTCACGAAAGGGACCTTCATGGAACAATACCCTCACGTCTTTTCACCGGGCCGTATAGGCCCTTTTGAAACGAAAAACCGTATTAAATATGCTGCAACAGAAACCAATTTTCCCTTCAGCGACGGTTTTGTCAGCGACAGGGAAGTTGCCTATATGGAGGCCCAGGCAAAGGGAGGAGCGGCGATTGTCACTACCCAGGGCGCATACCCTGATAAAAAAGGCGAGGGAAGGGGCTTTAAGGGGATGATGGCAATATGGGACGACAGGTTTATACCCGGACTGGCGCGCATTGCAGATGTTATCAAAAAAAACGGTGCCCTGTCTTGCATTCAGATACTTCACTGCGGAAGGGAAGGCGGGGTTGACCTGGATTACTGCCTCATGCCGTCTGTAGTGCCCCAGAAGCTTTCCTACTTCAAGCCGCCGCGGGAAATGACAAAGGAGGACATCGGGGCGTCGCTAAAGGATCATATCGAAGCAGCGAAAAGGGCAAAGGCAGCGGGTTTCGATATGATCGAGATATCAGGCATAGTCGGCTATCTCCTCTCCACCTTCATATCCCGCTATACAAACAAAAGGGCAGACGAATACGGGGGAGATATCAGGAACAGGTGCAGGCTGATGGTTGAAGTGCTCCAGGGCATCAAGGCGGAAACAGGCGGTATGCCCGTCGGCGTCAGACTCTGCGGCCATGAGCTGCTCGATGACAGAGGGGGGAATAGCGTCGACGAAAGCATTGAAAGCTTCCGTATCGCTGAAGAGGCCGGAGCCGATTATCTGAGCGTTACTATAGGGTGGCACGAATCCTCGCAGTCCGTCATTACGAGGGATGTCCCCATGGGACACTGGCTGTCTGTTGCCGAAGCGGTCAAGAAAAAAGTCTCGATACCGGTCATGATGGCCTTCCGCCAGTTCACCTCAGATATCCCCGAGAGGGCTATCGCCGGAAATATGATCGATTTCTGGGAGATGTGCCGGCCGATGATCGCAGACCCTGAGCTGCCGAAAAAGGTCGCAGAAGGGCGCGAAGAAGAGATAATTCCCTGCGTCGCCTGCAACCTGTGCTTTTCGAGGCTCTACTACCACCAGCCCATAATGTGCTCGGTCAGGCCAACGGTAGGCCATGAAAGGGAGCTGGAATGGGGGTATTACGGATTCAAAAAGGCATCTACGAAAAAGAGGATCGCCATCGTCGGCAGCGGCCCGTCAGGGCTTCAATGCGGCGTTGTCGCAGCGAAGCGGGGCCACGAGGTCGTTATCTTTGAAAAGAACAGCATTACAGGCGGGAACATTAATTTAGCTTCTTTGGTAGACGAAGGTGCTGTGGAGCTTTTGAGGCCAATAAGAACCCTCGAAAAGGAATGCAGAAGGCTGGGGGTAGAGATACGCCTTGGTGAGGAGTCTACCCCCGATATTATAAAAGCAGGATCTTTTGACGCTGCCGTTATTGCAACGGGAGCAACGATCAGACAGTACTCTGATGCAGAAAACGCCTCCTGCCTCACCCCTGCAGACATTATGGTTAAAGGCCAAAAACCTGGGGAAAGGGTGGCAATAATCGGCGGCAACGGAACCGGACTCGGGGTAGCGATATTCCTGCTGAGGCAGGGTGACTACCGAATAACGATCATCGAAGAGAGCGGCAAGATAGGGCGCGACGTGAACCCTTTCTACCTCTGGCAATATATAAGATTGATGAAGACAAGAAAGGCTGCATTTTTCACGAACACAGGCATTGAACGGGTAGAAAAGGGCATTGTCTACCTCAACGGCAAAAAGGCCGGCAGCTTTGAAGCAGATATCATTGTAGCGGCCGTTTTAGAGCCGGAAAAGAAATGGAGGGACCTTGCGGCGGCAAAAGAGGTCTACTTCGTTGGTGATGCAAAAAGACCGAGGCGGCTTAACAATGCGATCCACGATGGGTACCGCCTGGGGATGGTGATCTGATGATACCGAAGATAGACACAGAACTGTGCACCGGGTGCAAAAGCTGCATCGAAGTCTGTCCACCGCTGGCAATAGTTGTGGAGAATGAGAAGGCCTTTATTGATCCGGAATTTTGCGAGGAATGCGGTTTTTGCGTCGCTGAATGCATCGTAAATGCCATTGCAATAGAATTTCCATCTTCAACAAAAAAGTAGTATATTTATCAATAATAATTAATTATAATAATAATTTAAAATGATTATAGAGAATCAGCATGAAATATTAAGTTTAACATGCTGTAAAAAGGAAAGTATCCTATTATCTTACATAGCCTATATCAACGATTATAAAATAAAGCAGTGAATACAATGAGTTAATGAAAATGTACAATAAATAAGGTTAATTATTATTTAAAACATTCATTTTTGTCTTGACAAAACAACGGTACTATAATAAAAAATTCTGTATATAGAGATAGCATCGTGAATATCTTTGATTGTGAATAGCTGTACGGGTTGCCGTTCTTTTTGTGTGAATTGAACAGGCGGTGCTGATCATGAATGGAAAAACGAATCATTGGTCAAGCGATATAACGCTTAACAATAAAGATCTTTTTTACAAGCTTAAAATTATCTTTGGCTTTTTTTTCCCTATCCCCTTTGCGGCCATACTATTTCTGATCATCAAATATAACATCTTCAGAGATAATACCTTTCAGATAGTGCTCCTTGCGGTTTTGGCCTGCTCCCTTTACGGCTACTGGATACTCAGAAATATCTTCTCCAAGATCGTACGGATATCCGAGGATATTTCCAGGGATGTAACTCAAAGCGCCGCAAACGTGGAATATCAAGACGGCGACCAGATCAACGTTATCGCCAATTCATTCCGCGTTATCGAGAACCAGTTCCAGGAAACCTGCAGCAAGCTGGAAAAGAGGGCGGCGGAGATATCGACCCTGAAAGAGCTTTCTGACCTTTGTTACGTTACCTTTGACACAGAAGAGCTTTTGTATATTACTCTTGAGCGGGCTTTAAAGCTCGTCAATGCCGATGTGGGTTCTGTCCTGCTTCTTGAAAGGCCATCACGTAAGAATTTCATAGTCCACTCAACGATCGGGCTTGGGAGGAATCTGACAACAGGAGAGAAGATCGACTTCTCCACGAGCATTGCAAAATACGCTGTTATCAACAAAACCCCCATTGTTGTGGAAGACATAGAAAAAGACAACCGCTTTGCAAGAAGCAACCGTTCTAACTACGCTACAAAATCATTTATTTGCATGCCGATAAAAACCATTAAGGATATTATCGGGGTCGTTACGATATCAAGGCGTGACGATTCTACGCCTTTTGCCATTGAAGATACAGAGGTCTTGACCCCGCTTCTGAGCACTGCCGCCTTCACGTATGAGAATCTGCGTCTCAGCAAAAAAAATGAGATCGATGCCGAATATCTAAAAATTATTGAAAAGGTAATGAAGAACATCAACACAAACTCACAGGAAGATGAGCTTGTGAATGTCTTTTTGCAGGATGTACGTTCTTTGGTGCCTTTTGATCTTGCCATAATACTCATCAAAGACGATAACCATCCCGAGGAGCTTTTTGTCTTCGACATACTCTCACAGGAAAAGACGGATATTATAAAAGGCTCCTATTGTCTGTATAAAGGCTCCGTTATTGATAAGATTATGGATCAGGGGAAAACGCTGATCATAGATGACCTGAGCAGCCTGAACGGAGAAGGTGAAAAGATACCACTTTTAAATCAGAGGTACAACTCCTGCATGCTCAGCACGCTGAAAACAGAGAACGAGGCAAGGGGGATGCTTATTCTCTACGCTCACGAACCAATGATTTTCCACAGGGCAGGCGATTTCATGAGCATTGTCGCGGGAAGCGTTGCGCTTTCCATTGCCAAGAATAAGCTTTCCACTTCGATCAAAAAGAGAAAAAAGGAACTTGATACGCTTACACAGATCGGCAACGTGCTGGCATCATCCACCTTCGACATTGACCAGGTCCTCAAGTACACGATGGATATGGTTCGTATCGTTATGAATGTGGAGGCCGGTTCGCTGCTTTTGCTTAACAATAACGAGCTGGAATTCAAGGTAACATTCAACGTGAATTTCGAAAAGATACAGAAATTTAAGCTAAGGTTCGGACAGGGAATAGCCGGTTACGCTGCTACGTGCGGCAAGCCCATGATCGTGAATGATGTCAGACAGTCACCCCACTTTTGTGCCGACGTCGACAAGGTAACAGGATTTCAAACGAGATCTGCCCTTTGTGTGCCCATCATTTCCCAGGGAAAGGTGTTGGGTGTAATAGAATTACTGAACAAGATAAACGGGGATTTCACATTAAATGATGAACAACTTCTCCAGTCGATTGTCTCTTCAGTGACCATTGCCATGGAGAATGCCCGCCTTTACCGGGAAACGGTCTCGATGACAGAGCACGAACGGGGGATCAGGCAGATGTTCCAGAAATTCGTCCCCAAGGAAGTTGTTGACAAGATCATCCACGGCGAACAGACCGGGAGAACACTTATCGATGAGTTCAAAACACTCACCTTATTGAATATTGACATTCGCGGATTTTCGAAGCTCGCCACAAAGATCGGTCCCAGAAAGACCGTCTCGATGCTTAATTACTTTTTTTCCACGATGGGAGGAATTGTTTTTAACCATCACGGCATTGTTGATAAATACCTCGGCGACGGCTTTCTTGCAATCTTTGGGGCGCCAGTCGCGAGTCCTTCGGATGCAGACAACGCAATAGCTGCCGCACTGGAAATGAAACGGTCTATAGAGTCGGTGAGCAACTATTTCCTGAGCAAGATAAACACTCCCCTTACGATAGGCATCAGCATACACACGGGCGAGGTTGTTATAGGAAACATAGGCTTCGACAAAAAGATCGACTACACGGTTATCGGCGATCCCGTGAACACAGTCTTCAGGCTGCAGGGGATCACGAAATCAATAAAGAATGGCATTCTCATCAGCGAAAAGACGCACCGTGTTGCGCAATCGCACCTTAACGTACGTGAAGTCGGCATATACGAAATAGACTCTATGCTTGGTGCCCTGAAGGTATACGAACTTATCGGCATCGAGTCATAACGGTTTTATTCTTTGACCTCCAATAGAGATTCGAGCTTTTCCGGATCAATGATCGTATATTTAAGACGCCCTTTTGTGATGAGCTTTAACCGGTTGAGATGGTTCAGGACATTTGTGACCGTTACGCGCGAAAGGCCCGTAATGTTTGCAAGGTCTTCGTGGGTGATCCTTTTTTTGATGAGCATGCCTTCGCTGCCACGTTCACCAACCTCGTGCATCAGCCGCAGAAGGACGTGAGCCACCTTTTTTTGTGCATCGAGAAATGAAAGATCTTTGACCTGCAGGCCAAGGAGCCGTAGTCTTCTTATGATGGTGGTAATGATAAGGAACGAGATTTCCGGGTATGCCCTGATCATGTTCTCGGCTTCATCAATGTCGATGACATGGATATCTGATTCTTCAAGCGCTATGGCCGTATAAAAATGGGAGTACCGGTCAAAGGCTGCGCTTTCGCCAAAAAATGTGTTATCTTCCTGGATGGCAATTATCTTTTCCGATCCGCTTTCGCTGAATATGCTTAATTTGACTTTACCTTGCCCCACAAAATAAAAACATTTGCTTTTTTCCCCTTGCATATAAATGATCTGGCCCTTTTGGTAGTGCCTGATCTTAGATATGGTCAGAAGGATTTTTAACTCATCGTTAAATTTGCCCACGCCGTCCGTAACATACGGGGAGCCGGAAAGGCGCGGCGGTTCTTTTTTGCCTTTGTTCATCCTAAACCTTTTTGATCAATATTTAACATGAATGTAGCCTGTTTTACAGAAAAAACGATTTACAGATAGTATTATAAAAAAAATGAACGCAGGGTAGCTGGTTTACCTTGCTGCGGTGCCGGAGGGGATTATCTCTGGGTCTCCTCCGGTTTTTTTATAAAAAATCAAAAAAACTAAAGCCGACGGTGGGAATTGAACCCACGACCTGCTCATTACGAGTGAGCTGCTCTACCTCTGAGCTACGTCGGCGATGTGATTTTTTATAGCATAACCGTATGGTTGCGGCAATAAAATTCTGATACCTGTCACAGAAGGGCGGGGAGATGGACTATTTCGCCGTAAACAATTTATCTCAAGACATCACATCTCTCAGCACGCTGCTGATCTCGTGGATAGTATAAGGCTTTACGATAACGCCTTTGAAGCCATATTGTCTGTAATCGGACATTATCGGGTCATTGCAATATCCGCTCGATACGATCGCCTTGATGGCAGGATCGATAGCGCGAAGATGCTCGATCGTCTCCTTTCCGCCCATACCTCCAGGAATGGTAAGATCCAGGATGACCGCGTCATAGGGCCGGCTTGCATACATACTCAACGCTTCTTCCCCGTCCTTTGCAAAGTCAACGGTATACCCAAGGTACTGCAATATATCGCCGACCATGCTCCGGATAGTCTCTTCATCATCCATAACAAGTATCTTCCCGTGGCCGCTCATCATGACGGTTTTGTCTTTCTGCTCTTCGGCCTTGTGCTTTACTTCAGCGGCTGGCAGGTATACGACAAACGTTGTTCCTACTCCGAGAGTCGATTCCACGCCGATATGGCCCTGATGTTTTTGGATGATGAAATGGCATATCGCCAGTCCGAGGCCGCTCCCTTTTTCCTTTGTTGTGAAATAGGGGTCGAATATCATGTCGAGATGTTTCTCCGATATCCCGATGCCCTGGTCCTTGATGGATATCGTGATATAGTCACCTGCATTGAGCGGCCCGTTGACGCTATCAAGGGTCACGTTCTCGGCGGCTACCCTGACGGTGCCGCCATGAGGCATAGCCTGCTCAGCATTCAGGACGATGTTGCCTATAACCTGGCTTATCTGGTTCTCGTCGATCTCCACAGAAAAAAGATCGGACGCCATATCAAGCTCATAATTGGCAGCCGTTCCTGCAAGCGAGAAAGCGACGGTATTTTCCAACAGATCCCGGATCGACATAACCTTTTTGACGGGCGAGCCTCCCTTTGAAAAGATGAGAAGCTCTCTGGTCAGATCTTTTGCCCTTATTGCCGCCTGCTCTGCGTTTTCAAGGAGGCGCTGCAGCTTGTCCGTGTTCACATCCCCGTAAATCTTGGCAAGGGCTATATTGCCGAGGATCGTCGTAAGGATGTTGTTGAAGTCATGGGCTATGCCTCCTGCGAGGACGCCAAGGGACTCGAGCTTGCTTACCCTCACCCTTTCTTTTTCGGCAACCCTTATTTCGGTAATATCATTGATGACGCCTACGAACCCGATAGCAATGCCGTTCAGGTCGGTCAGAGGGGCTTCCTCGATGATTACGTTCCGCTCGGAGCCATCAGAATGATTGATGGACGTCTCGTATTTGCCGCTGCCCGGATGTCCTGAGATATCAAGGCTGATCGCGCAATGTAATGGGTTTTTTTGCGGGTCTTTCACGATATCGATCTCGCTCAGGCCCATGAGCTCGTTCCGCTTGACCCCGAGATACTCTTCGAAGGCCTTGTTACAGCCAAGATAGCATCCCCAAATATCTTTATAGAATATGGGGCTTGGAACTTTGTCGATCAGCGTCTGAAAAAAATGGAGCTGCTCCTGGACATATCTGTTGCGCTCTCTGCCCGCCGCCATAATATTCCCGCCTATTATACTCTATATAAATTAAATGCATTATTTTTTCAATGATTAGAATCACACCTGCCATGGTGACGCTATAGAACGGGAAAGGCATTGACGACGTCGTCACAATCCGAACGTGTACGTCAGCCTAAGAAAGTAGTTCCTCTCAGGGGAGGGGTAGAGGTTGATCCTCGAAGATGTTGTGCTCGCCACGCCTAATTCGCTGTATTCCACGTTAGTCAAATTCTTGATTCCAAAGAGCGCCTCGAGATCTTTATATTTGTACGATAGATTGAAATCGCAGGTCGTATATCCGGGCAGCTTCCTGTGGCTGTTGAGTTGATCGCTGATCGCATACCTGTCTCCTATATAGACGGCAATAAGGTTCGCGACGAAATTATTGAAGGAGTAGGATATGTTCGACGTGACCTTGTTCGTCGGTACGAGGGGTATGTCGTTACCGTCCACATCGGTATTATTGATGAGCTGGCTGCCGTCGAATTTTGCCTCCGTGTATGAATACCCAATGCCCACTCTGACCTTTTTCGTGACGAGAAAATTCATCTGTGTCTCTATGCCTCTCCTCCTGGTCTTTTCATAGTTTGAATTAGTAAAAGTGAAGGGATTGTAAAATATCTCATCGTGATTTTTCGACTGAAACAAGGTAAGGGAACCACCGAAGCGCTTGAATGGATTCCACCGGGCGCCTATGTTGATCTCCCACCCGGTCTGCGGTCTCAGATCTGTAGTTATCGCCCCTGTCTGCGTATTCACAAGTTCGTCTGTTGAGGGGAAACGGAAGCCTTTCGCATAAGTAATAAAGGCGTTGCCGGTCTTGCTGAAGAGGTAATTGATCGATGCCCGGAAGGCTTCTTTCCGATCATGAGTGCGGTATGCAGTAGACAGGGTAGGGGTAACGTAATCCGTATAATTAGAATCATAAACGGCCTTGTGTACCCTGTAACCTATATCGAGGATCAGGTTGTCGCAAGGGTAGATCTTCTCGTTCGCATATATTCCGTAGTCGGTTTTTGTAATATCGGCAAGGGTTTGCGAGGGAGTGGTAACGCCAAAAAAGGTAAACCCTCCTGATGAGTCCAGTGTGGTAGGGGATTTATAGTAATCGAATCCCATAGTGAATGTATTCTTGAACCGATAGAGCGATTTATCGATCACTATCCGTGGAGTGAACCCATACGTTTCGAGGCTCCCCATCCCGTTACCCTCTGATGACCAGGGAAAACCGAAAAAAACACCGGATGAATAGAAGTATGAGGCATTGTGTCTTTTCCTATATGACCCGCCGATGGACAGCTTTACATCTTCTGCAAGCTTTACCGCGGCCTCCATATCAACAAAATTGTCCTCTGTGGAGGCATTGTCAGATGGAGTGCTCGCATCTGTTCTTTTGGCAGCGCCGCTTATAAGGTCTTGCCATAGTACTGCTCCAGGCATACCATAGCGGTCCTTATGATGTCCCGCCTTGATATTTACAGTAAGGTTTTTGAAGGGGTCGATAGAAAAATTGCCGAAGACATCTTTCATTTGCAGGTTTTGATTCTCCCTATAGCCGTTCGAATCATGTGAGGATGATAAGAGGAAGTAGGAGAACTTCTTGAACCCCCCGGAGAGGCTCAGGCTGGGGCTGAGAGTGTCGTAACTTCCTGTGAACATCTTCGCCATCACATTTGGTTTGCCTTCACCCTTCTTAAGGATGATATTGACTGCGCCTGCCGACGCATTGTCGCCGAACATTACGCTTGCCGACCCCCTGTATATCTCAATCCTCTCGATCATGGCAACCGGTATCTGGGCAAGATCTGCGCCGGATATATCAACATTGTTCACTCTCCTCCCATCAATGAGAAAGAGCACGTTTTGGGGAGCCGCTTCACCATAGCCACGCATGTCGATACTCGACTGCTTTACATTGCCGGAAAATGATTTTGTGGTGATGCTGGGCTCTTCTTTGAAGATGTCAATCAGGGTCGTCGCGCCTTTCTGCTCCATCTCATCGCTGGTGATAACGGTGATGTTTGCCGGGGTTTCCTGAAGAACGGTTTCGGTGCGCGTTGCCGTTACTACAATATTGTCAAGCTTGTACGGGACCTCCTCTGCAAAGACATTAGGTGCTGAGATAAAGATGAAAAATAGGATTGAAAAGACGGTGTAAAGCATGGAAAACCTCCTTATACCTCGTAAGGCAGTGTTTTTTCGAATTCAGCTCAAGGTTTCCTGGCTTAGGTAATGCGGCTTAGCACGCCTTCCCGTTCTACACGATGCAGAACAGTGGCCGGGCATGCGCCCATGTGCTGCCTTAAACCCATTACAGTTGCGGGACAGCGGAAGATTTTCACTTCGCTTCCCTTGCAAGCTGAATCGTATGTCTGATAGGTTATCTACCATATGCGATCTTTTTTGACAATATTTTTTGTTTCTTTTCATTGTTGGGAATGTTTTAATTGTGATAATAAATGAAAGGCGGCCTTTCGTATGCACGGAGAATACATCCTGAAGATCTTCAATGAATGCGGTGTCGGCAGGTTGATCGGCATAGAGATTTGCGAAGTAAGGGAAGGGTTTGCAAAGGGAAAGTTGACCCTGAATAAAGAGCACATGAACATTTTCGGCAGCGTCCATGGCGGTATATTGTATGCTTTTGCCGATCAGGTCGGCGGCGCTTGCGGCAACAGCCTCGGGAGAAAAGCGGTGCTCGTTGAATCAACCATCCAGTATCTGAAGGGGGCAGCAGCAGGTGAAACTATTTTCGGCGAGGCGCAATATACGTACAAAGGCAAAAAAATAGGAAGAATTGATATAAAGGTATATAATGACCGGGAAGAGCTGCTGGCCATTATACATAACATCTCCTATACCAGCGAGAATGAACACTCAGCAAAGACTTAACAATATATTCCGCATTCTTCTTGAAGCGTTTGGCCCGCGGAAGTGGTGGCCCGGAGAAACCCAGCTTGAGGTCATCGTCGGGGCAATGCTGACGCAGAACACGTCGTGGAAGAACGTCGAGAGGGCGATCAGGAACTTAAAGGCAAAAAAGCTGCTGGATATAAAAAGACTATATTATGCCGCTCCGGCGCTTTTGTCCGATGTAATCCGGCCTGCGGGGTACTTTAATATAAAAGCGAGAAGGCTGAAAAATGTTGTTGCCGTGCTTTACGAGCACTACAGCGGGGATATTGAAAGGCTTGCGTCTCTCGGTGTTAGCGAACTTCGAAATATATTGCTGGCGATAAACGGCATTGGGCCTGAAACCGCCGACAGCATCATGTTGTACGCGTTTGACAAACCTGTCTTTGTCGTTGACGCATATACAAAAAGGTTTTTGAAGAACCACAGGCTTTATAACGGAGAGAGCTACGAAGACGTCCAGGCTTATTTCATGAAAAATCTACCGGCCGATGTATATCTCTATAACGAATTCCATGCCCTTATCGTGCTTCTGTGCCAAAGGTACTGCAAAAAGACGCCCATGTGTCATGAATGCCCCTTAAGAAATTCATAAAATCTCCCGGCATACGATTTCCGCATACAAGCTATTGCATTATCGACCTTTTTCTATTATGATAAGTTCAAAAAACCGGGAGTGATTATGTTCTTTGTTGCCGACTTCGATGACATCAAAAAAGGCAAAGTTACAGACGTATATTTTGAAAGAACCCTCGAGATTCTAAAAAAGAAAGGTATCGACAAATGGGTCCGCGCTGAATTTATCGTTAAAAGACTTCCTGATAATATACCCTGGGCGGTTTTTTCCGGTATGGAAGAGGTGGCACAGGTAGTGAACGGCCTCAAGGTGAAGATACGGGCGATGAAGGAAGGTACAGTGATCAAACCCTATCAACCCGTACTCGAAATAGAAGGTATGTATACAGATTTCGGCATAATGGAGACTGCCATCTTAGGCTTAATATGTCAGGCATCGGGGGTTGCCACGAAGGCAGCCCGCTGCAAGAAGGCGGCAGGCAATAAACCGGTCATCAGTTTCGGTGCAAGGCGGGTGCACCCAGCCATTGCTCCCATGGTGGAACGGAACGCTTTCATCGGAGGATGCGACGGGGTATCCGTTGTCTACGATGCGGAGACCATCGGCGAGGAGCCCGCAGGGACGATGCCCCATGCCCTGATATTGATAATCGGCGATACAGTCGACGCGTTGAACGCCTTCGATGAGGTGATCGACAAAAGGATAAAACGGGTTGCCCTCATCGATACCTTTAATGACGAAAAGGTGGAGGCGCTGAGGGTTGCCGATGCGCTCAAGGAAAGGCTTTATGCAGTGAGGCTCGATACGCCGTCAACAAGAAGGGGGGACTTTCTCAAGATACTTGAAGAGGTCCGGTGGGAGCTGAACATTCACAGCCACGGCCATGTCAAAATATTCGTAAGCGGCGGGATAGATGAAAAAAAGATACTCCAGTTGAATCAGTATGCCGATTCTTACGGGGTAGGTACAACGATCACCAACGCGAAGGTCATAGACTTTGCCATGGATATCATCGAGATCGAAGGAAAGCCTATCGCGAAGCGCGGCAAGATGTCCGGCGCCAAGAGGGTCTTGCGGTGCCTGGGCTGTTACAAGGATAAGGTAGTTCCCCTTGATCAGAACATAGATTCAAGGTGCGACTGCGGAGGAGAATATTCCGACCTGCTGAATCCCTGGTATGAAAAAGGGAAATTCCTCGAAAAAGGCAGGACTCCTCAGGAGATTCGCAAGTATGTCCTGGAACAGTTAAAGGCGCTGGAGATTTGAGCTGAATTTTTTTGATTAATCGGCAGAAAAAGAGATATGGACTCTCTCGCCATCGGGGCTCTTTTCGATAGCCCCCATAGGAAATGCCGTCTCCCCCAGATCAGACAGGGTTTTTATGACGGCCCGCTCGTCTTTTTTCCCAACGATAAGGACAAACCCCACGCCCATGTTGAAGGTCGAGTACATCTCCTGAAGTTCTATGTTGCCAAGCTCCATGATGAGCTTGAAGATGTCTGGTATACGCTCCTGCGAATGGCCGATGCTCGCGCAGAGGCCTTCCGGAATTATTCTTTTGATATTGCCCGGAAGCCCCCCTCCGGTTATGTGTACCATGCCCTTGATGTCCAGGCTCTCCAGTGTGCCGAGAACCGGTTTTACATAGATCCTTGTGGGTTTCAGCAACTCTTCGTATAATTTTCCCTTTATGCCTTCGATCTCGGCATCGATGTCAAAATGGCGTACATCGAAGAACACCTTTCTGACAAGCGAGAACCCGTTGCTGTGAAGGCCGTTTGAGGCCAGCCCTATAATGCTGTCATTTTCGGAGATACGGGAACCGTCGATGATCCTCTCTTTTTCCACAATGCCGACGGCAAAGCCGGCGAGGTCGTATTCCCCCTCATGGTACATGGAAGGCATCTCGGCCGTCTCGCCGCCGATGAGCGCGCACCCGGCCATCTCACAGCCGTCGCATATCCCGGCTATGACGCTCTTATAGACATTTTCTTCAATGCTGTTGCATGCATAATAATCGAGAAAAAAGAAAGGTTTTGCTCCCAGCGTGAGTATATCGTTGACGCTCATCCCGACGAGGTCGATCCCTACTGTATCGTGTTTGCCGGAAAGAATGGCGATCTTGACCTTTGTCCCCACGCCATCGGTAGAACTGACAAGGACAGGATTGTCGTATCCTTTCGGAAGCTCCGTAAGAGCTCCAAATCCTCCGATAGGGTTGAGAACTTCCGGGAGAAAGGTCTTCTGGATCCTTGATTTTATCCCGTCGATCAGCTTGTCTGCTTTGTGAATGTCGACGCCGGCATCCTTATATGTCAGAGATTTCATAAAATTAATATTCCCGGTTGTCAACCTTAATATAATATACGGCAGCGCCAACGGCAGGCTTTGCGTATCATTAAAATACAAAAAGGGGCATAAAGCCCCTTTTGTTACCTTTACTTCATCTTTTCTATAAACTCATCGACAGGGATTGCGGGGAAGGTAATAAGCTGCAAGGTTCCCCTTGAGCCAAGCTCAATGGATAATTTCGCTATTGCTTCGTTGTTTGGCGCCTCGAGAATATTCACGAAGTCATACTGTCCCAGGACTGCATACTGCGCGAGAACTTTTGCCCCCATATTCTCGATCTCCCGGTTGACACCCTCTATCCTTTCGGGATGCTTTTTGATCGTCTTTCTTCCTTCGTCGGTTAGAGTGCTGATCATGATATATATCGGCATTGTCGTACCTCCTTTCTCGTTCTTTATTTTAATCAACTTTCTCTATTTGTCAACTTAAATATTTATGCAGATTGGCAAAACGTCATCCCGGGCTACGGCAGAACCAAGGATGCTCATGACTGAAAGCCAAACAAGGGCTATTTATAATATTGATTAAAATCCAAAAATATATTAACATGGATAGCCTTGACTTTACAGGCAACGCTGAGTGATATAAGGATAATATTTCAGGGGGTCATCCTATGGCAAAACCGATGGACCAATACAAATGGCATGAGCTGAACGTAGGGTGCGTCATAGAGGAAGTCGGCAACGCAATGGAATACAAGACAGGCGACTGGCGTACCATGAAGCCTGTCTGGAATGATGCGAAGTGCATCAAGTGCGGCCTCTGCTGGCTCTTCTGTCCCGATGCTGCGATCTACCAGAACGACGAAGGCTTTTACGCAGCGAACCTCGACTACTGCAAGGGGTGCGGCATCTGCGCGAAAGAATGCAAGCCCGGCGCGATCACGATGGTGGAGGAAGAACGATGAAGGAAGGAAAGACCGGTATTGAAGTATCCATCGCGGCATCCATCGCGGCAAAGCTGGCGCGGGTCGAAGTCGTCGCCGCGTATCCTATAACCCCCCAGACGCATATTGTGGAGCACCTTTCTGAGCTCGTTGCGAACGGCGAGCTTGATGCTTCCTACGTCAATGTCGAATCGGAGCATTCCGCCATGTCCGCCTGCTGCGGCGCTTCTGCTGCAGGCGCACGGACCTTTACCTCTACAAGCGCCCAGGGGATGGAGCTCATGCACGAGATCCTCTTCATCGCATCGGCCATGCGGTTCCCTATCGTCATGGCTGCCGTCAACCGCGCCCTTTCGTCGCCGTTGTCCATCTGGGGCGACCATTCCGACGTAATGGCAGCGCGCGATACGGGGTGGATCATGCTCTTCTGCGAGAACGGCCAGGAGGTCGTTGATTCCATCATTATGGCCTTTAAGATCGCCGAGGACAGGAGGGTACTCCTTCCGGTCATGGTCAACCTGGACGGGTTCTCCCTGAGCCACGTTATCGAACCCATCGAGTTCCCTTCACAGGAAAAGGTCGATGCCTTTCTTCCCCCCTATGACCCGCTGTATACCCTGCATCCTGACAAACCCGTGACCATGGGCGCCTACGGCATGCCCGAGCTCTATACCGAAGCGAAGTACGCCCAGGAGATGGCGCTCATCGACTCAAAGAAAGTGGTCATCGAGGTCATGGACGATTTTGGAAAACGCTTCGGAAGGTCTTATAAGCCTGTTGAAACATACAATACAGAGAAGGCCGATACGGTCTTCATCGCCCTGGGATCGATCAACGAGAATATCAAGACGGCCATCGATATGCTGAAAGAAGAGGGAAGGGAAGTCGGCCTCATCCACCTCCGGCTTTTCAGGCCTTTCCCGTCCGACGAGCTGATCGCAGCGCTGAAAGGGGTCAAAAGGGTCGCCGTCATCGAACGGGCAATGCCGGGAGGCGCGATGAACAGCCCTCTCTTTAACGAGATATCCTCGCTTGTCCACAGCAACAGCATGGGAATACAGCTCAACAACTACATCGTAGGGCTCGGTGGGCGCGACGTGAACCCCGAGGACTTCCACGGGATCATTGATGACATGTTGTCTCCGGAGGCCAAAAAAGAGACTCCGAAAGAAGAGAAAAACTATCGTGTTATAGGGGTGAGAGGATGA
>DIFC01000050.1:0-13712 GCA_002418945.1 Deltaproteobacteria bacterium UBA5758 | reverse complement strand
CTGGCGGCTCCCCTGGATCCACGTTGCCTTTGAGAATACCGCCGCCGTTGCCTCGGGCATCGAATCGGCGCTCCGGATCCTCACCGAGAAGAAGAAGATACCCCGGAAGGATATCCATGTCGTCGCCATCGCGGGAGACGGCGGGACAAGCGACATCGGTCTCCAGGCGCTCTCAGGGGCCATGGAACGGGGGCACAAGTTCACCTACATCTGCGTCGATAACGAAGCCTATATGAACACCGGCATCCAGCGTTCTTCGTCTACGCCCTACGGCGCCATGACCACCACCAGCCCTCCCGGAAAGCGGAGCATCGGGCAGTCAACACAGAAAAAGAACATGCCGAAGATCGCTGCTGCCCACAATATCCCCTACGTTGCAACAGCATGCCCTTCCTATCCCTTCGACCTTCTCGCAAAGGTCAAAAAGGCGCGGATGGCCAACGGCCCGTCCTACCTGCACATCCTCTCCGTCTGTCCTACGGGCTGGCGGATACCCTCCGATCTTGCAATACGGTACGGGAGGCTTGCGGTTGAAACAGGCGTATTTCCCCTCTACGAGATAGAGAAGGGTAAATACAGACTTACGTATAACCCGGAACCGTTACGTCATGTGGTAGACTACATGAACGGCCAGGGCAGGTTCAGGCATCTTACCGTGAAAACTATTTCCCAGATACAGGAGAAGGTGATAAAAGACTGGGGAAAGATGAAATATCTCTGCGGCGTAAAGTAGAAGAGTTTTTTGTCCATAAGAAAAGGGGGATAACATGGAGGTTGATGCAGCCGTAATCAATACTATCATCGACAAGTACGGCAAGGACAAATCCTACCTTCTTGCCATGTTCCAGGACGTTCAAAGGCAATACCGGTACCTGCCGAAAGAAGCCATCCGGCACATCTGCGACATGCTTCATTTACCTTTCAGCAAGGGATATGAAGTTGCCACGTTTTACTCTTCCCTCTCGCTTACACCGAGGGGTAAGCACACAGTTCATGTATGCCTTGGAACAGCCTGCCATTTAAGGGGTGGGCCAAATATCCTCGATACATTTGAGAGGGAATTGCATATCAAAAGGGGGGATACGACAGAAAACGGTCTTTTTACCCTTGAATCCGTGAACTGCCTCGGCGCCTGCGCCCTTGCCCCGCTGGTAAGGGTTGACGGGCATGACTACGGCAAAACGACGCCGGGAAGCGTCAAAAAGATAATCAAAGAATATGGGGAATCGACATGATCGTATCGATCGAACAGCTCGATGGGATAGCGGCAGAACACACAAAAAAGACCGGGGTTTTCGGCAAGACCGTGAAGATATGCTGCGGCACAGGCTGCGTATCTTCAGGCGCTCTCAAGGTTTATGAAAAGCTCAGCGAATTTATCAACGCAGAGGGCCTGGCCGATAAGGTGCTCATAAAGAAAACAGGTTGCCATGGATTATGCGAGAGAGGGCCCATCGTCGTCTTCGGAGACGACGAGATACTTTATCAGACTGTCGGGAAAAGAAACCTTGAAGATGACGCCCGTCTCCTGCTTAAGACGATCCGGGAAGGAGTAATTGCCGAAAACCTGCTCTACAAAGGCGAAGACAAGACAAAAAGATATGTATCGCCCCGGGACATCCCTTTTTACGCAGGCCAGACAAGGGTCGTACTCTCTCAGAACGGGATCCTCGATCCGGAAGACATTGAAGAGTATATCAGCTCCGGCGGATACAGGGCTGTTTACAAGGCCCTCGCGATGGATCCTGTTGAGATAATCGATTGGATCCAGAAATCAGGATTAAGGGGAAGGGGCGGCGGAGGTTTTCCGACAGGCACAAAGTGGCGCTCTTGCAAAGACGCCCCCGGAGAACCCCGGTATGTCATTGCAAACGGCGATGAAGGCGATCCAGGCGCTTTTATGGACAGATCACTTATGGAGGGCAACCCGCACGCCGTCATAGAAGGGATGATCGTCGGCGGCTATGCTATTAGCTCTCATCAGGGCTTCATCTATGTGAGAGACGAGTATCCCCTTGCGGTACACAGGCTCTCGATCGCGATCGACAAGGCCAGGGAGTACGGTCTCCTGGGCTCTAATATCTTCAACTCAGGCTTTGATTTTGACATCAAGATCTTTCGCGGAGGCGGCGCCTTTGTATGTGGCGAATCTACGGCCCTCATGTCGTCCATCGAGGGGAAGACCGGCGAGCCCCGTGCAAAATATATCCATACCGTTGAAAAAGGACTCTGGGATAAGCCCTCAAACCTGAATAATGTAGAGACATGGGCATGCGTCCCTCATATAATCAATAAAGGATGGGAATGGTTTGCATCAATAGGAACCCCTGAAAGCAAAGGAACAAAGGTCTTTTCGCTCGTCGGCAAGGTAAAGAACACGGGGCTTGTTGAAGTCCCGATGGGGATAACGCTCAATGAGATCATCTTCAAGCTTGGAGGCGGCATCCAGGGAAACAGAAAATTCAAGGCCGTTCAAACCGGAGGCCCTTCAGGCGGCTGCATACCCGGTGAGTATCTTGAGATGCCTGTTGATTTTGACTCTCTGACCAGGCTTGGCTCCATGATGGGTTCAGGAGGGATGATCGTCATGGATGAAAGGGATTGCATGGTCGACGTGGCGCGTTACTTCCTTAAATTCCTCGTCGATGAATCCTGCGGCAAATGTACTCCCTGCAGGGAGGGTGTCCGGCGCATGTTCGAGATCGTCGACAACATATGCAGCGGAAAGGGGTCGAAAGGCGACGTGGAACATCTCGAGGAGCTTGCGAGGGCGATCCAGCTCGGCTCGCTTTGTGCCCTTGGTCAGAGCGCCCCCAATCCCGTTCTCTCGACGATCAAATACTTCAGGGACGAATACAATGTTCATATCGAACAAAAGAAATGCCCGGCCGGCGTTTGCAAAGCCCTCACAACATTCATGATAGATGCTGAAA
Source organism: Deltaproteobacteria bacterium UBA5758 (assembly GCA_002418945.1). Classification (GTDB taxonomy): domain Bacteria; phylum Desulfobacterota; class Syntrophorhabdia; order Syntrophorhabdales; family Syntrophorhabdaceae; genus UBA5609. The sequence goes on along the minus strand of DIFC01000050.1, from coordinate 10,779 downwards.
AATGCACCGGCTGCATGCGGTGCGCATCTGAATGCCCGGTAGGCTGCATCAGCGGTGAAAAAAAGAAGGTACATACGATAGACCAATCGAAATGCATAAAGTGCGGGACCTGTTACGATATGTGCAAGTTCGACGCAGTGAAGTACGCATAGGGGGGAGGAACATGGTAGAATTTGCGATAAATGGAAAAAAGGTTACCGCTGAAAAGGGTGAGTCCGTCCTTGATGTTGCACACCGTGAAGGATTTGATATCCCCACGTTATGCTACCATGATACCCTCGGCTCTGACGGAAGATGCAGGTTGTGCGTGGTCGAAGTCCGGAAGGGAAACAGAAAAAGGATCGCAACATCCTGTCTATATCCTGCTGAAAGCGGGATAGAGGTCTTTACAGAGTCTCCTGACGTTCTTCTCGTGAGAAAAACCGTTTTAGAACTCCTGCTTGCAAGGTGTCCCAATTCCGAAACAATCCAGTATCTCGCAAAAGAGTACGGCGTAACACAAGCCAGATACAGGAAAGACAACGATAAAGGAAAATGTATCCTTTGCAATCTCTGCGTAAAGACCTGCGAACTTAACGTGGGAGCTGCCGCCCTGGGCATGAGCGGGAAAGGTCCTTTTAAAAAGGTGACAACCCCCTACGGGGAGCCGTCAAATGATTGCATAGGGTGCGGCGCCTGTGTTGCTATATGCCCGACAGGGCACATATATATCGAAGAAAAAGACGGCGTAAGAACGATCTGGAACAAGCGGTTTGAGCTTGCGCGGTGCCCTAAGTGCAATCGATACCATGCGCCCGTTGAACAGCTGGCGTTTATCGCCTCCAGGTCCGGCACCACGATGGAACAGCTTCTTATCTGCCCCGATTGCAAATAATTTAAAAAGTGTGACGGCCAGCATTGAAAATGTTTTTTATCTCCGGTATATTAAATTTATGTTGCAAACATTTTATAAAAGTATAAAATATAAGTACCCGATATGACTTAAAAAGTCATTGTTTCAACAATTTCTTACAGCAAAAGGTGGCGCTTATGCCTTTTGATCTTGAAAAAATAGGACGATTTTTAAAGGCCAGAAGGGAAGAAAAGGGCTTTACTGTCCAACAGGTTTCCAGCGTTCTCTGTGTGCGAAAATCCTTGATCGAAGCGATGGAAGAGGGGAACTGGTCCATGCTCCCCCATCGTGTTTATGTCAGGGGTTATATCAAGGAATATGCAAACTTTCTCAATGTGTTCAGCGAGATCGCCAACGACATTGCGGAAGAAGAAAAGACTGTACAACCGGAGATACCGGTTCAGCAAATGGTCGATCCACCCGGAAAGAGGATCCCGCGGAAGGCATTTGTGTACTCCGTCATCATCATCGTTTTGCTTGGTTACCTGATTGTAAGCCGTACTCAGAAGGATCAGCATATGTACGCTCCTCCCGTCTCGGCAACAAGCCATAAATCGTCCATGGGTGTTTTCAATCCCGGCTCTCCGGAACTCATGTCACCTTCCTCCAATATCCCCGACAAGAAAATGCTTATGATATCATGCCACGAAAGGACATGGATCAGTGTTATTATTGATGGTATTGAGAAAAAGGAGTTTATGCTCAACCCCCAGGAGGTCATCATGTTGAGCGCTCAGGACAGTTTTGACCTTCTTATCGGGAATGCGGGCGGGATAAAGATGTTCCTGAACGGCAAAGATGTTGAATTCTCAGGCCAAAACGGCGAAGTAAAAAGGATTAAGCTGTCGTAATATCAATTGATTATAAACGAAAGATACCTACTGGGTCAAACGTTCCATCTCAGAGGACGGGATATCGAAATTGGCATACACCTTCTGGACATCATCAGAATCTTCCAGCGCTTCCATCAGCTTAAGCATTGTTTCCGCGTTCTTGCCATCCAGTTTTACCGATGTCTGCGGGATCATGCTGATCTCCGAAACAATATATTTTATTCCGTTATCATCAAAGATCTTTTTCACTGACTCAAAATTTGACAAATTGGTCATAACCTCGATCTCTGCGTCAGTTTCGACAACATCCTCAGCCCCTGCATCAAGGGCCAATTCCATGATCTTCTCCTCATTGACGCTCTTTTTATCAAAGGATATATAGCCTTTCTTCTGAAATATCCAGGATACACATCCTGCTTCGCCCAGGTTGCCGTTCAGCCGGGTCAGGATGTGGCGTACATCGGCAGTTGTCCGTTTTTTGTTGTCGGTAAGAGTCTCTATGAGGATCGCAACGCCGCCGGGACCATATCCCTCATAGGTGTACTCCTCGTAGCTTTCACCTTCAATGGCGCCGGTCCCCTTTTTGATCGCCCTGTCAATGTTGTCCTTTGGCATATTTTCAGATTTTGCCTGAAGGATTGCCACCCTTAACCGCGAATTCGCTTCAGGGTCTCCCCCTCCTATCCTGGCAGCGGTTGTTATCTCTTTTATAAGCTTTGTGAAGATCTTTCCTCTTTTTGCATCAGCGGCACCTTTCTTGTGTTTGATGGAACTCCATTTGCTATGACCTGACATCGGGCCCCCAGGGAATTAAGAATGGTGGGCGATATTGGATTCGAACCAACGACCTCTGGTATGTGAGACCAGCGCTCTAACCATCTGAGCTAATCGCCCATGCGAATTACTTTTAGTATATTATAGTTGAAAAGTCAATATCAAGCCAATATATTGATTTATATTTCCTTTTAACGGGGAATCGTTTAATATCTCTCATGAGCAGATACGTCTTCGGCCCTGTTCCGTCAAGGCGGCTTGGGAACTCTCTTGGCGTCGATATTATTCCCGGAAAGTATTGCTGTTTCGACTGCATCTATTGTCAGATCGGGAAAACAACAAACCATCAGATAGAAAGAAAAAGCTTCTTTGATCCTTATGCGATCGTCAGCGAGGTAATAGAAGAAGCAAACAAATCAAACCAAATCGATTATATAACATTTTCCGGTTCAGGCGAGCCCACATTAAACTCTGACCTCGGCCTGATGATAGATGAAGTAAAAAGGGCAATCTCTGTTCCTGTGTCGGTGATTACGAGCGGGGCCCTTCTGTTTCAGGACGACGTGCGGAGGGATCTGCTTTCCACTGATATCATTCTGCCCTCGCTGGATGCTGTGAGCGAAGATATATTCCGGTATATCAACAGGCCCCATCTGGTGGTAGATGCCCAGTCAATAATTTCAGGCCTTAAACTTTTCAGGAAAGACTTCAGGGGAAAAATATGGCTTGAGGTCATGCTTGTAAAGGACATTAATGACGACGAAGAGGAGCTGGGCAAGATCAAAGAGGTCGTCGAATCAGTCGGTGTTGACAAGATACAGTTAAACACTGTTACAAGGCCTCCCAGCGAAGATATACCGGGGATGCTGACAAGAGAGGAACTCGAAAGGGCACGTTCTTTCCTGGGCGATATATGCGAGATAATCTCGAAATTTGAAGAAACACCCGTTCTGCATGGAGAAAAGGAGTGGTCTAAAAATGTCCTTAATATATTAAAGAGAAGATCGTTAAGCCTTGACGAGATCGTTAAGGTCACGGGGGTATCCTTCTACAAAGCAAAAAACAGATTAAAATTGATGGAAAATGAGGAGCAAATAAAAAGCTATCATTTTCATGACACGATATTTTATATGTTTAACCGGTAAGGCGTCATGCGTCCCTGAAATAGTACTTTTCTGTTTTTAATGTAAGCTATGACAGGCTGGAGATTGTTATTGACAAACGCTTCCCGCAGAATTTACTATAACACCTATATCAGGGGGTAAACCGATGGACACAAAAAAATGGTATATTGAAAAGATGATGGAACGAACCGTGATGGCCTTGAAAGAGAATTATTTCGATGCTGCCTTTTTCATTAACAGAAAGGATCTTTTAGAAAAGGTAATGGGTTATGTAAAGCCTAAGATGAAGATAGGGATCGGCGGTTCTGTGACGCTCAGGGAGATGGGGCTTGTTGAAAAACTTAAAAAGGAAAAGGTAACGGTCCTCGACCATTGGGAAGCCGGTCTTCAAAAAGAAGAGATACAGGCAATGAGGGTTCAGCACCTGACGAGCGATCTTTTTCTGTCCGGGTCGAACGCAATCACAGAGAACGGTGAGATCGTCAATATCGATGGGGTCGGCAACAGGGTCAGCAGCATCACCTTCGGCCCGAAGAAGGTGATCATTGTTGCCGGCTACAACAAGATAGTCCCTGATGTCGAGGCGGCTATCGACAGGATCAAGGATGTAGCGGCGCCCATGAATGCAAAAAGGCTGAATCTCCCGTTGCCTTGTGCGAAAACAGGCTACTGTCACGATTGCAAATCGGAACAGAGGATATGCAGGATCGTCTCGATCCTCGAAAAGAGACCGGCAGGGACGGACATATCAGTCTTTATAATGAATGAAGCTTTGGGCCTTTAAAAAAAGGAGGGACTATGAGGATCAAACGTGCGGTGATCAGCGTGTCGAACAAATCAGGACTCAATGACCTGGCGGCATGCCTGAAGGATTACGGAGTGGAGGTTCTTTCTACAGGCGGCACAAAGAAGTATCTTGAGGGCCTCGGGCTGAACCCAATGGAAGTAAGCTCATACACGGGATTCCCGGAGATCATGGATGGAAGGGTAAAGACGCTCCACCCGAAGATACACGGCGGGATCCTGAACATCCGTGACAATGACGAACATCAGAAGGCGATGGAATCCCTCGGCATCAAGCATATCGATATGATCGTGGTGAACCTTTATCCCTTCAAGGAAGTTATCAGCAAGGGGTGCACCTTTGAAGAAGCGATCGAGAATATCGATATCGGCGGACCGTCGATGATCAGGGCATCTGCAAAAAATTTCAAATATGTGACCGTTGTAGTGGACCCCGATGATTACCGGAAGGTAATCGACAATATGAAGGCAAATAATGGCGGGACAACGGAAGAGCTGAGATTTTACCTTGCAAAAAAGGTCTTTTCCATAACGTCGGATTACGACGGTGCGATTTTTTCATATCTGTCAAAAGTCTAGCTCATTGAGGAAGGGTGTATGAACATTCTTGTGATCGGCGGAGGCGGCAGGGAACACGCCATTATATGGAAACTGTCACAGTCAAAAGATGTCGATACAATATATTGCATACCCGGAAACGGCGGCATCTCGGATATAGCCGAATGCGTGGCAATGGACGTGGACAATACCTCGGATCTTCTCGATTTTTCAGCAAGAAAACATATTGACCTTGTTATCGTGGGCCCGGAAAATCCCCTCGCCGAAGGCATTGTCGACATGTTTGAAAAGAAGGGGGTGCCGATCTTTGGGCCGAATAAACGGGGCGCAATGATCGAGGCGAGCAAGATCTTTGCGAAAGAGCTCATGCGACAATACGGGATACCCACGGCAGCGTTCAGGGTATTTGACCGGTATGATGACGCCGGGAGATATCTCGGCAGCCTTACGCCTCCTTATGTGATCAAGGCTGACGGTCTGTGCGCGGGGAAGGGTGCTTACGTGATCCAGGACCAGGAGGAAGGCCGGAGCGTCCTTAGCGACCTGATGGTGAAGGGGATTCATGGAGATGCAGGGAAAAAGATCATTATTGAGGAGTTTTTACCGGGCATTGAGGCGTCCTACCTTGCCTTTACGGACGGCACGTCCATGCTTTCACTGCTTACTTCGCAGGATCACAAGCCGCTTCTTGATGGCGACAACGGGCCTAATACAGGAGGGATGGGCGCCTACACCCCCATACCCTTTGTAAACGAGGCTGTGGAAAGGGACATCAAGGCAAGGATCATGGAGAGGACGATAGCGGCTATGAGGGAGAAGGGCATCGTGTACAAGGGTGTGCTCTACGGGGGGCTTATGTTGCAAGAGAGCGACCCTTATGTTATAGAGTTCAACGCCCGGCTGGGCGATCCTGAGACCCAGCCGATCCTCTTCAAGATGGAAAGCGATCTCCTGCCGATCCTGATGGCATGCATAGAAGGAAAACTGCACAGGATAAACGACATCAAGTGGAAGGAAGGCGTTTCAATATGCGTTGTCGTCGCATCAAAAGGATACCCTGACAAGCCGGAAAAAGGGTTCGTTATCAACGGGCTTGAAAGATTAAAAGAACGCCGGGACGTAATGGTATTTCATGCAGGGACGAAAAAGGCAGATGGCCGTTATTACACTTCAGGCGGAAGGGTCTTGGGTGTCACCGCAATAGGCAGCTCTTATGAAGATGCAATGAAACGGGTGTATGAGGCAGTATCAATGGTAGAGTTTGACGGCATGCATTACAGAAAGGATATCGGGGCAAAGGCGCTCGCGAAAAAAGTCTAATAATTATGGAGGAAGAGAATGGGCAAAGAATATAATATAGCGGTCATCCCCGGCGACGGGACAGGTCCTGAGGTTGTTGCAGAAGGCATTAAGGTGATGGATACCATATCGAAAAAATTGGGCTTTTCATTACGCTATACCTATTACGACATTGGTGGGGAACGCTATCTAAAGACCGGGGAGGTCCTTCCTGACAGCGTCCTTAACGAATTAAGGCAATATCACGCGATCTATCTCGGAGCAATAGGCCACCCTGATGTTAAACCCGGAATACTGGAGAGGGGGATCCTCCTGCGTACACGGTTTGAACTTGACCAGTATATCAATCTCAGGCCAGTGAAACTTTATGAAGGGGTCGATACGCCGCTGAAAAATAAAGGTCCCAAAGAGATCGATTTTGTCGTAGTGCGCGAAAATACTGAAGGATTGTATGCAGGGGCCGGAGGGGTGTTGAAAAAGGGAACTATGGACGAGGTGGCAACACAGGAATCGATCAATACACGGAAGGGCGTCGAGCGGTGCCTGAGGTTTGCCTTTGAATACACAAAGAAACGGGACCAGGAAAAGAAGCTCACACTATGCGCCAAGACAAACGTTCTTACCTTTGCCTCCGGTCTATGGGAGCGCGTTTTCTATGAAGTTGCAAAAGATTACCCCGGCGTAAAGACCGATTATGCTCATGTAGATGCGACATGCATGTGGATGGTGAAAAACCCTGAATGGTTCGACGTGATTGTTACTGATAACCTTTTCGGAGATATCATTACAGATCTTGCGGCAATGATACAGGGTGGACTGGGTATCGCATGCGGTGGAAATGTTAACCCTGAAGGAGTGTCGATGTTCGAACCGATGGGAGGGTCTGCTCCGAAATATACAGGCAAGAACATGATTAACCCCCTTGCGGCGATCCTTGCCGGAGGAATGATGCTCGGGTTTATCGGTGAGAAGGAAGCATCCGATATGATTGAGCAAGCTGTTCAAAAGGCCCTGATGCACGATATCAAATCGCTTGATGCGGGCAAAATGGGCATGGGCACAAAAGAGGTCGGCGACGTGATCGCAAAATACATCTTAACGGCTTGATTTTTTTTGAATCAGACGTTTTTTGCTTTCCGCCTCTTTGATTTTCTTGCTCAGGGTATTCCTGTTAATACCTAATAATTTTGAAGCTTTAGAAACATTGTTGGCGGACAGCTTCATGGCCGACTTAATGAATACCTTCTCTATAAGGTTCTGTACGTTAAGAAGCACGTTATCGCTATCATTAAGCCTTGAATTCAATAACTTATCTACTATATCTTCAAGTTTTACTTCAACATGTTTATAGTAGTCATCGATTTTGTTGTCGACCATGCCTAAATCCTGTTTTTTTGGTGAATGCTTTATTGTACCACAATTTTATTTTTACAGGTGTAAATAATTTAACTAAACAGACTAAAAAATGGTGCTGCAAGGTAAAATCTTCTTTGCAATATTTTTTTTATTTGGTAATATAGGAGGATTTATTGGAGATAATAAAACGCTATAAATTATAGGGGTATTGTTGAAGATAGAAAAGATCGATCATATCTGTTTTGCGGTAAAAGGCATTGAAGAAACAAAAAAAACATACAAAGACCACTTTGGCCTTATGCCTGCCTGCGAATACATTGCAGCATCAGAGAAGATCAAGGTGGTCCGGTACTATATCGGGGATGTAGCCGTCGAGTTTATGGAATCAACTTCCCCTGACGGAGAAGTTGCAAAATTTATCGACAGCAGAGGGGAGGGCGTCTTCCTCATATCATACAAAGTGGATGACCTTGAAGGGGCAATGCGGGAACTGAAAGACAAAAATGTCAAGCTGATCGACGACAAACCAAGATATCTTTTCGGAACCCGGTATGCCTTCGTTCACCACCCAAACAACCTTCACGGGGTATTGACGGAGCTTCTGGAAGGGGACTTCGACATCAATAAATGAGTTAAGGAGGAAGAATGCGGGCATTGGTAATAGGGGGAACGGGGGGCATGGGACAAGGGGTTGCAAGGGACCTTATCAAACAGGACCAGATCAATAACGTAATACTCGGCGACATCAATACAGACCCGAAGAGGGTGCAGGAAAAGCTGCGCGCCAGCGAAAAGGTGTCTCTGGCAAAAATAGATGTGAGCAACCACAGCGCCATGGTTAAGGCAATAAAGGATGTAAATGTCGTGATAAACTGCGCGGGGCCATTCTACAAGACAGCGGTGGCGGTGGCCAGGGCCGCAGTCGAGGCAAAGGTTAATTATATAGATATATGCGACGATTATGAGGCTGTTCCTATCCTTTTTTCCTCCGCAGACATCGATAAGGCCGCCAAAGATGCAGGAATAACCGTACTGACGGGCATGGGCTCAGATCCGGGAACAAATAACGTTCTTGTAAAATGGTATGCAGATCAGATGGACCGCGTCGATGAGATACACCTGTTCTGGGTCGTGAGCATAGCCGAACTTGCAGGCGCTGCCTGGGACCACAGCCTTCATATGGTCACCGGTAAAATACCGCAGTATCTCGACGGAAAACTGGAGTATGTAGAGGGCGGCACCGGTGAAGAGGCAGCTCAGTTTCTTCCGCCCCTTGGCACCTGTGTTGTACGCTATGTGGGCCATCCCCAGCCTATTACCATACCCCGGTATATCAACGGGGTAAAGAAGGTGGTCATCAAGGGCGCGCTCATCCCGTTGTGGGTGGATGAACTCATCAAAGAACAGAAAGAAACAGGCTTCCTCGGTACGGAACCGGTGGAAGTGCGGGGTACAAAAGTCATACCTTACGACCTGACATTACGGCTCTGGGAGAATATTCCCAAGAACAGGGATAACGGGCCCGCAGCTTCCGGTTTAAAGGTCATAGTAAAAGGCGAGCGCCAGGGAAAAGGGGTCACATATACGGCAGATATAGTGGGCAGGATGGCGCCCGGGACAGGCCTCCCAGCGTCGATAGCAGCCTTAATGATGTTTGCCGGCGATGTGAAGGTCAAAGGAGTGGTGGCGCCCGAGGGTTGCATCGACCCGGAAAAATTCCTCAAAGAATTGATCAAAAGGGGGGCGAAGATACATCAGACAGAGTCAATATCTTCTTTGTTCTCGTTTTGACAGAATATCTTAACGCATAGGGAGGGTACTTATGAAAGAAGCTGAAAGATTGAATATAACGAAAAGCGTAGAGCTGTTTGAAGAGGCAAAAACATTAATTCCCGGCGGGGTCCTCGGCGCAAGAAAACCGGGTGATTTTATCATGGGGGAGTACCCGATCTTTCTTGAGTACGGCAAGGGCACCAGGTTGATCGACGTAGACGGGAACGAATATATCGACTTTCTCTGCGGCTACGGGCCAATTATCCTCGGCTACAGGGAGGAAGAGGTTGATGATGCGGTGGTAAGGCAGGTAAAAGACAAAGGCCTCTGCTTCTCGCTTACCCAGCCCTACCAGAATGAACTTGCAAAGCAACTGAACCGGCTCATACCTTCCGCGGAATTGAGCATCTTTCTTAAAACCGGCTCAGATGCCACAACTGCTGCTATCCGCATTGCAAGGGCATATACGGGAAGGACAAAGGTCATGCGCTGCGGATACCACGGGTGGCACGATTGGTGCGTTGAGATGAAGGGAGGCATTCCTGAAAAATTCTACGAGGATGTCTATGAATTCCATTACAACGACCTCACTAAGCTCGAGGAGCTGATGGCAAAGCACGGCAAGGAGACGGCGGCCATCATTATGACCCCCTTCGGGCACCCGCTCCATGAGAAGATGCAGACGCCGAAACCTGGGTTCCTTGAAGGGGTGCGGGAGATTGCAAACAAGTATGGGGCCGTACTGGTTTTTGATGAGGTCCGGACCTGCTTCAGGTTAAGGATGGGAGGAGCTCAGGAGCTTTACGGAGTCAAACCCGATCTCACTGTCCTCGGCAAAGGAATGGCAAACGGGTACGCGATAAGCGTTGTTACCGGCAAGAAAGAGGTGATGATGGCAGCCGCTTCGAAGCTTTTCATCTCGTCGACCTTTTTTCCAAACAGTGACGGGTATATCGCCGCATTGAAAACGATCAAGATCATGGAGCGGGAAAAGGTTATCGACAATATCTGGGAAAAAGGCGGGCGTTTCCTGCAAAAGATCCAAGCCATTATTGACAAATACAATGTTGGCGCAGAACTGACCGGCGTTGCACCCATGTTCTTTATAACATTCTCCGGCAACAACCCCGATGAAATTCGGGGAAAACGCACTGATTTTTATACACAGTTGATCCGTAAAGGGTTCTTTTTTACCCCTCACCACCACGCATATATAAGCTACCGCCACACTGAAGAGGAGTTGAACCTGGCATTGCAGGCGATAGATGAATCCATGGCATACGTAAGCGAAAGATGCAAAGTCAACTCTTTATAAGGGGGAATTTATGAAGGATGATTTCAATATCGTCGGCAAGAGGGTAGCAAG
>DIFC01000064.1:6166-25264 GCA_002418945.1 Deltaproteobacteria bacterium UBA5758 | reverse complement strand
CTGGTCGATAAAAAGATCAGGGCTTTTTATGTCTTCGGCGAGAATCTCGCAAATACCGAGCCGGACATCCACAAGGTAGAGCATGAACTTGCCTCTGCGGAATTTCTCGTATGCCAGGACATCTTCCCGACGGAGACAACGCGCTTTGCCCACGTGGTCTTCCCNNGCGGCGTGGAGCGAAGACAACGGGACGTTTACCAGCAGCGAGCGGCGGGTAAGCAGGGTCAGGAAAGTAAAAACACCCCCTGGTCTGGCAAAACCAAACTGGTGGATATTTAAAGAGCTGGCCAGGCGAATGGGATATGACTGGACGTCGAACAGCGGACAGGAGATATGGGACAACGAGGTCTCGGTCCTCGCGCCGGCGCTCGGCGGCATTAAGTACAGCCGCATAGAAGAGGACGGCCTGCAATGGCCCTGCCCAAACCCGGAGCACCCGGGAACCCAGTTCCTCCATAGAGATGGAATCTTTACCCACGGCAAAGGAATATTTACCCCCGTTGATTGGAAACCGCCCGCAGAGGTGCCCGACAAAGAGTATCCTTTTGTTCTGAGCACGGGTCGAAGGCTCTATCAATACCACACACGGACACAAACAGGGCGTTCGGGGATGGATTTTCTCATGCCGGAAGAAACAGCCGATATCTCCCAGGCAGATGCGCAGAGGCTCGGCATTCAACCGGACGAATACGTAAAGGTCAGGTCGCGGCGGGGAGAAGTAAAGGTCAAGGCCAGGGTAACCCGCGAGGTGCCCCCCGGCATGGTCTGGATGGCCTTTCATTTCCGGGACGGGTGTGCAAACTGGTTGACAAACGCGGTGTACGATCCAAACACAATGACGGCGGAATATAAGGCCTGCGCAGTGACAGTTGAAAAGGCATGAAGTCCCTGGCGCACCTCAGCACCGGCACGGTATATCCTATGCAGATCTGCGGGTATTCATACGATGAATACGTAGATGCAGCGAAACGATTTCATGGCAACCCATCTCCCGGCGTTCTCATCGGCGGATTTATGGTAGATACCGCGGTACGGAACCTGCCGGAAGGCATCCTCTATGACGCCATCTGCGAGACGAAGTCCTGCCTGCCTGACGCCGTTCAACTTCTGACTCCATGCACCATCGGGAATGGCTGGCTTAAGATCATCAATACGGGACGCTTCGCACTGACCCTTTACGATAAGCAGAGCAACGAAGGTGTGAGGGTCTTTTTAGATGCCGGAAAGGTAGCGGCATGGGATGAGATAAAGGCGTGGTATTTCAAACTGAAGTCCAGTAAAGAACAGAGCCGGGAGGCGATTGAAAGAGAGATAAAAGAAGCAGGCGGCAGCATTTTGAGCATCCGGCGCGTACGGGTCCAACCGCAGGTTGTCGAAAAGAAACATAAAGGGAGCATTGCCGTGTGCCCTGAATGCCGGGAAGCCTATCCCGCCGACGACGGGGACGCCTGTCTGTGCTGCCAGAGAAATATGCTGTATATGTTGGACGAAGAGGATCGCTATGAGGCTCAATAAGCAAACAGACAGCATCGCGGCCGATTTGGAGAAGATAAGGTCCATAATCGAAAAAAGGCTGGTTCGGGCACAATCGGACGTTAAGGCTGCCTTTCCGCCGGTCCTGAAGCAAGACAGGATCCTTTCTGCCACTATCTCTGAGCCGAAATACATGATCATTGCATTCCTCACGGAAGGAGAGGAAAAACGATTCAACGATTGCCTTTCCAGACAGATCAACCCTTTTGCTGGATTGATAACTACGGGGTCCGAAAAGGCCGCTTGCAGGGCAGAAAAGGCAAAATATGCAACAGTACGAAGCTGTACCATTGTGGGCTCTTTCGGTATTTCTCTCGGCCCCGATTCGACGATCATCCTTGAGGACCATCATCAAGTCATCGATACATACGATGCCGGCACCATGTCATACACTGTGCCGCTGGCGTATATAATAAGTTACGGGAACGATATAGAGCTCGAGACAGCCTATGAACACCTTGACAGTCTTATTGCCTACTCCGTGAACATGTGGAGGGAGGGAATGGGAGTGATAATCCGATCCGGGCGTATGGAATGCCAATGAAAAAGGCAAATCCAAAAATCGTTGTGGCGGCCGTAATTGAAAGAGACGGCCACATACTTATCGGCAAAAGAAAGCGGGGGAAGTGTCATCCCGGAAAATGGGAATTTCCCGGCGGCACGCTGGAAGAAAAAGAGACCTATGAACAGTGCCTGAAACGAGAACTTCAGGAAGAGCTTGCCATAACGGTCGAGGTCGGAGATCTTGTCGGTTCGAGCACTTTCGTTTACACGCCTGACTGGACTATTAAACTGTTGGCGTTCCGAACGGCTTATATCTCCGGCGCCCTTCGCCTTAACGATCACGAGGAGATACGCTGGGTAAAACCGGCAGACCTTATCGATTACGACTTCCCTGAAGCGGACAGGCCTATTATAGAAAAGCTGATCAGGGAAGAATGCCGGAGAAACAAATATCCTTGATGTTTTCAGCACATTGACAAAGAATCCCTTAATGGTCTATGATGTAATAATGTCGGAGCTCAGGAAAGATCCCGTATCCGGAAGCTGGGTGGTTGTCGGTTACCACACAACAAAATCGAGCAGCACCGGCATCTGTCCTTTTTGTCCGGGCAATGAGCATATGACACCCAATCCAATCAGGGAATACAAAGACTCCCAGGGCAACTGGCTTACCCGCTGCTTTCCCGCATCAAATCCCGTATTCATTATAGAGGTTGACGAAAACAAAAGGGCAGAGGGCATCTACGACAAGATGGAGAACGTCGGCGCCCACGAGATCATTGTCGAGAACCGTTCCCACACAAAGACGATGTCCAGCTTCAGCGAACAGGAATTTCTTCTTCTCTTTGAAATGTACAGAGAACGGATCACAGACCTTAAACGGGACATGCGCTTCAAATATATCCAGGTTTTTAAGAACCATGGTGAACTCGCCGGTTCATACATATTTCATCCCCATTCCCATGTCCTTGCAACGCCGATAGTCCCCGCCGGCATAGCCGGGGAGTTTGTCAACGCGAGGAACCATTATCTCCAGAAGGAACGGTGTCTGCTCTGCGATATCATCAGCCAGGAGATACGGCAGAACAAGCGGGTCGTAATGATGAATCCGCACTTCATCGCCATATGCCCCTTCGCACCGAAATTCCCTTATGAGGTATGGATATTGCCAAGGTTCCACGAGGCACACTTTGAACGCAACACCACAGAAGAGATCAAAAAGGACCTTGCCGGGGCCATGCTTGATATTATGAAGCGCATCGAAAAGCTGGCGAACGCCTACACATTTGTCTTTCATACGTCTCCAAATACGCCGGGTGATCCTATCCACGCTGAGGATATAGCAGTTCATGAATATTTTCACTGGCATATAGAGATACTCCCGAAAGATTTCCGTTCCTCCAAATATAAAAGGGAGGACGAGTTCCATGTAGTGTCCATTACGCCGGAAGATGCGGCCGAGGCGTTGAAATCGCAGAACGTGTAACTTTCTGCAACAAGAATGAGCTACCCCCTCACCCTACCCTCTCCCGCAAAGGGGAGAGGGAACAGTATTACCCAGCAGCAAGCTGCGGGGGATCATCCGAATTGAACATTTCAACATAATGCTAATTGATCAATTATATCAATTTATTAAAAAGTAAAGTTCACATATTATTATTGTAAACCTTTCTAACCTATCGGCAGTTCCTGAAGAATTTTATAAGGTCCCCGGAAAAAAATATTTAAAAAGTCCTTGACAAAAGAACAATCTCGCTGTTAAATAACTACATATAGTAGATATATTTAGTTTTGATACTATATATAGTGGGGTGAGGGGTTTCGGTGGGGTCTTTTTCGAAAACAAAATTAAATAATTTTACGTAGTTTTAAATACCATAAGGGGGCAAAATGGAAACAACTGATCTTAATCTTTTTGTAAGGACTTCCGAAGAGAGCATCGCCGATTGGGACCGGTCAAAGATCGTTGACGCACTCATACGGGAGACCATGATCGACCGCGATACTGCAAATGAGGTCAGTAAAGACGCTGAGCAGATGATACGGAAGTCAGGCATCAAGGTCATCACGGCCCCGCTCATCAGGGAGCTCGTAAACGCAAAGCTGATCGAAAAGGGGCTGGAAAATACAAGGAAGATGCACACGAGGCTTGGGATGCCCCTTTATGACGTGGACAGCCTTATCCTTCATCCGAACAAAGAGAATGCCAACGTACCTCATGGTCCCGAGGCAACGAACCTCACCCTTTCCGAGAACATCAAGAAAGAATATGCCCTCCTTTCCGTGTTCTCACAGGATGTTGCCGATGCCCATATGAACGGCGATATCCACCTTCATGACCTGGGTTTTATTGACAGGCCATACTGCAGCGGTCAGTCACTCGAATATATCAAGAAGTTCGGCCTCGACCTGCCCCATTCCCTTTCGATGGCAAAGCCGGCCAAACACCCCGAGGTCCTCCTCGCCCACCTCGTCAAGTTTGCCGCCGCCCTTCAGAGCCACTTTGCCGGTGCGATCGGTTGGGATGCCATCAACGTCTTCTTTGCCCCTTATCTGGAGGGCATGAGCGACGGCGATGTAAAACAGCTCGCCCAGATGCTTATATTCGAGTTTTCGCAGCAGGCCGTTGCCCGCGGTGGACAGGCGATCTTCACGGACATCAATGTATACTGGGAGATCCCGCAGCACTTTGTCAGTGTCCCTGCCATCGGACCGGGAGGAAAATTCACCGGCAAGACATACGGGGAATATGAAAAGGAGGCACAGAGATTCGCTTGGGCACTCTTCGAGGTCTTTAAAGAGGGCGACGGAGCCGGAAGGCCCTTCTTCTTCCCCAAGCCGATCGTCCACATAACGGAGAAGTTCTTCCGCACCGACGGACATATGGATTTTCTCAACTTCATTTCCGATGTAGCAGCAGACAAAGGCAACACGTACTATGTCTTCGACCGCGGCGAAACGGCGAAGATCTCCGAGTGCTGCCGCCTGAGCTTTAAGCTCGACGAAAAGGACCTCCTGGACGCAAGGGAACCATGGAGGATGAGATATTGCGCCCTTCAGAACGTCTCCCTTAATCTCCCGAGGCTTGCCTACCTGGCAAAAAATGATGATACACAGCTTTTCAACCTTATCACTGAGCGGTTCATCCTTGCCGTAAAGGCACATAAAGAAAAAAGGTCCTTCATGGAGAAGCTCCTTTCCCTCGGAGAGGACGGCCCGCTGGCGCTGCTTACAATGAACAGGGACGGGATGCCCTACCTGCGGTTTAACCTCGCCTCCCATCTCATCGGAATGGTCGGCCTCAACGAAATGGTTCAGATCCATACCGGCGAAGAGATGCACGAGTCCAAACGGGCACTGAAATTCGGCATCAAAGTAATAGCCCATATGAACATCCTGACAGACAAGATTAGAAGGCAGGAGCAAATGAAGATCGTCCTCGAACAGACGCCCGCGGAAAGCACAAGCTACCGTTTTGCGAGGCTTGACATGAGATACTTTTCGCCGCTTTCGGGAAGGATTGTCAAGGGCGACATTGCGTCCGGCGAGGTGTATTACACAAACTCAACGCACCTGAACGTCAAATATGCCATGAACCCTATTGAGAGGGTCACAAGCGAAGGGATCTTCCATCCGCTTATAGAGGCAGGCTCGATCTCTCATGTGTGGCTCGGCGAATCTCATCCATCCCATGAGGCCATCGCCGACTTTGTCATTAAGACATTCAAGCACACGACGAACGACCAGATAGCATTTTCTCCTGAATTCACCACCTGCAACAAGTGCCACAGGACCTCAAGGGGGCTCGCCGATACGTGCTCTTACTGCGGATCCCCCGATGTCGACGGTATAACAAGGATCACCGGGTATTTTACGAAGGTTTCGAGCTGGAACAAAGGCAAGCTGGGGGAATTGAAGGACAGGTACAGGAACACAGAATATTTCTCTGAGACAAAGAAGAAAGCGGTAAATGAATAATGTTTCTATAATGTGTTATAAGCCATGAGCTATCAACTACGAACTAATAAAGGGGAGGTAACGTAAATGGGGACTGTAAAGATCTTCTACAAGGACGACTGTCCGATGTGCCCGATGGCAAAAAAATTAAAAGACAATCTCCGGGCAAAGAACGTAGATGTCGATGATTTCAATGTAGAGACGCTGGAAGGGCTCACCGAGGCCACATACTACCGTGTTATGGCGCTGCCCACAATCGTCGTTGAGGACGAAACAGAGAACTGGGTCGGCGAGTGGCGGGGAAATGTGCCCAACGTCGATGAGGTTCTGCATGTCGTGCACGGCGCATAACGTTCCTATCCGGGGTTTCCTGGAAACAAGCTTTATTGACTGGAAGGGCTGCCTCTCATCCGTATTGTTTACAGGCGGATGCAATTTCAGATGCCCTTTTTGCCACAACCCGGAGCTTGTGCTTCATCACAGTGAAATGGAAGAGATACCTCTGGAGCGCGTCATCTTCACCCTGAGAAAGTACAAAAAATGGCTGCACGGGATTGTCATTACCGGCGGAGAACCGACGATCCATAAGGACCTCTTCCGCATGATCGGCCGGATAAAATCTGAAGGCGTAAAGGTCAAGCTCGATACGAACGGGTCGTCGCCCATTCTTCTGAAAGGGCTTGTCGCGGATGGGCTCATCGATTATGTTGCCATGGACGTTAAGGGCCCTGTTGACAGATACAAGAGGTGGTGCGGCGTCGATATTAACACAAAAAAGATTGAGGAAAGCATCCGGTTCATTCTCGAAGGGACCGTTGAGTATGAATTCAGGATGACCGTCGTGCCCTTTCTTCACCGGGAAGTTGACGTATACAACACCGCGGAATATATCCGGCATGCAAAACGGTTTACCATCCAGGAATTCAGGCCCCACAACACCCTCGATCCGTCATACGCGGACATAAAGCCTTTCTCACCGGACAAGATAGCGAAGATCAGGGAAAACGTTGAGCAGATCATGGCAGGCAGGAGCGAGCAGACAGCCGTCGGTTGTCAGCAGTCAGCTATAAAAAGGCCGATGCATATAAGTAATGATGACAAGATGTAAGCGGTAAGCGAAACGGCGTTCCTGTTTCTTTACTCCAGAAAGCTGTCGAGCCTTTTGCGCCGCGAGGGGTGTTTCAGTTTCCGAAGGGCCTTCGCCTCGATCTGCCTGATGCGCTCCCGGGTCAGGCCAAAGACCTCGCCGACCTCTTCGAGGGTATAATCCGTCTTCTCGCCGATGCCAAGCCTCATCCTGATCACCTTCTCCTCTCTCGGAGTAAGGGTAGACAGGACCTTATCGATCTCTTCCTTCAGGGAAACGCCGACAAGCTCATTGAATGGCGAGGGAGATTTTGGATCCGCGATGAAATCTCCGAGCTTCGACTCATCGTCACCGATGGGGGTCTCAATAGAGATCGGCTCGTTAGAGACCTTCATGATCTTGCGCACCTTTTCAAGGGGCAACCCTGCTTTCAGGGATATCTCGTCAAGGTTCGGCTCCCTTCCCAGGTCCTGGAAAAGGGATATGGTCACCTTTGTGATCTTGTTCATTGTCTCCAGAACATGGACAGGGACTCTGATCGTCCGGGCATAGTCTGCGATCGCCCTCGTAATGGCCTGGCGTATCCACCATGTCGAATAGGTGGAAAATTTATATCCTTTCTGGTAGTCGTACTTTTCGGCCGCCTTCATGAGGCCCATATTGCCTTCCTGTATAAGATCGAGGAACGACAGGCCCCTGTTGAGGTACTTTTTCGCTATATTGATTACGAGCCTCAGGTTTGCCTGGATGAGCCTGTTCTTTACTGCCTTGAGTCCGTTCTCGATGGCCACGATCTCCATCAATCTCCGCTTGACCTTTCTTACCTCTTTGTCGTCCATGAATTTGAGCTGCCTGCCGATCTTTCTGATCACCTCTTCGAGGACCTTTTTGTTCAGGTTGAGGTTGATAAGGGTCTCCTCCATCTTCAATTCGACGGCCTTCAGCTTCTTATCATACTGCTTTTTTGTAGCAGTGTCGGCGCCCGTCATCTTTCTGTGGATCTCTTCCTTCTTTTCAGAAAGGTTCTTGACGCTGTTGATGAGAGAGATGGTCTTCTTCTTGTATTTCTCTTCATCCTTCTTTGTATAGTTCATTTCATCAATGTTTTTAATAACATCAATGATGTTGACCATTTCTTTTTTCAGTTGGGACGACAACTCCTGGAGCTCGCGGACGGCGTGGGGCAGGTCGAAAAGGAGGTTGCGGATCTTCCGCTCACCTTCTTCGATCTTTTTCGCAATGGTATACTCTTCATCAGAAGTGAGCAAAGACACCCTGCCTATATCTTTTAGGTAGGCCCAGATGATATTGTCTGTTCTTTCGGAGGGGAATTTCTCTGCCTCCCCCCATTCATGGGACTCTTCCTCCGGCGTCTCCACCTTCTCCTTGATCGTTTCAACAATATCTATGTTCGACTCGGAGAGAAAATCGAAAATATCTTCAATGTCTTCGGGTGAAAAGATGTTTTGCGGAAGGATATCGTTGATCTCGTCGGGGGTAAGAAAGCCCTTTTCCATCCCTACGTCGATCAGGTGCTTTATCTCGCTGAAATTCTTTATGCTCATGGCCGGCTCCCAAAACACAAAAAATGCCCCAAATCAACTGATTTGAGGGCATCTCTAATTATGTTTCTTTAATTATCTATGTTATCAATATAACAATTGCCCGGTATTTTTGTCAAGCAGGTTTTTACGAAATTGCTCGCTGTGGGCTTCTTTTGTAAACAAATTTCACATGATGCCTTTAGCGCCCCCCTCACCCTGACCCTCTCCCGCAGGGGGAGAGGGGACTGTAGCAGCTCTCTCGCGCAAGCTCTACAAATTCATCCCCCCTCACCCTGACCCTCTCCCGCAGGGGGAGAGGGGAAAAGGCTTCCCGGGCACGGCGCCATCAATCGCTTCTCCCGGAGGAGGGAGGGAAGGCTTCCCGGGCACGGCGCCATCAATCGCTTTCTCCTGCAGGGAGAGAGGGGGCGTTGTTCCCCAAGCTGCCTGCCGGGAATGGTAACGTCAAGTATTTTGTGTCATCTCGAAGACGGGGTATGTTTCCTCCTGGGTATTTTCATAGAGAAAAACGGCATAGAGCATTCTGTCTCGTCCATGCTTATCCGGTCGCTGAAGACTCCAATCATTGGATTGAAATAGTACTGCTCTTATGATAGATTACCTATTGGCTTTCAAACCCATGGACATACGGGAAAGATTAGAAAAGAGGGAGGAGCTTATCCTCTCGCCCTTTGCGCAGAAAAGCAGTCAGACAAGGGGAAGGTTGAAGCCGGAGCCTGAATGCGACATCCGGCCGGCGTTCCAGCATGACAGGGACAGGATAACGCACAGCAAGTCCTTCCGCAGGCTGAAGCACAAGACGCAGGTCTTCCTCTCTCCTGCCGGCGACCATTACAGGACAAGGCTCACCCATACCCTTGAGGTTGCCCAGATAGGGCGAACCATTGCAAAGGCCCTTGACCTGAACGAAGACCTCGTTGAGGCGATTTCCCTCGGGCACGACCTCGGCCATACACCGTTCGGCCACGCAGGAGAAGAGGTGCTCAACAGCATCCACGAGGGCGGGTTCCGTCATTTCGAACAGAGCCTCAGGGTTGCCGATATCCTGGAGAGAGACGGCAAAGGGCTGAACCTGACCCATGAAGTGCGAGACGGCATCCTGCGCCATTCAAAGGGCAAGGGAGAGATTGTTATCAGGGATGAAGCGGAAAAACCTCTCACAAAAGAGGCTGAGGTGGTCAGGGTCGCCGACGTGATCGCCTACCTCAACCACGATATTGACGACGCGATCAGGGGAAATGTCATCGCTGAAGGGGACCTGCCTGCAGAATGCAGGGAATTCCTCGGCTTTACCGTCTCCGACAGGATCGACAGCATGGTCCGGGGGGTCATATCGGAGACGCGGAAGGACCCTCAATTGTGTGTGGATTTCGGACGGGAGCTCGAAGAGCACATCGTGCAACTGAGAGATTTTCTTTATGAAGCGGTTTACGACAGCACTATCGTCCACGGGGACTTCCTGAAATGCTCCAGGATCATCACCGACCTCTACCGGCATTTCCTCAAAAATCCTGATGCATTCCTGGAAGAGACCGAAAAGAGCGATTTTTATGATGAGCCGGCGACATGCGTTTGCGATCTTATCGCCGGCATGACAGACCGTTATGCCTTTAACCTTTTTGAGAAGATATTTCTCCCGTTGCCGTGGAATATACCGCTTTGATGGAAGGATGTTGTGGCGTTTGAATATTGTTGATACTGGAGAATTTGCTATGATGGACAAGGTTTACAATCCTCACACCATAGAAGAGAAATGGTACCGGTTCTGGGTTGAAAAGGGATTTTTTACGGCAGAAGGGAGGTCTTCGAAGCCTTCCTTTTCCATGGTCATCCCTCCCCCGAATGTTACCGGCTCTCTCCATATGGGCCACGCGTTGAACAATACCCTGCAGGACATTGTTACCCGATTCAGGAGGATGGCGGGCTTCAATGCGCTGTGGCTTCCCGGCACCGACCATGCGGGCATCGCGACGCAGAACGTCGTTGAGAGGGAGCTCGCGAAGGAAGGGAAGAATCGCGAGACCCTCGGTCGGGAATCATTCATAGAGAAGGTCTGGCAATGGAAAGAGCAATCAGGGAACACTATCATAGAACAGCTAAAGCGGCTCGGCTGCTCCTGCGACTGGTCCCGGGAACGCTTCACAATGGACGATGGGCTCTCGAGGGCTGTCCGCGAGGTATTCGTGCGGCTTTACAACGAAGGGCTCATTTACAGGGATAACTATATCATCAACTGGTGCCCCCGGTGTAAGACCGCCCTTTCAGACCTTGAGGCCGAACACGAAGAAACCAACGGCCATCTTTACCATATCCGATACCCCCTGGCAGAAGGCGGAGGATACCTGACGGTTGCCACGACAAGGCCCGAGACGATGCTCGGCGATACAGCCGTGGCGGTTAACCCCGATGACGAACGCTATGGAAAATATGTAGGAAGATACGTCATACTGCCGATCGTTGAGAAAAAGATCCCCGTTATCGGCGACAGCTACGTCGACACATCATTCGGTACCGGCGTGCTCAAGGTTACGCCGGCGCACGACCTCAATGACTTCGAAATAATGAAAAGGCATAACCTCGAAATCGTCAAGGTCATCGATGACGACGGAAAGATGAACGAAAACGCTGTCCATTACAAGGGGGTGGACAGATTTGAATGCCGCGAAAAGATCATCCGTGAGCTCGACGAGAAAGACCTCCTTGAAAAGATCGAACCCTATAACCTTGGTGTAGGAAAGTGCTATCGCTGTAAGACCATTGTGGAGCCCTCCCTTTCACTCCAGTGGTTTCTGAAGATGAAACCCCTCGCACAGCCTGCGATCGAGGCCGTAAGGTCACAAAAGGTCAGGATCATCCCCGATATGTGGGAAAAGGTCTACTTTGAATGGATGGAGAATATAAGGGATTGGTGCATCTCCCGCCAGATTTGGTGGGGGCACAGGATCCCCGTATGGTACTGCGACAAATGCAATAAAACATATGTTTCCGTCGACACCATCGATGCCTG
This sequence comes from Deltaproteobacteria bacterium UBA5758, assembly GCA_002418945.1. Classification (GTDB taxonomy): domain Bacteria; phylum Desulfobacterota; class Syntrophorhabdia; order Syntrophorhabdales; family Syntrophorhabdaceae; genus UBA5609. The sequence continues at coordinate 13,611 of DIFC01000064.1, read as the reverse complement.
CCAAGACTGCGGGGGCAGTCTGCGCCAGGAGTCCGACGTCCTCGACACGTGGTTCTCGTCCGGCCTCTGGCCATTCACTACCCTTGGCTGGCCTGAAAACACCGACGACCTGAAGACCTTCTACCCGACATCCCTTCTCGTTACCGGGTTCGATATCCTCTTTTTCTGGGTAGCCCGCATGATCATGATGGGGCTCAAATTCATGGGCGATGTACCCTTCCGCGACGTTTACATCCATGCGCTTGTAAGGGACGCAGAAGGCAAGAAGATGAGCAAATCAAAAGGGAACGTCATAGACCCCCTCGTCATTATGGACCAGTTCGGAACGGATTCCTTCAGGTTCATCCTTACCCTCCTCGCCGCACAGGGGCGTGATGTCCTCCTGTCGGAGGAGAGGATAGAGGGCGCCAGGAATTTCGTTAACAAGGTCTGGAACGCCTCCAAGCTCGCCCTGACCTTCCTGCAGGAAAGCGAAACAGCGCAGGAGACAACAAAGTCATCCTACCTGCCCGATGTATGGATCAGATCAAGGGCGCAAAGGGTGATCAGGGAGGTAACGGAAAGCATTAACGCATACCGGTTCAATGAAGCGGCGAGCAGCCTCTACTCATTTATATGGCACGAATTCTGCGATTGGTACCTGGAGCTTATAAAACCCAACCTCTACGGCAAGGTCACGACCTTTGATACCGGCGCAACGCGGTCTGTCCTCTGCAGGACCCTCATGGACATCGTGAAGCTTCTCCATCCCATTATGCCTTTTGTTACGGAAGAGATATACCAGCGCCTCCCCGGCCGCGATAGGGAAAGCGTAATGGTCTCCGCATTCCCGGTGTTCAACGAAGTTGAACTGGACGAAGAAAGCGAGGCAAAGATGGCAACGATCATGGGGGTAGTCGACGTTGTCCGAAATATCCGCGGCGAAACAGGGATAGCTCCCAATGTAAAGATAGGGGTCGTCATCCGCGCAAACGGCTACCAACAGCTTCTCGAGGAATATGAATTTTATATGAAGGAACTCGCGAGGGTCAAGGATATCCTTTTCATAGACGGCAATGCGCCGGAGCATTCAGCGGTAGGCGTATACAAGGGCATAGAGGTGTTTGTTCCCATCGAGGGCCTGATAGATGTCCAGAAAGAACTTGGACGGATCGAAAAAGAACTTCTTAAGATACAGGGGGAAAGCGATAGGATCTCTGCCAAGCTCAACAATCCAGCCTTCAGGGAAAAGGCCCCTCCGGAGGTCATTGCAAAGAATGAGGCAAACTACGAAGAGCTGCAGGAAAAACGTGAAAAACTTATGGCGAGCAAGAAGATGCTCGAGAGCATTACCGGATAGAAGATGCCGCTGAACTTTTCCTTCATCGAATCTTACATCGCAGACCACCAGGATATCATAAAGGACCGTTTCCTTCTGCGAAACGAACGGTACAGGCTTCTTTCCGAACTCGGGAACACCCTGCAATCTGCGCTCAAGGATTATGAGATCTTCGAGACCGAGTTCAGGTCGCTTGTGCTCCACAAGATCGACAGTGCAACATCCTTCGAGGAGCTGCGGGCATACCATGATATAGCAGTTGCCGGCATAGAAAATTTCTACCTTGAAGAGGAAAGCATCCTCGATACCCATGACCTTTTCCGCATCGCCCGGGACAAGCTCATCATCAAGGTATTAACCATGGTTGAAAAGAAAATGGAAGAGGAAGGGTTCGGCAAACCGCCCACAGATTACGTATGGGGAGGTCTCGGGAGCGAGGGGAGAGATGAGCAGACGATGATCACCGACCAGGACAATATGATCATCTATGAGGAGCCTGATAAAGACTTCATGTCAAAGGAACTCGAAAAAAGATTGCGCGAAACCTTTGAGCAAAGGGATATCAAGGTATCAAAAGACGGTGTTGGGTCAAAACAGATTGTCGACTATTATTACGAGATCTTTTGCCGCAAGGCTACTGATAGCCTCCACGAAGTCGGTTTTGAGCGGTGCAAGGGCAACGTGATGCCGACGAATGAAAAATGGCGGGGGTCCATCGGGGACTGGGAAAAACGCATAGAAGACAGGATCACCTATGAACAAGGCATCTTTGAGGCCCTGGACGTGATAATCCTGACAGACGCGCGGCCCGTAAAGGGCAGCGCAAAGATCCTCGATTCGCTTCTGGAATACTTTTTCAAAAAGCTCACAGACAACAAGCACGTCATGAAGGATTTCATCCAGTCTGCCGTGCTCATGCCAAGCGCCCTTACCTTCTTCGGCGGCTTCAAGACCGAAAAAGAAGGGCCAAACAAGGATAAGTTCAACATCAAGCTTCTCGGCTGGGCCCCGCTCATACTTGCGGTAAGAATGGTCGCCCTTGTCGGCGGCATTTATGAGAGAAATACCCTGCGGCGGATACAGTCGCTCGGAAAGAAGAAGGTCATTAAAAAAGAAATGGAAAGCGACCTCATAGATGCATATTTTACCTTTGTCAGGTTCAGGATAATAAGCCAGATGAACTACAGAACCGACAACACGAAAGACAGGAATTACCTGAGGCCTGATATGCTGGGGCCCGATGAGCAGGAGAAGCTGCGCAAGGCGATGAAAACGGTAGAGGCATTTCAGAAATTCATCCAGGAGACCCAGCTCTTCGGACAGATGTTGTAGCGATGAGCATTATACAAAGCGTTTTCAGACAGCAACGCCAATGCCATTGTATGGAGGACTAGATGAAAGTAGTGGAACTTATGAACAAGAACGTGGTCACGTGCCATTCCTCAGAAAGGCTTAACGTCATTATCAACAAATTCGAGCTCTTTAATATCGCGGGAATGCCCGTGGTCGACAAGGGAAGGCTCATAGGCATCATCTGCCAGAGCGATATCCTCAAAGGGCTCAAGGCTGGCAGCATAGAGGAACTTGCCGTGAAGGACGTCATGGTCGGAGATGTTATAACCGCCCCTCCGACGGAGTCCGCCGTCAATATTGCAAAGATCATGATAGAAAAAAAGGTAAACAGGATCCCCATTATTGATAACGACAAGCTCGTCGGCATTGTGACAAGGGGCGATATCATAAAGGCTGTAGCTGAATGCGGATGAGGATATAGTCCAGAGTCCGGGGTTGGAAGTTCAGAATAAAAGCGACGAAGAACACAGGAGACATGGACGGTGAAGATAGATAAAGGAGTGGTCGAATATGTTGCACATCTCGGGAGGCTTGCCCTGGAGCCTAATGAGGTCGAATTATACACCTCCCAGCTAAACCGAATCCTCGAATACATGGACAGCCTCAATACCCTTGATACCGAGGGGGTAGAGTCTACAAGCCACGCGGTTCCCGTGACCTGCGTGTTAAGAGAGGATTTGGCGAAAGATTCCTTTAGCGTGGAGGAATCGATCCTGAATGCGCCGGAGAAGATCGGTTCATCCTTTAAGGTGCCACCGATCATTGAGGTGGAGGAATAGATAAAGCAGCGGACAGCTATCAGCTATCAGCCGACAGCGGCACACCTGTAGGTGGTAAAAAAGGAGTTTGTTCAATGTCCTGTGTTCGACGTTCAACGTTAAGACAAGGCAGACCGGAGAGACGAAATAAACTAAATGAACCAGATAGACTGGGGTCGCGGCTGATAGCTGATAGCTAAGAACAAGGAGATGTCGTGGAAGATATCCTGGAATTGACCATTGCACAGATAAGAGAGCTCCTTCAAAAAAGGAAAATAAGCTCCGTTGAGTTGACGAATTACTTTCTGGAAAGGATAAAAAGATTTGATGGGGACATTTCGTCATACATCAAAGTAACTGAAGAATATGCCCTTAAAATGGCCGGGGATGCTGATAAAAAGATTGCGGACGGCGAAAATGGTCAGCTTCTGGGGATTCCCCTCGGCATAAAAGACATATACTGCACGAAAGGCATAGAGACTACCTGTGCGTCACGGATATTAAAAGGCTTCATTCCCCCCTATGATGCGACTATCATCAGGAGGCTGAAGGACGAGGGATATGTCCACCTTGGAAGGCTTAATATGGATGAATTCGCCATGGGTTCATCGACGGAGACATCATATTTCGGGATAACCAGAAACCCCTGGGACCTCGAGAGGATACCAGGCGGGTCCAGCGGCGGGTCTGCGGCGGCTGTGGCCGCCGATGAATGCATCGCCTCGATCGGGTCCGATACAGGGGGGTCTATCCGACAGCCTGCCGCCCTGTGCGGTGTCGTCGGCATGAAACCAACTTACGGCAGGGTGTCCAGGTTCGGACTCATTGCCTTCGCCTCCTCCCTGGATCAGATCGGACCTTTTACGAAGGATGTGGAAGACTGCGCCATCATGATGAATGCAATTGCCGGTTATGATCCGCGGGAATCAACGTCTGTCCCTCTCAATGTGCCTGATTATACGGAATTCATTTCCCGGGGCATTGGAGGGTGGAAGGTGGGGATTCCGAAAGAATACTTTATTGAAGGCATTCATCCCGACATCGAAAAGGCGATGCAAAGGGCCATTACAACCGTTGAGGGGCTCGGCGCTACGTGTGTTGAGATATCACTTCCCCATACGGAGTATTGCCTGGCCGTGTATTATATCATTGCTCCCGCAGAGGCGAGCTCCAACCTGGCCCGCTATGACGGGGTAAAATATGGATTCCGGCCACAGGGTAGCATTGACCTCCTGGATATGTATAAAAAAACTCGCTCCGCCGGTTTCGGAGCGGAGGTAAAGAGGCGCATCATGATCGGGACGTATGCGCTGTCTTCAGGCTACTACGATGCGTATTACAAGAAAGCTTCCCAGGTAAGGGCGCTGATCAAGCGGGATTTTACTGAGGCCTTTACACTATGCGACGCCATCCTTACACCGACGTCACCCACTCCCGCCTTTAAAATTGGTGAGAAAATGGACGACCCCCTCCAGATGTACCTCTCCGATATCTTCACCATATCGACAAACCTGGCAGGTATCCCCGGCATCTCTGTACCGTGCGGATTTACCAAGGATGGTCTTCCCATAGGTGCTCAGTTCCTGGCAGGACATTTTGAGGAAGGGAAACTGATCCAGATAGCGTCTGCCTTTGAAAAGTATGCAAACATTGAGAAAAGGAGACCAGCTCTCTAATGCCATATGAACCGGTTATCGGGCTGGAGGTTCACGCCCAGCTCCTTACAGAAACAAAGATTTTCTGCAGCTGCTCGACCCAGTTCGGGGCTGAACCGAACAGTCACACCTGCCCTGTGTGCATGGGGATGCCCGGCGTCCTGCCCGTGTTAAACAGGAAGGTAGTCGAATACACAATGAAGATGGCCCTGGCGACTCATTGCAGGATCAATGAGGCATGCAATTTTGCGAGGAAAAACTATTTTTATCCGGATCTTCCCAAGGGGTACCAGATATCTCAGTATGCCCAGCCCCTTTCAGAACACGGGTATGTGGATATCGAACTGGACGGCGGGAAGAAAAGGATCGGCATAACCCGGATTCACATGGAAGAAGACGCGGGGAAACTTTTGCATGATGAGCATCTGCCGTCGAGTTATGTGGATTTGAACCGGACAGGGGTACCCCTGATCGAGATTGTCAGCGAGCCGGATATGAGAAGCACCGACGAGGCCGTGGCCTATCTGAAAAGACTTCATGAGATACTGGTCTATCTGGAAATCTGCGATGGGAACATGGAAGAGGGGAGTTTCCGCTGCGATGCAAATGTGTCGCTGAGGCCCAGGGGTGAAATGATGTTCGGTACCAGGACTGAACTGAAGAATATGAATTCCTTCCGGAACGTCCAGCGGGCCCTGGATTATGAGATCAAGCGGCAGCAGTGCATCCTGGAGAGCGGTCAGGATGTCATCCAGGAAACCAGACTCTGGGATGATTCGAAGGGGGAGACCCAATCCATGCGCGGCAAAGAAGAAGCCCACGATTACCGCTACTTCCCCGATCCCGATCTCGTTCCCATTGTCATTGATAATGCATGGACAGAGGAGATGAAAAAAAGTCTCCCTGAACTGCCTCTGGAAAAACGTGAGCGTTTTATCAGGGATTATCAGATCCCGCCTTACGATGCCGGAGTGCTGACATCGAGCCGGGCCCTTGCCGGGTACTTTGAAGAAGTGGCGAGGCTTTCCGGGAAGCCGAAAATTGCCAGCAACTGGGTTATGGGTGATGTTCTCCGTTTCCTGAATGAGGAAAAGAGGGACATCAAAGAATGTCCTGTCCTGCCAGGATCACTTGCAGAGATGATTCAGCTCATTGAAGACGGCACCATCAGCGGTAAAATGGCCAAGGACATTATTGTGGAAATGTACCGGACGGGAAAGTCACCTCAGGCGGTTATTGAAGAAAAGGGCATGATACAGATTACCGATGAAGGCACCCTCGAAAAAACTGTTGCCGAGGTCATCGCGGCAAATCCTACACAACTGGCACAGTACCGGGGAGGGAAGGAAAAACTCTTCGGATACTTCGTCGGTCAGGTCATGAAAGCTACCCAGGGCAAGGCCAATCCCCAGCTCATTAACGAGCTTTTAAAAGAGATGTTGGCAAAAGAATAATTATCCAAGATTTATATGCCGTCCGACCACCAAATCCCTCTCTCCTCTCACTCAAGATCTCCCGCTGGGGGGAAGGTTTTAGAAACCTGACCAAAGGCGTCAAAATGTTCCTCCACCTCCAGGGGATAATCGAAAAATGCGGGTTCCGGGGATCCTTATTCGATGGATGGATGGCGACTGAATGAACACACGTGTTGCGTATCTCATAGTAAGCGTATCTTATTTCATCGGCGGCGGTTCATTAATCGCGTTTGCAGTGTTTCTCTATAGTGGCTCATGTAACCTTGTGGGTCTTGGTCTGGACGAAAACAGTGTGCTGTTGTTCGATGCTGGTCTTTCCGTGCTTTTTTTTATCCAACACAGCTTCATGATTCGAAGATCCTTCCGCAAGAGGGTGGTCCGGTTTATTCCGGAAGAATGCTACAGCCCTTTGTATGCAGTTGTTTCCGGCATGGTTCTTCTGGCGGTAGTGGTTTTATGGCAGGAATCAAACAGGACGATCGCAGTATTTCAGGGTATTCCCGGTGGGGTTTTCCGTTTACTGTATCTGGCAGCGCTGGCAGGATTTGTCTGGGGCACACAAGCGCTGAAATCCTTTGATGCCCTCGGTGTACGGCAGGTAATGAATCGTGTGCGCGGCAGAACACAAAGGCAAATGCCGTTCACCGTCAGTGGCCCATACCGCTGGGTACGCCACCCGCTCTACTTTTTCGTGCTGTTGATGATCTGGTCGTGCCCGGCCTTGACGATAGACAGGTTGCTGTTCAATGTTCTCTGGACGATCTGGATAATTGTCGGTGCATTCCTTGAAGAGCGTGATCTTGTTGCAGACTTCGGCGACCGGTATGTCGAATATCAAAAGAAAGTCCCCATGCTTATTCCCTATAAGCTTCGTCCTGCCCGGCAG
>DIFC01000064.1:0-6063 GCA_002418945.1 Deltaproteobacteria bacterium UBA5758 | reverse complement strand
AACCGAAGTGCAGATAGCTTACAACGATTGGAAAAAACTGGCTTCCATTTTTTGCCGGGAGGAAACTTTTTTCAGACTTTTTACAAGGATGTCAATATTATATGAGGCAAACTGAGGGACAACGTATGCTCCATATCCATGGTGTGCTCATAAATATACGGGTGCCGATTGTGAACCTTTTCTTTATTTCGATTGACAGAAGAAGATAGTATATTAAAATTATACTATAAACCTTGTTCAGAAAGTGGAGATGAAAAGTTGAACCGCGAACACGTATCACATAACGAAGGCGCAACGGGCGATGTGATTATAGGGATGATTCAGGGCCTGGTCGCCGAGCTGTGTCAACGCCGCAGATTAACCCGACCGGTGACCTTGGACTGCTCTCTTGCCCGGGATCTCGGTTTGGACAGCCTCGCCCGGGTGGAACTTGTCAGCCGCCTTGAAAGAACCTTCAACATCACATTACCGGAAAGGGTGTTTGCAGATGCCGAAACTCCACGCGATCTCCAGAGGGCCGTTCTGAGTGCACGTCCTTTCAGAGACATCACGAAAATCCCTGATGTAGAACTACCGAAACTTGATGAAGCGCTCTCTGCGCCTTACGGCGTGCACACGCTCACGGACGTTCTGAAGTGGCATGTACAGGCTCATCCTGACCGACACCATATCCGTTTTTACAGCGATGACGAAGAGGGTGAGGTCATGACGTATCGGACACTCATGAATGGGGCGTCGGGCGTTGCAGCGGCATTGCAGAACGGAGGTCTGAAACCCGGCGGCCGCGTAGCCATTATGCTGCCCACGAGTGACGAATATTTTTTTGCCTTCATGGGCATTTTGCTTGCGGGTGGCGTTCCCGTCCCCATGTATCCTCCTGCCCGCAGGAGCCAGTTAGAGGATCACCTGCGCCGTAGCAGTGCCATCCTGCGGAATTGCGGTGCCTCTATCATGATTATCATACCGGAGGCCAAACGGTTTGCGCAGGTCCTCAAGACCCAAGTGGAGAGCCTGCACAGCCTTGTAACGGTGAGCGAATTGATGGCGCAATGCCTGACCTACAAGGAAACCAGGATAGGAAACCAGGATATTGCGTTCCTGCAGTACACGTCAGGAAGCACGGGAAGTCCCAAAGGGGTTATCCTCACGCATGCCAATCTCTTGGCGAATATGAGGACAATGGGCGATGTGGCCCAGATAAGCGCCAACGATGTGTTCGTGAGTTGGCTCCCCTTGTATCACGATATGGGTCTGATTGGGACCTGGCTGAACAGTCTCTACTTCGCGAGCATGCTCGTTCTTATGTCTCCTCTCAGCTTTTTATCCAGGCCCGAGCGGTGGCTCTGGGCGGTTCACCGGTATAGGGGCTCGTTATCGGCGGCGCCAAATTTCGCATTCGAACTCTGCCTCAAGAGAGTGCGCGATGATGATATACAGGGGCTGGATCTCAGTTCCTGGAGGGTTGCCTGCAATGGAGCAGAGCCGGTAAGTCCTGAAACGGTGGAACGTTTTTGCAGGCGTTTCGGCGCGTATGGATTCCGTCGAGAGGCGTTCATGCCCGTGTATGGTCTGGCGGAAAGCTCGCTCTGCCTGACCTTTCCGCCCCTTGAACGGGGCCCGCTCGTTGATCGTATTCAGAGGAATGCTTTCATGCAGGACGGCAAGGCCATACCGGCCGGTGTGGAAGAAACCAAGGTTCTCAATTTTGTGGCATGCGGCCGGCCTGTTCCCGGCCATGAAGTTCGCATTGTAGACCCTGCTGATATAGAGGTTCCCGAACGACACGAGGGGAGACTTCAATTCCGCGGACCATCGACGACAAGCGGTTATTTCCGGAACCCGGAAGATACAAATCTCCTTTTTCATGACAATTGGCTGGAATCTGGAGATATGGCGTATATTGCAGAAGGCGACGTATTTATTACCGGACGTATAAAGGATATAATTATATGCGCCGGACGAAATATCTATCCCCAGGAGCTGGAAGAGGCAATTGGCGACTTGGAAGGTGTCCGTAAAGGCAACGTTGTTGTGTTCGGCACAGTCGATCCTGCTGCAGGAACAGAACAGATCGTCGTATTGGCGGAGACACGGGAAGAAGCTCCTCAGAAGCTGGATGCACTTCGAACTGAGATTAATGCCCTTACCATGGATCTGGCGGGCACATCTGTGTACAATGTGATATTAACGCCTCCTGGAACCATCCTCAAAACCTCAAGCGGCAAGATCCGCCGTGCCGCAAATCGCCACCTTTATGAAAGCGGAAAGATCGGTAAAAAACAGATAATGGGCTGGTGGCAGATAGCGCGTGTAGTGCTGTCAGGGGTGCGTCCGGAACTGCGGCGCCTGCGGCATGTTACATCCGCCGGGTTGTATGCTGCGTATTGCTGGATATTGTTCTGTGTGATAGCCCCGCTCACCTGGTTATACGTCGTTCTGGCGCCGCGATCTTCCTGGCGGTGGAAATGTATGAGGAGGGCTGCCCGCTTCCTTACACGGGCTTCTTTCACGCCGCTCATCGTTCAAGGAAAGGAACACTTCCCCCGAGAACGTCCCTGCATTATCGTGTCCAATCACGCAAGTTATATAGACAGCCTCCTGATGGTGGCAACCATTCCCTTTGAATTCAGCTTTGTCGCGAAAGCGGAGCTAATCAACAGCACGGTGAGTCGTATATACCTCGATCGAATCGGAACAGAGTACGTAGAACGATTCGACGCGCAAAGAGGTGTAAAGGACGCCCAGCGAATATCCTCCTCCGCGCGGACCGGCCGTTCAATACTCTTTTTTGCGGAAGGCACGTTCACCCGGGTTCCGGGTCTCCTTCCCTTTCACATGGGAGCATTCCTGGCTGCCGCTGAAGCCGATTTACCGGTCGTACCGGTTGCCATCCGCGGTACCCGTTCGATATTGCTGAATGAAACATGGTTTCCCCGCCGCGGGATGATAACCATGACAATCGGAAAACCCATCGAGCCCGCCGAGGCGAGAGATGGGGCGAAGGACAACGTATGGTCAACGGCGCTGAAGCTCCGGGATGCCACCCGTGAGCACATACTGCGCCACTGCGGCGAGCCGGATCTTGCGGATGAGAAATCACCTTTGTTATGAATTGAAGCTATACGCAGCGCCCCGCGTGTGATGAGAGAATCTTTTTTTGAGTTTCCGAATGCGGGCAAAACGTGTGTTTTGTAAAAACGGCGTGATTATGGTAATGAAGCGCACCGTTCCCTTATATGGGGAGCCATGAATCCACTCGGAAGTTACTCGTATTTTCCGGTGGATAACCCCGGCGTAAGTCGCCACAGACGGGATCATTTCTAACAGGTCGCAAAACTCATTTATAGGCGGAGGAGTATGGCGGAAATTAAAAGTACCCTTGATCTCATCATGGAAAGGACAAAAAATCTCACCATGACGGCGGATGAAAAGAACGCCTTTCAAAGGAAAGAGTGGGAAGGAAAAGTGAAGGGCTGGGTGCAGAAATACATTGATGGAACATTACATCTCGAAGATCTTAAGGTACATATCGAATCGAGCGAATCACAGTTTCAAGAACTCCGGAATATTCTCAAGGAAGAGATTTTAGAACATATCCAACCTGAGAGCAATAATGCGCTCTTATTGCAGCTTCTTGAAGACGTACTGGATGCAGACACAAGGCCGATTATGGATCTCATCACGCTGTTTCAAAACAACCTGAGCGCGACTATGATCGAAAGACGGAAAGCCATCAAAAAAGCGTTAGAACAGAAAAAAATATTCGGTTCTTCCGTTGTTCCCAATCTGGATCGTGATAGTGAATGGCAGGAATATCTGCAAAAATTCAGATTGGATTTTAAGAATCAGGTATCATCTCTTACAGGTAATTAAAATAGTAGGCTTGAATTTTCTTGAAATTTGCCTTTATCGCTTCTTGCCCGATCAGAATTTCCCCATGTCCCGTGAAAAGATATTCTGTATCCAGTTGACTGATTTTCTGAATGCTGTTCTTCAGCTCTTTCCCATTCCCGCCGGGTAAGTCCGTGCGGCCGATCCCCTGAAAAAATACCACATCTCCTGTAAACAGTGCCTTCTTGTCGGGCCAGTACAGGCACAGGGAACCCGGGGAGTGCCCTGGCGTCATCACTACCTGGAACCTGTGCTCACCGATAGTCACATCTCCCTCTTCGAGGAAAAAATCCGGTTCCGGCATACCAGGACCAGCAAATTTCTTGATGTTCCTGTATTCTTCCCCGCTCATGGTAAACATGGTCGATGCGTGTAATTGTGTGACAGCCTCCAGATGGTCCGGATGTCCGTGCGTCACAACGGCCACGTCAATCTGATCAAGATAGATGTCCAAAAGAGCCAGATTTTTAAGGACATGGCCAAATAGGTGCCGGTGGCCAGGATCAACCAGAATTTTCACCTCACCATCAATGAGGTAGGCATTGCAGTTATTCTGTGTGGGTATGCGCCAGAGAAAGGCGTGAAGACCATCAAATACTTTCATACGATTTACCTTCGTTCTCACCTTCCAGTATTGTGGAGGGGATATAAAACGAGAGTCCTTGTGTGTCAATGCAATAATTGACTTCTTGGTCTCAATAATACTATAATTATACGGTAACGTTCGTATGGCGCAGGGAGAGGGTATCTTATTCAACAGCGGCGTGTGTTGAGAGAATTAATTGATAGGGCAATCATTAACGTATTCATCAATGACAATCAGAACAATATATTGGGAAGACAATGCGGTGGTCATGATTGACCAGAATGCCCTGCCGCAGGAAGAGCGATACCTGAGGTGCAGGCATTATGAAGAAGTGGTTGCGGCGATTAAGGACCTCACTGTCCGTGGCGCCCCGGCCATAGGAGTCGCGACCGCCATGGGAATCGCCCTCGGTATGCTCAAGGTTATCCCCTCATCTCACGAAAACCTCAAACCCGCATTCCATAAAATTTGCGGACAGTTTTCCCAAACGCGTCCCACGGCACGGAATCTCTTCTGGGCCATCGAGAGAATGAAAAAACGTTTTGAGGAAGCACTGTCATCTTACCCGGCAAGGATCACGGAGACACTGGTGGAGGAAGCTGTCCGCATCTGCGAAGAGGACATTGCCATAAATAAAAGAATGGGTATGCATGGAAGATCGCTCATCCAGGATGGGGACAATATTCTTACTCATTGTAATGCGGGCGCCCTGGCGACGGCCGGCTATGGTACCGCGTTGGGCGTGATCAGGGCCGCCCGGGAAGAGGGGAAGAAAATCCATGTGTATGTCGATGAGACAAGACCCGTCCTCCAGGGAGCCCGGCTGACGGCGTGGGAGATGATGAAGGAGAATATCCCTGCAACCCTGATTACCGACAACATGGCGGGCTTTTTAATGAAGCAGGGGAAGGTCAACAAAATTATCGTCGGGGCGGACCGGATTGCGGCGAATGGCGATGCGGCGAACAAGATCGGCACGTACTCCCTTGCCGTCCTGGCAAAAGAGCATACGATCCCTTTTTATATCGCGGCGCCACTTTCTACAATAGACACATCAATAGAGAGCGGTGAAGAAATTCCCATAGAGGAAAGGGATGCGAAGGAAGTGACGACTATCCGGGGAGTCAAGATAGCGCCGGAAGGGATGGCTGTCTATAACCCCGCCTTCGATGTCACGCCAAACCGTTACATCACGGCTATTATTACTGAGGCGGGTGTTGCCGCTTCCCCGTATGAGAAAAGCATACGCGGCTTGCATAATTATATCACGGGTCCCTGAACGTTGACCTCATAGCCCGCATTTTCCAATTCATCGAGAATTTCCCGGATGTGATCCTGTCCGCGTGTTTCGAGCTCCAGCTCCACGCGGCTAAGGTGTATGGCAAGGTCTCTCTCGCTTCGGGCGTGGTAAATGTTCAGGACGTTCGCCTTGATCTGGGCAATGATGTGCAGCAATCGCGCAAGTGAACCCGGTACATCTTCCAGGCATACAGATATACGCATAATCCGGCCATGGCAAAACAGCCCTTTCCGGATGACACGGTCTAAGAGGTGGCTGTCGACATTGCCGCCGCTGATCACCAGCA
>DIFC01000087.1:45785-46016 GCA_002418945.1 Deltaproteobacteria bacterium UBA5758 | reverse complement strand
CTGTGCGGCGATGATTACTCAGTGGCCGGCCTTTCGCTCAACTACCTGAGTCAGGCGCTTACCGCCTTCGCAATGATAGGCTACATAAAGAAACGTTTTCCTTCCATTAAGATAGTGCTGGGCGGCGGATTGGTTACGTCGTGGATGAAAGGCTCCTCGTGGAAGGACCCCTTCAGCGGGCTCGTTGACCATTGCGTGGCAGGACCCGGCGAGGCCCCTCTCCTCTCTCTA
>DIFC01000087.1:45546-45673 GCA_002418945.1 Deltaproteobacteria bacterium UBA5758 | reverse complement strand
GAAAGGGCAGAGGGAAACAGGTATATCCAAACCCCGCCCCGCACGGTAACGGCAGAGCTTGGCCGGATTGTCGGCGAAACCAAGCCTATCCTTATCCACCTCGTTGACAACGCCATAAGCCCCGCCG
>DIFC01000087.1:45343-45527 GCA_002418945.1 Deltaproteobacteria bacterium UBA5758 | reverse complement strand
TGGTACGGCTTTGTCCGGGTAACTGACGACCTCGCGGACCCCGATCTTTGCAGGGCCCTGAAGCGGTCCGGATGCATCATGCTCAAGCTGGGGATCGAGTCGGGCGACCAGGGAGTCCTTGACGCCTTGCAGAAGGGAACAGGTGTTTCGCAGGCCTCTCGGGTATTAAAGATGCTGGCGAAGG
>DIFC01000087.1:45132-45321 GCA_002418945.1 Deltaproteobacteria bacterium UBA5758 | reverse complement strand
GAGAGGGAGGCAAGGACGACCCTGAACTTTGTCTCTGAACATAGTCAGTATATAACCTTTCTGAATGCCGCCGTCTTTAATCTGCCATTGAACAGCCCGGATGCAAGAGGGCTTGAGCTGAAAATCTTTTACGAGGGCAACCTTTCGCTCTACACGGACTTTGTCCATCCGAAAGGGTGGGACAGGCGC
>DIFC01000087.1:0-45020 GCA_002418945.1 Deltaproteobacteria bacterium UBA5758 | reverse complement strand
ATCTAAATCCTAAACAAATCCGAATGTTCAAAATTCAAAATGTATTGAACGTTTGATATTTAAATTTTAACATTACGTAGAAAGTAGCCTACCCCGGGCATATAATGAGAGCATGGCGTCGGGATATCCTGGAGCAAACCGTCGTGAGGCAAGGAAGCTCGGCCTTTTGCGAAGCAAAAGTTCCGAAGTCGAACGCGAGCGAATGGAGCCGCAGGAGCGGAATGAGCGTGTTTGCGGGGGATGTCCCGACGCCATGCTCATCCTTGATACATCATTTTCATTCTTCGAGGGTGCCGCGCAAGGCGCGGAATGGGTAATTGTTTAGTATTTGGCGCTTGGATATTAGTGCTTGCAATATGCTATGATGTAAATAGTAGCTTTGATATTATGGAACTGCTGAAACGAACGATCCAACACAAGCTGGCCCTCGTCGGGCTGATCATCCTGGTCCCCATGTTCCTCTGCGCCGTGTTTGCGCCGATCATATCTCCCCATAACCCGCTTGAGCCTGACATGAAGAATATCCTCGCAGGCCCGTCCCTTTCCCATCCCTTCGGCACTGACACCCTCGGCAGAGACGTTTTCTCCCGCGTAGTCTATGGCAGCAGGATTTCGCTCCTTGTGGGGTTTGTTTCTGTCGGTATAGCGATCCTCATCGGAATCGTCATCGGGGTGGTGTCGGGGTATTACGGCGGGATCATCGATGAGGTCTTCATGCGGTTCGTTGACCTCATGATGTGTTTTCCCACCTTTTTTCTGATACTCGCCGTCATCGCGCTCCTTGAGCCGAGCATCTGGAACATCATGATCGTCATCGGTCTTACGCACTGGATGAGCATCGCGCGGCTGATACGCGCAGAGGTCCTCAGCATGAAGGGCAAGGAATTCGTCCTTGCCGCAAAGGCCCAGGGATTTTCCGAATCACGGATCATCTTCAGGCACGTCCTGCCCAATACCATATCCCCCGTCTATGTCGTTGCTACACTCGGGATCGGCGGGGCGATCCTGACGGAATCGGCGCTGAGCTTCCTCGGCATCGGCGTGCAGCCGCCGACGCCGAGTTGGGGCAACATACTCACCCAGGCAAAGGATAATATCGAGGTAGCCTGGTGGCTCTCCCTCTATCCCGGACTTGCCATCTTCTTTACCGTCATGGGCTACAATCTCCTTGGAGAGGGCCTGCGGGACGTCTTTGACCCCAGGAGGCGGTACCAGACGTAAAGCCGGCTCACGGCTCATAGCAAATCGTATATCGAAATATAAAGTGAAATCCGAAATCCTAAGATCGAAGCACGAAACAAATTCAAATGTTCAAGATACAAAGCATGAGAAATATGGATACCTGAAAAAGAAAGGCAGGATCGGTTGATCCTGCCTTGATATGTCTATCCCCTCTTTTGCCTCAGGTGGTTTCCGCCAGCACCCGGCATCCGGTCCACCATGAACCATCAGCCATAAGCTGCCTTTATCCGTTACGCTGCCGGCTTGTCTGCCTGTAGCCGGTCAAGGGTCTCAAAGTATGCCTCGATCCTCGTTCGTACCTGCGATTCCGCATAGAACCTCTGGTCTCCCATGTCGCTTTCGAACACGAGCGCCGGTATGCCCGTCTTTCTGACGAGGATGTCCTTCAGGGTCGGCACTGCGAAGGAGACCGCCTTGCAGCTTCTGTTCATGAACATGATCATTCCGTTCATAGAATATTTCTTAAAGAGTTCCATTGCCATTTCCACGCGGTCTTCTATGGTGGAATTTGAGAACACCGATACATAATTCTCGGCGAGCGTAACAAGGGGGTCTTTGTCGAGATCAAAGTCAAAGCTCCAGGCGTGAACATAAAGGGACGTGAGTATCACGCCGCCGTATGAACCGAGAAGCTTAGCATGGTCGCTGAACTTGAACCAGACCGGCAGGTTCTCCCAGTAGAGGCGGTATTTTTCCTTTTCCTTGGGAAGGACGCCGATTCCCTGGTCGACCTTTGCCTGGATCTCGTCGCAGAGCGTCTGGTAGTATTCAACACATTCCGGTGTACCCCTGCGGTACACAGCAATGGCCATACCGATAAGGGCGTCGAAGATGCTGATCGGCGACGGCTTGTACTGCGCCATATCGAGGAATTTCTTGTAGAGGATGCTCGACTGCGCGGAATACTTCATGACCTCTTTCAGCCTGTCATAGTCGAACCTTTTCTTTGTTACCTCTTCGAGGAAGCTGATAAGCTCTTTTAGCTGGAGGACACAATACTTTACGATCTCCTGTCTGGCCTTCTTATCCATAATATGTTCAGGCGTATCGAACACAAACATCGGAAGGTTGCCCTTTCTCGCAAGGACCTGAAACCATTTCGTCAGCGTGAAGCACTGTGCGTTGCATGCAAGGAAAAGGTCAGGTTCCGGGATACCTTTCGTTACTGTTATCCCCGATTCCCTGTATGCCAGGTCGCTTCTGGCATATGCGCAGAGGTGGCTCGTGTATCCAAGGTTTTCCGTGATCGAGCAAAGCTGGGCGCCCTTCTTCGCCGTCAGGTTTGCGACGGCATGGTTCTCAGGATAGATGGGGATGATATCGTGAGCAACAAAAATCTCAACGGGAGATATTGCCGTTGAGTAGCCGATGAGCTTTCCGTTCTCATGGGCACGGAAAGCATCTTCCATGTATTCATCGGTGATCTTTTTTGATAATTGTTTCGCATTTAATTTCTCGCTCATAGGGAGCCCCCTTTTAATGATTCAAAGAATGCCTGAAGTCTTGTCCTCAGATGGGAAAGAGATACAGTCTGGTACTCGGTGTCTAAAATATGCATCGGTATGCCTTCCTGCCGGATCATCCTTCTCAGGTCAGGAAGGTCATACTCCTGCGATTCGCAGAACTCGATGTGAACGTATATGATCGCCTTTGCATTCGTCGCATTATAGAGCGCCTTCACCTCTTCAAAATGCTTGTAGACATCGTCGTGGATCGGCGAGAAAAAGCCGTTCCTCGTATGCCTTTCCGTAAGGGCTTCAACGGGGTTACCGTTCTGGGCCACGATGCTTTGGAGATACCGGGAACCGGTCACGAGGCTGTCGCCGACGATATTGAGCTTGATCTCGTCGAAGAGGTCAAACACCTCAGGCGGATCACAGGTGATACCCACAAGTATGACATCGGTGTAGTTCTTTCCCTTCTTCGGCTTGAGGCCTGCCTTAATGCTCTTCAGGGTTTTATTGAACTCCCCCTTATCGACCTGCATGGCGAGCTTGACCATGGAGAAGAACTGTTTATTTGTCATCGTTCCGGGGTTTTGCTTCTTTATCTCATATATCTCCTCAAGTATTTTCTTGTTCTCGTTATGAATCGCTATGGCATCGTTCAAGGCCTTGTCGCTGACAGATCTGCCGGACCAGCTGCTTAAGGACGCTATCAAACGCTCAATCTCTTCCTTTACCCAGTAGCGGGCGCTCGGCCTGTCTACCTGGCGCGGTGCAAGATAGCTCTCAACGTACTTGCCGGGAAAGCTTATCCTCCAGATGTCTGATAGGTGCTGTGTTGTATCGCAGACCTGGGGAAGAACAAACCCATCGAAGAGGTCCCCTTCATAGCTCAAAGCCAGCTCAAGGTTGCTTCGCGCAAGGGAGCAACCGTTGTCGGGCAAACGGCTTGGGGCCTTTTTTAACGGCTTATCCGTTCCAATCAGGGAAACGGGCAGAAAGCCAAAGGCATAGATGACCTCTTCGGGGACATCTGCAATGGTGCTTCCTATAGCCTTTTTGCCCTTTTCCTTTAACCATTTTCTTATGGATGGATAAGGATCCTTGGCATACTCCACTATCTGTTTGAGATTAAGGTTTTCCCACATAAACCCTCCGATATATATGAAAAATTTCACACATTATAATAAGCAGGGTTTCTATTTGTCAAGGTAAAGAATTTGTTGCGGATTGCCGGTTATTCACCAATAGAAAAATCCGCCGCCCTATGGTATAGTAAGATAAAAGAGCCCTTAAAAAACGCTGCTTATCGTAGAGGGACAACAAGGAGGCAACAATGGCACAGGGACCGTATACGGAAACGGTGATGGACCATTTCATGCACCCCAGGAATGTCGGCGAGATAGAGGATGCCGACGGCGTGGCTGAGGTCGGGAGCGCTGCCTGTGGGGACACGACAAAGCTCTTTCTGAAAATAAAAGATGACAGGATCGTGGACGCAAAGTTTCAGACCTTCGGGTGCAGCGCTGCCATTGCATCGAGCAGTATGACCACAGAGATGATAAAGGGCAAAACCATCAAGGAGGCTTTAAAGATAACCAATAAAGAGGTTATGGATGCGCTGGGTGGGCTCCCGGAGATAAAACACCACTGTTCGGTCATGGCGGAAGATTCCGTCAAGGCGGCAATAGAAGACTATCTCAGGAAAAAAGGCCGGGGATAATCGTTTCATGACAGAGATACGGGTCAAGACATCCAAACGGGTCGAGGCGGTAAATATTACCGAACATATCACAAAAATGGTGGAGAGCGGGCAAGGCACCCTGGTCCATATATACACGCCGCACACAACCTGCGGCATCACGATTAATGAGGAAGCAGATCCGGACGTGATGCGAGATATTATTGACGCCTTTGAACGCATCGTCCCGGCAAACCACCCTTACAGACACGGCGAGGGCAACTCGGATGCCCACATCAAGGCGACGCTTGCCGGGTCGTCGGTGACCGTCCCATACATTAAGGGCAAGCCCGCATTGGGGACATGGCAGGGCATCTTTCTCATGGAATTCGACGGGCCGCGGGAACGGAAGGTAATAATAACTTTGATTTAAATTTAAGGGGGATTAAATGAAGATTATACGCAACATCATACTCTGCATCGCTTGCATCCTCTTTGTCTGTACGACGCTTTACAGTAAGGACGCCAAGATTGCCCCAAAAGAAACCGGGGTATACGTTAAAACGAACACGGGCCTCAAAAGGATCCTGCCAAACATCGTGTTTGATGCTAAGGGCGTCCTCTACATTGAGTCCAACAACCCCGCCCATTTTCTCCTTAGAGATGTGGAGCATTTCGTTATCTATGGGAAATACAGCCTTGACGTCCTCACGTTAAACCCGATGACATTCCTCGGGCCATCTCCCCTGGGGAAACAACGGTTTCTGTTCGGGAAAAATGTTGACTTTGAGTTAAAAAAAATAGGAAACGATCTCTACACAGTAAAACCCAAGGGGCTCATCGGCAGGGGCTATTACAGTATTTGGATCAACGACACTGCGTGGGATTTTGTGCTCGACTGAGCAAGCTATCAGCAGTCAGCTTACAGCCATCAGCATACGGACTAATCATTAAAATTCCATAATGCTTTAATATATATTTATCTTTCATTGAAACATGCCTTTATTTTCTTCAAAAAGTTACGGGGAAGAATTTTGTTGATTTCAATAATTAAGAGTTGATTCCAGCCGTTCCTTTGCCATCTGCTGATAGCTGACGGCTGATAGCTGATAAATCTGGAGGCGGCATCCGGATTTGAACCGGAGATAACGGTTTTGCAGACCGTTGCCTTACCACTTGGCGATGCCGCCAGAGAATCGGCTCATAGCTGATGGCTCATGGCTTATAGTGCGTACGACCCCGAAAGATATTGCGTTTTTGCTGAAAGCTATGAGCTATCAGCTGGTTTATTTTTGGAGCGGGTAACGCTTCAACCCGCGACCTCTTTTGTTTTTGGAGCGGGAAACGGGATTTGAACCCGCGACTTCAACCTTGGCAAGGTTGCACTCTACCGCTGAGTTATTCCCGCGCTCTATGTTTTATAATATAAACAGCGGTGTATGTCAAATCTTAATTAAAACAGCATTGTGCTTCAAAAATACCCTCATTTTATGGTACTATCATGACGCTCTGCCGTACATTCAGCGGCACATCACAACAAGGGGTCGAACATCTATGGAATTTAAGATCATCGGGGCCGAAAGCACCTTTCTCCACCCGGGGAAAGGATTTATGCCGGAAAAGGTCCGGTTCGAGGTACGCAAAGATCCTCTAACAGGGAGGACAGGGCACTACTCTCATTTCGGGGCCATCAAGCCCCAGAAGCTTGACCTCGAACACTACAAAAAGCCAGAGATAAAAGGGTTCTGTCCCTTCTGCCTGGATAAAAGGGATGTAGCAACGCCAAAGTTCACGGCCGATGTCTACCCTGAAGGCAGGCCCGCTAAAGGGGAAGCAACCCTGATCCCGAACCTTTTCCCCTATGACGTTTACAGCGCCGTGATGATCATGGCCGATGACCACGTGGTGCCCCTGGAGCACCTGAACAATAAGAGGCTGCACGATGCCTTTACGCTGGGGATCGACTTCCTGAAAAGGGTCAAAACGTTGGACCCCTCTCTTCCGTACCACCTCATGACCTGGAACTACATGCCCCCTTCCGGCGGCGGCCTTGTTCATCCTCACCAGCAGTACTTTGCAACACAATGCCCGGGGAATCAATTCACCGACGAGCTGACAGCTTCGGCGCAATTTTACCAAATGCACGGGGTGGATTACTGGTCTTTGCTCGTTGAAAGGGAACGTGACAGCGGCCAACGGTATGTGGCGAACATCGGCGCCTCCCACTGGCTTATCCCTTTTGTCTGCCTCGGTATTCTGGGGGACGTAATGTGCATCTTTCCCGATGTCTATTCTATAGAAGAGTTTGGCGAGCGGCACATCAACGATCTCGTCGTGGGGCTTCGAAAGGTCTTCGAATACTACCAGGCAGAGGGCATAATGAGCCTGAACGCATCCCTCCTGTTCGGGGCAGAGGGCCAGAGATATTTTCCTTGCCACCTGAGAGTTTCTGCAAGGACCTTTCTTAATATGCGGGATTTCGCGCCGGACCTGAACTTTTTCCAGGCAATCCTCGGGGAACCCGTCTCGGTGACGATGCCCGAGGACCTCTGCAAGGATGTCAGAAGATTCTTTTAAAACTCTTGCGCCGGCATGTCAGCGCAGAATACTTTTTGACAAACCGGGCCGGAGAGGATAGATTGTGCTCATGTGGATGATGATTGCCCTCCTTGTTTTTTTTCCCATAGTATCAGAGGCATACGAACGAATCATTTCTTTGTCGCCGCAGGTTACGGAATCGGTTTATCTCCTTAACGGCGAATCAAGGCTCATTGCAATCTCTGGGTTCTGCAAACAACCGACCGGTGCGGCAGAGAAGATAAGAATAGGCACGCCCCTGCGGCCTGACATCGAAAAGATCGTATCTCTGAAACCTGATCTGGTACTCGGTTCCAGAGAGGGCAACCCTCCGTTTACCATGGAAAGGCTCAAAAATCTCGGCATCAAAGTTCATTATTTTTCAAGGCCAACGAACTTCAGCGATCTTTCTGATAACTTTCTGGAGCTCTCTTCCATGCTTGACAATAAGGAACAGGGGAAGAGGGTCATTGAGAGTGTTGAGCGTTCCCTGAAAACAACCGGGGACGATATTTCCCATACAGTGCTCTGGCAGGTTGGCGCAAACCCGCTGATCGTTGCCTCGAGTAGCAGCTTTGCAAACGACATCATACGTTTTGCCGGCGGCGTCAATATCATAAAGACCGAACTCCCCTATCCAAGAATGAACGTGGAAGAGGTCATCCTCCACAGACCAAAGGTTGTGGTGCTGACCTCTATGGGGTATCACGTCGAGACAGAGAAAGAACGCTGGAGAAAATATATAAAAGAAGTCCGGTTTGTCACCCTTGACCCTTATATCGTTGGAAGTCCTACGCCTGTTTCCTTCCTGCAGGCGGTCAATAAGCTGCGAACAGCTTTTCATAATTCGACGGGCGATGATGACTGATCAAAAGCATCCCTATTCTTTGAAAGAAAACCCGCAACCGACAACCGGCAACCGGCAACGGCGCATCATCCTGATATTTGTCACCCTTTCGATCCTCCTTGTTTGCTCCATAATATTGTCGCTGAGCTACGGCAAAGACCTGTCAACGGTCCTTGCCGGCCTCTTCTCTTATGAGGGTTTCGGCCTTGTCCTGAGAAAAATACGGATACCAAGGACCGTCATGGCCTTTCTCGTCGGCGGTTCTCTTGGTGTCTGCGGGGTAACCCTCCAGTCGATTCTTCGCAACCCTCTTGCCGAACCCTATACTCTCGGCGTCTCCGGGGGCGCATCACTGGGCATTACAGTGTCAACGGTCATCCAGATGCAGAACATTCTCGGCGCATACGCCTATCCCCTTATGGGATTCGCAGGGGCCCTCGTCTCGATCATCGTGGTTTACACCCTGTCCATGAGGCGGTCCTTTAACCCCAACAGCATGATCCTCTTCGGTATTGTGGCAAGCCTCGTATTCTCTTCAGTTGTGTTCTTTATATTTTCGCTCCTCGATCCTGATAAAATGCAGCTTACCCTTATGTGGCTCATGGGAGACCTTGCGAGCCTCGATATTTCCCTGATACCTTTTTACGTCCCGCTCTTGCTGGCGCCTGCCGTCATATTGTTCTTTTTCGGAAAAGAGCTCGACATCCTGTCGCTTGGGGGTGAAAAGGCACACTATCTCGGCGTCCACCCGCCCCGCGCCTATAAGATATTGTTCATCCTCACTTCCGTCCTTACCGGCTTGTGCGTCTCCGCTTCAGGCATTATCGGTTTTGTAGGTCTTATCGTTCCTCACGTTCTCAGGAATATAATCGGCGCTCCGCACACCCGACTTCTCTTCGCGTCATATCTTGGCGGCGCCTTTTTTCTTATAATATCGGATGTCTTCTCCCGTTACCTCCTTTACCCCGTTGAGCTTCCCGTCGGTGTTGTAACAGGCATCTTCGGAGGCCTCATATTGCTGTTCCTGCTCACGAGGAAGAGATGAAAAAGGATGCCTTGCTGTCAATCACCGGGGTATCGTTCCGATACGGCGCCCAGACAGTTCTGAACAATATCAATCTGGATGTTGAGAAGGGCGAGGTGATAGGCATTATCGGTCCCAACGGGGCCGGCAAAAGCACCCTTCTGCGCCTTATCGCCGGTTATCTTTCCCCCGATGAGGGGTCCATTGTATTTTCGGGAAGCCCGCTCAAAGATTATGACAGGCGTTCGCTTGCCCGGCACATCGCAACGCTCCCACAGTCCCTTGACATGCCCTTTCCGTACACCGTGGAAGAGTTTATCGTAATGGGCAGGTATCCCTACGACCGGAGAAGTTTTTCATACGGGGCCGAGGAAAAAGAGATGGCCTCAGGGATCATGGAAGACATGAACATCGGCCACCTGGCCAGCAGGCAGATCAATACGCTCTCTGAAGGGGAGAGGCAAAAGGTCTATCTCGCCCAGTGTATCGTCCAGGACCCCGAGGTGCTCCTCCTGGACGAGCCGGTAAGCCATCTTGACATAAAACACCAGATGCGTGTCCTCGAAATACTGGAAGGTCTTCACGGGGAAGGGCTGACGATCCTCATGATCCTCCATGACCTCAACCTCGCATCCGAGTTCTGTTCGAGGATGGTGCTCATCGTCCAGGGAAGCATTTACACAGATGGTCCGCCGGCTGCAACGCTCACGTATGAGAACATCGAGAAGGTCTATGATACGGTCGTCATTGTGAGAGAAAACCCTTTGTCAAAGAAGCCCTTTGTTATACCCGTCTCCAGGAAATACCTGACGAGAGAAGACAAATCTCAATAGCAGAAAAGAACATGATCAAAGCGATTGTCCTTAAAGAGATCAGGAGGCCCCTCCGCGCAACATTTGCGACCTCTCTTGGCCGCAAAGACCGGCTCGCCGGCGTCCTTGTCACCGTGGCCCTCAATGACGGCTCATCGGGCACGGGCGAGTGCCCTACAAGCTTTGTTCAGAAGCACGAGGCCATTCCTGAGGTCAAAAGGGTCCTCAGGGAGGCCTCTGCCTTCCTCATAGGCAGTTCGGTCGATGCGTACAGAGAAAAGATCGCCATGCTCCGGCGTCGATACGCACACTACCCCATGACAATATCGGGGCTCGAGGTGGCCCTCTGGAGGGCGCATATCCGGCACAGCGGTATCCCGGAGCACGACTATTTCGGCGGCAAAAGCAGGGTTATTGAGACAGATATAACCATACCATTTCTGACGGAAGATGCGTCGCTTATGAAATGGATGAATTATATAATAAAAAAAGGGTTCACCGTTTTTAAGCTCAAGGTAAGCGGCCGCATCGCCGAAGACAAGAGGCTCCTCTCCAGGGTCTGCGAAATGCTCGACCAAAAAATGAGGGGTTATTCGCTGCGGCTCGACGGCAACCAGGGATTTTCGCGGGACACCCTTCCCCGGATCATGGATTTCATCGCTAAGAACAACTATCCCGTTGAGCTCTTCGAGCAGCCGCTGCCTAAAGACGATCTCAGGGGTCTGAAGGCCGCCAGGAAATATACGGCCGTGCCTGTCGTGCTCGACGAAACGATATTTACCGTTGATGACCTCAGGATGGCACTGGAAGAAAACCTCTGTGACGGAGTCAACATAAAGATCGCCAAGAGCGGGCTTCTTGAATCTCAAAAGATCCTTGCAATGGCCAGGAGGTACGGCATGAAGGTCATGATCGGCTGCATGATGGAAACAATGACAGGGCTGTCGGTTGCGATACACATGGCCGCAGGCACAGGAGAATTTAACTATATCGACCTTGATTCAATATACTTTCTTCATCATAAGAATCGTTACGGCGCCCTGACGATAGACGGCCCTCGCTTTATCATCGGATAAAGATATTTTTATAGTGCGAAGTGCTTGACAAAAAAGGCGGATACGTTACACAATAGAAGGATGTTTTCCCCAAACACTTGAAAAGGAGGGTGAAGATGATCAACCACATTACTTCATCTTTGAATGAACGGATGGACATGCTCAAACAGACGCAGTGGGGCACCGATCTCAACGCAGAGCAGATCGAGCGGCTCGCCCAATATCTCTATGTTGCCAAGATCAACAAGGATGAACAGCTGTTCGTTGAGGGATCGAAGGAGGCATATATGTGCTTCATCGTCAACGGGCTGGTAAGGATCGCAAAAGGAGACTCCCGCAAGCAGGAAAAGACAATATCGGAGATTGGGGCAGGAAGGACCTTCGGGGAGATGAGCATCATTGACGGCCTCCCGCGATCGGCCTCTGCGACAGCGGGCGAGTCAACCACGATTCTCGTGCTGTCAAAAGAAAACTTTGAGCTGCTTCTCAACGACAACCCGAAGCTTGGCGTTGCTATCTATTCCAAGCTTGCCCAGTTGATGAGCCACCGTCTCCGGGTCTCCGACTGGATGCTCGTTGAATACCTGTATTAGAGGGGCCCCGCAAGCAGGTACCTGGTCGCTATCAGCCCATCGGCTTGACAGCCTGCCGGTTTGCAAGCCTGCCGTCTTACACAATGTTCTTCCATGAAAGGCACTGGGATAATGCAGAGCGAACGGATCAAACAATCCTCCGGGCTCACCCTTATTATCATAAAAGAGTCGATCCGGTCGTTCCTTAAGAATAATAATTTCGAGATGTCGGCGGCGCTGGCTACCTATGGTTTTTTTTCCGTCATCCCTCTGCTCTTTTTTGTTTCCTATCTTCTCGGAAATTATGCGATCCTGTCGCAGACCGTGACAAATGGAATTGAGGGCCTTGTGGGGCACCTCTTTCCGCTCCTTAAGACCTTCATATCGAGCGAGTTCTTTTTTTCAACACAGTATAAGCTGACATGGCTTGTCATTACCCTTGGGTTCGTCTTCGTATCAATAATGTCCCTTACGGATTCGCTCAGGACCGCCTTCCTGAAGATCTTCAGCGTAGATAGCGATCTTTCCCTCCTCAAAACCATATACGCGAACGTCCTTTCCGCCTTCACTATCCTGATCCTTTTTTTCTTCCTCGTAGCAGGGGAGATATTCTATTCCTACCTTGTCCGCACAGCCTTCAGGGAGGGCTATTATTTTGCCGTACTTAATATCTTTATCTCCCTGGCCGTGGCCACAATCTGTATGGCGGTCTTCTACAAAACCTTTCTGCCGGTCAGGCTGAAGACGGTCAGGCTTATTACCGCCTCTCTTGTCTCGGCGATTCTCATTATCTCCATGAGGGACCTCTTTGCCTTCTTCGTGCAGTCCAACCCCAATTACGGTCTCGCCTTTGGATCCCTAAGGATACTTTTCTTTATGATTATATGGGTTTATTATTGTTTCCTCGTTATCCTTTTCGGCGCCGAGATCATGGTTCATTTCTGGAAGAGGGACGCCCTTTTGCTGAAAGGCCTTTTTCTTCAGGACGAGGCCATCCGGAAAAGACCGGAAGCACTTATAAAAAAGTTTATCAGGCGCTACGATAACGGTGATGTTATCTTTCAGGAAGGGGCGCAGGGAAACAGCATGTTCTATATAATTGCCGGATCTGTGAGTATCTGCAAGAAAGATCAGGTAATACGGACCATGAAGAGGGGTGAATATTTCGGCGAGATGTCGATGCTCGTGGACACCCAAAGAACCGCAACTGCAATAGCTGCAGAGCCTGGCACGCAGCTCGTTACCATCTCCCACGACAACTTTGACGCCATCCTGAAAGAGAACCCAAAGATCGTACTGTCGATCCTGAAGGAGATGACCATGCGGCTGAAGATAACAGGGGACAGCCTCTAACGGACAATCATCAATCGCCAATTAATGCCCGATGACAAATGCCCGGGCAAGGGCTAATACGGGAAGGTTTCATTTCTCCGTCACCTCTACTTCAATCCCGCCTTTATACAATCTGATGTTCAGCGCCTCTCCTCTGGTCACTTCGTCGGGGCCGCAAACAATGCTGCCGGTATCTCTTTTCATTGTTATGCTGTAACCACGCCTGAGTATGTTCTCGGGGTTGAGGTCCCGCAGCCTCTGGGCAAGTGATTCCACTGCAACCTGTTTGTCTCTGAAATATTTCGGGAAGCCGTGGATAAGGCTGCCGGAAAGTTCGTCAAGGTACATCCGCGATGCTATAAAAAAATCCCTTCTTTCTTTAAGTTCCGCCATCCCCTGATAGAGGAGGAATCTTGACCGCTCGATATGCTCGCCTATGCGCTTGAGAAGTGCGTCTTTCATCCCTTCTACGAGGCCGAGCAGCTCACTTTTGTCCTGTACGACCATATCCGCTGCCGCTGTCGGCGTTGGCGCCCTCACATCGGCTACGAAGTCGGCGATGGTGAAGTCTACCTCATGGCCGACCGCGGAAATGATGGGGATCTTCGACGCGGAGATCGCCCGTGCTACGCCCTCATCATTAAAAGGCGCGAGGTCTTCCGGGGAGCCTCCCCCCCTGCCGGCTATAATGACATCAACCTCGGCGGCAGTGTTAAAATATCCAATGGCCTCGACAATCTCGGGAGCGGCCTCATCGCCCTGTACTTTTACGGGATAGATCAAGACAGCGACGTTCGGGAATTTGCCGTAAATGACCTTCAGCATATCCCGTATCGCCGCGCCGGCCGGGGAAGTAACGATCCCTATGGAGGAAGGCAAAAGGGGCAGAGGCCTTTTCCTGCCCTCATCGAACAGCCCCTCCCTGAACAATTTCTCTTTTAACGCGAGGAACTTCGCGTAGAGGACCCCCTGGTTCCCCTGCGCGATGATGTTGTTCACGATAAGCTGGTATTCACCCCTCTTCTCATACACATCTACCCTGCCCTCGCAGACGATGAGGTCGCCTTCACGGACCAACGCATCCTCTGCGAACCTTGTATTATAATTGAATGCAACGGCTTTCATCATGGCCAGGTCGTCCTTCAGGGTGAAGTAGAGATGCCCCGAAGGATAGAGCCTCGCGTTTGAGACCTCGCCTTCAACGCAGACGTTCCGGAACCTGCCGCCAATAAACTGTTTTATGGAAGATGTGATTTCTGAAACGGTAAGGACCTCAAACTGCCATTTTGTGGAGACATCCATTTATTTTTTCAGATAATCCTTCATGAGCTTTATGGAACAATATTCTCCGCACATGCTGCACACATCGTTTTTCAGGTTCCTGTCTTTCCGGAACTCCCTGATCTTGTCAGGGTCAATGGCGCATTTTAGCTGGCCCTTCCAGTCAAGCGCCTTCCGGTATTGCGACATGGCCTTGTCCAGCCTGAAGGCCTTTTCGTTGCCTCTTGCCAGGTCTGCAGCATGCGCCGCAATCTTTGTGACAATTACGCCGTCCCTGACGTCTTTCGGCGACGGCAGACCAAGGTGTTCCGAAGGCGTTACATAGCAGAGGAAATCGGCGCCGTAGTACCCCGCAATGGCCCCCCCGATCGCTGACGTGATGTGGTCGTAGCCCGGCGCTATATCGGTTACAATAGGACCGAGGACATAAAAGGGGGCTTCGTTGCAAAGCCTTTTCTGGAGGACAATGTTCGCCTCTATCTGGTTGATCGGCACGTGACCCGGCCCTTCGATCATCACCTGCACATCGTTCCGTAGGGCCTCTGCACAAAGTTCTCCAAGGATAATGAGCTCCTCGACCTGTCCCCTGTCTGTAGCGTCGGCGATGCACCCCGGCCTCAGGCCGTCTCCGAGGCTCAGCGTCATATCGTATTTCCGCGCGATCCCGACAAGACGGTCAAACTGCTCGTAAAGGGGATTCTCCTTCTTGTTGACGATCATCCACTGCGCGAGGAACGCTCCCCCCCGGCTGACTATGTCGGTGATCCTTCCCTGGTTCCGCAGTCTTTCCAGCGACCGCTGCGTAACGCCGCAGTGAACGGTAACAAAATCAACGCCGTCCATTCCGTGCCTTTCAATAACCTCGAATATCTCGTCAGGCTCCATCCTGGTTATGGTCTTTCTCTTTTTGACCGTCTCAACGGCAGCCTGGTAGATCGGGACAGTGCCGACAGGTATCCTTGACTCTTCTATGACCACCTTGCGTATCTCATCAAGGTTGCCCCCGGTGCTGAGATCCATTACCGTGTCGGCTCCAGCCTCTCGCGCCATCTTCACCTTCTCAAGCTCTTCCTTGATCCCGTACTTTTCCGGGGAGGTGCCCAGATTGGCGTTTACTTTGACGCACAGTCCCTTCCCAACACCCTTCGGCGTAAAATCTTTGTGCCGGTTGTTTGCCAGGATCGCGGCCTTCCCTGAGGCTACGTTTTCACGTAAAACATTCCTGTCTATGCCTTCATCGTGTGCGACACGCTCCATTATCTTTGTGATCTTTCCCTTCCGTGCCGCTGTTAATTGATTCTTCATGGCCGTATCATCTCCATCTTTTTAATAAGCTCCAAGGGGTTTCGTGCGAAAAGCCTTATGATCGGTTCTTTGCCGATGTCCCCTTTGTCATAGATAATATCGGGCGGTGTTGCTGCCTTCCGGAGGGTCATATCAACAAGGTGGTCAAGGCTTTTACCTTCAGCGCCTCTTACCTTCAGCGGTTCCTTCCTGCGATCAAAAAAGACAACATCAATGTTGCTCCCCTTCGCCTTCGAAAGGACTGCCTCGTCGTACCGTATGCTCACGCAGGAACGCATAAAGGGATAATGGCGCATGTATGTGAGGATGAGCCTTGCCACATGGGACGAGGCGCCGAACTCGGGATCCCCCCTGAAATCTATGTTGTTACCGCGTTTGCCTATCCTTGCCGGAAACGCGGCAACATCCTCAGTCCCCTTCGCGTCCGCCAGGGCATAGCCCATATTCATTTGAACTTCCGGAACAAACTCGATGCAGTTGAGCTTTGATAAACGCTTCGCGGCCTCTTGCAGCTCCACCAGCGCTTCCAGCCTCTGTGCCGCCTTGCCGTTCATAATCCCTGAGGAAAGGTAGTAATATCCGCCTTCATCGATACGGTAGCTGCCCCTTATAAGCCTTTCCATGTGCACCTGCGCCGCCAAAAAGGACTCCTTCAGGGGATAACCGGCAACAAGGAAGGTCAGCACAGACGATGAGAATGAACATCCGGTGCCGTGTATTGTCCGGTCTATCCTTTTCTTCTTCCATTCCACAAACTCTTTGCCATCGTAAAAGACGTCTGTCGGCTCGCCCTTGAGGTGTCCCCCTTTTATAATAACAGCCTTGACGCCTGAGTCGACGAGCACCTTTGCCGCCGCCTTCATTTCCTCCACGCTGTCGATCTTTTCCCCTATCAAAAGGGATGTTTCTTCAATGTTCGGGGTAACGATGCGCGCGGCCGGGAAAAGGGAGCCGACAAGCCTCCTCATGCCCTCCTCGGTAATGAGTTCCTTTTTGTTCTTGGATGCAAAGACCGGGTCGACAACGACAGGGATACCCTTTTTCTTTCTGAGAAACCTTGAGATCTCATCTACGTACCACCGGTCACAGACCACGCCGATCTTCACGCCGTCAACCTGCAGATCGTCATTTATCATACCGAGCATCAGGCTGAATTGATCCTGTGGTGTCGGGAATACATCCATCACGCCTTTTGGACCCTGCACAACGGTGCACGCCGGCACCGATATGGCGTGAAAGCCAAAGGAGAAGAAGGTGTCCGCATCGCGCGTGATTCCCGCGCCTGATGTTGGGTCATACCCCGCAATAGTTAGGATATTCTTCATTTGATCTTTTTCGCAATAAGCTCGGCAACCTTCTTGCCGGACAGGAGCATGCCGCCGAAGATGGGCCCCATCCTGTATGAGCCAAAGGTAGCGTTCGCGCTCATGCCGGCGACATAAAGGCCGGGAAAGACCTCTTTGGTGTTCTCGAGGGTTGTCGCCTCTGCAATGTCTGCCCACATGGAGCGCTCTCCCTCAACCTTCCCTGAGGGGGTGTTGAGCCGCACGTTCATCTTCCTCTCAAGCACCCTGACAACCTCCAGGGGGTGGCCCGTGGAATCGACAACACACTTCGACATGATCGTCAGCGGGTCCACATGAAGAGATGCCATTTCGACAGCCGTCCAGTTGATCACGACGCCGGCGACCCTTTCTTTTCGCACCACAAGGTCTTCAACGCTGATAAGGTTGAATATCTTCGCGCCTGCCTTCATTGCCTTATACGTGAGTCCGCTCACACATTCCACGGAGTCTGCCACGTGGTATCCTTTTTTATACTGTCTCGTCATTATCCCCAATTCATCCAGTATCGTCTTTCCTTCATCCTGGACAACGATCTCATTGAACATCATGCCGCCGCCCCACATGCCGCCGCCGATGGAGAGCTTTCTCTCAAATATCACCGTCTTCAGTCCCTTTTTGGCCAGATAATGGGCAGCCACAAGCCCTGACGGGCCGGCGCCGCAGACAGCCACATCGATCTCAAGGCAGGAAAGAAATTTTTCTGTATACCGCTCGACAATGGCTTTGGTAACAATTCTCTCGTCGATCATGCCGCTTCTCCTGTTTTTAATATATGGAATAACCTAAATATATATCACATTTCTTTCAGTAAACCTATAAAAACATGTGCAATAACCGGTGCCGACAATATTGTCGACCATTGATGGATTACTTCGACATTTGTTGCCTTTTTATGAAGGCGAATTTTTCTTGTAAATTTTAATCATCAACAATATCAATTTGTTATGATGCATTATCTTTTTGGCACGCATATTGCTCTATTGGGGATAGTGTTTGAAAAAATCTTTACAGGAGGTTACAATGAAAAAGATGTATGTAGGAATGTTGGTGGCACTCTTGATCGCGATCACCACAACGGTCTTCGCATTTGGTCCGGGAGCAGGAGCGGGCACCGGCAAAGCGGGCGGACCCGGCTTGGTCCGGGGAGCCGCTGCGGGCTACGGGCCAGGACCATCCCTCAACCTCAGCAAGGAACAGATGGACAAGATGTGGCAGCTTAAAGAAAAGCAGCGTAACGAGACATCGGCCATGAGATATGAGCTCTTCCAGAAAAGGAACGAGTTGAGGTCGCTGTACACAAACCCGACCGCTGATGACGCTGCGATCCTCGCGAAACAGAAAGAGGTCAATGCCTTGAGGACAAAATTGCAGGATAAGGCGGTGCAGTTCAAGCTCGAACAGAGGAAGATACTTACCCCGGAACAGCTCAAACAGCTTAGCGAGTCCGGGCGAGGATTCGGCGCAAGAGGCTTCAGCAAAAAGGGCTTCGGCAGACAGGGTTCCAGGCCGGGGCCATGCGGCAGAGTGTAAGGAAAGGGCTGGTCACCAGCCCTCCTTTCTCTTACGACAAGGAGGTGTACAATGAGAAGAGGATTGTTTTTAACAATAATCATAGCAGTAAGTTTTCTGGCCGCTTCCTGCACATCGACGGGCTATAACACCCAGAAGGGCGCGGCGATAGGTACGGGGTTGGGCGCCCTGGCAGGGCAGATAATCGGCCGCGACACGGCCTCAACCCTCATCGGCGCAGCAGTAGGCGGGCTTGCCGGCGTTATCGGAGGGAATGCCGTTGATCAGAGCGTTGCCAACGAAAGGGTCGCCGTTGCGTCACAGCAGCCAATGAGCGCGGCCACCGCTTATCCCCAGGCGGGCCAGCAGCTCGAACCTCCCCCTGGACAATGGGTTGATGTTCCGGGACAATGGGCCGGGGGAAGATGGGTGCCTTCCCATAAAGTGTGGGTGCCGGTAAATCCATGACAATTATTATCCCGCTCCTTCTTCTCCTCCTCCTTTCCGCGCCCCCTCTCTTCGGTCAGGACTCCTATGCAGAGTTCGAGAGGGGGCTCGGACTTTCTCATTCCCAGAAGACGCAGATGGACGGGATAAGGAACAGATACGTCGACGAGTGGAGGACATTAAAACAGGAATCCATAAGGAAGCGCCTCGAACTCCAGGAGCTCAGTAAAAATCCTTCGGCGAACCCTGAAAAGATGGACAAGCTCCGCAATGAGATCGGGGAGATAGAGCGGTCAAGAAACAACCTTTACAACCAGTACAGAGGAGAGGTATCGCGAACACTGAACAAGGAACAGAGGGAAAGATACAACAGCTTCTGTGACACCGAACAGAGACAGAAGGTGCGCACTTTCCGACCGAGAAGGTATGGGAGATAAAAAGACAATACTCTTTCCCTCGCTTTTGTTCGCTATTCTTTTTCTCCTCATTGCCATAACCGGTTATTTCCAGATCGGCATCATAAAGGAAAACATTGAGAACCTCCTTCGCGGGGAAGGCGAGATCATTTATACGCATATCAGGCGTGAAATTGATATTAACCTTGAGTATCTCGACCTTCTCGAAAGGTCACCTGCTATTATCACGCCGAATTTTCTCAATGCCATGGTCTCCGATGAGGCCATCCTTGAGGACATCTACAACCTCTTCAGCAATACTGAAACGGCTGACGCCGGCGCTATCCCCCTCTCCAGTTTCGCGATCATCGACCCAAACGGCAACGTCATATTCAGAAAGGGTGATTTTACGATACCGCCGGCATCACTGAAGGCCCTTCTCGCAAAAGAACAGGATACGGTACTAAAAATGCCGGCGCATAAAGACCCTGCGCTTGTTATGGGAATGTGGGCAAAAGGAAGGGTCGTCTTTTTCAGTATTGACGAAAAGGAGCTGGATCTGCTAAGAAAAAAGTTCGTTATTAAAGAGGTCCTGGAGAGGGAGGAGCGGAGATTCAACGTTGTAGGCATTAAGATATACGACGAGAAAGGTTCGCCCTACCTGGCCATCATCGACGAAAAAGGAAAGGCCTTTGTGCTTTCAAAGCCGCTCGATTCACGATTTCTCCCCGGCCACAGGATGGAAGTGCTCATTTCGAGGGAGCTTGCCGACGACACCATGCAGAGAACCACCATGAGCTTCATCATTACCCTTATATTCCTCGCAGGGTCAGGGGCGATCGGCACCTTTGTCATCTTCATCCTTGAGAGAAGGCACGAAAAGAAGGTGGGGGAGATGGAGAAAGAGCTCGCGCTCAGGGAAAGGCTCGTTTCCCTCGGCAGGCTTGCCTCCGGCATGGCACACGAGATCCGGAACCCCTTAAACGCCATAAGCCTCTCCGTCCAGCGCCTGAAAAGGGAATTTTCTCCTGCCGAAGAGAAGAAAAAAGAATACGATCAATTTCTCGATATCGTCAGAAGCGAGCTGACAAGGGTCGACAGGATTGTAGAGGAATTCCTGCTCTCGACAAAGGCAAATATACCCTTCTCACAGGAAAAACTTTATACTATCGTGGAAGAAGTGCTTATGGTGATCAAAGAAAAGGCGGCATCGCGTAACGTTGAGGTCAGGAACAACGTCCACGCCGACATTATTATAGAATCACAAAAAGACAGGCTCAAACAGGCCTTTTACAATATCGTCGTCAATGGCGTCGAGGCGATCCAATCAAAAGGTGTTGTCGAGTTGTTCACAGAAAGACACGGCGAGGCGGTTGACGTCATCATCAAAGACTCCGGCGCCGGCATAAAAGAAGAGAACAAGGGCAGGATCTTCGAGTATTATTTTACGACAAAGGACAAGGGGATAGGGCTCGGTCTGCCCATCTCCTATATTATCATCAAGGACCATAACGGCGATATCAAGGTGAATAGCGAAGAGGGTGCAGGCACAACGTTTGTTGTGACCTTGCCGTTGAAGCACAACGCAGAGGAAAGGGGGGACAAAAATGGATAGGGCGCGCATATTGATCGTTGAGGATGAGGAGACGCAGCGGACACTGCTCGGAGGCCTCCTGGAAAAAGAAGGGCATACCGTAGCAACCGCGGGAAACGGCTCCGATGCAATAAGCCTGTTCAAAGACAACCCCTTTGAGATCGTCTTTCTTGACTACAGGCTGCCTGATACCGATGGCCTGACCCTCCTCAAAACATTCAAAGAGATGAACCCTGAGGTCGATATCATTATGATCACCGCCTTCGGGACCATTGAAAATGCCGTTGAGGCCCTGAAGGCAGGGGCAACGGATTATCTCACAAAGCCGGTGGACCTCGATGACCTTTTCTTTAAAATAAAAAAGATCGAGGAAAAGACACACCTCATCCGAGAAAATAAGGTCCTGAAGGAGACCCTGAAAGACAGGTTCAAGTCCGAGGACTTCATATACCAGAGCGATAAGATGCACGAGGTGGCAAGTCTCGTTGTAAGGGTGGCAAAGACCGACTCGACCTGCATCATTGAAGGGGAAAGCGGCGCAGGGAAGGAGGTCATCGTCAACCTCCTCCATGCATTAAGCGAAAGAAAGAACCATCCCCTCATCAAGGTAAACTGTGCGGCAATCCCCGAGACGCTCCTGGAGAGCGAATTGTTCGGATATGAAAAGGGGGCCTTTACCGGCGCATATCAGAGAAAGATAGGGAAGTTCGAGCTGGCGAACAAAGGGACGATCTTCCTTGACGAGATAGGCGACATACCGCTTCCCCTTCAGTCGAAGCTCTTAAGGGTCATCCAGGAAAAAGAGGTGGAGAGGCTGGGGGGGCTCCATCCGGTCAAGGTGGATGTGCGGATCATCACGGCAACGAACAGGAACATCGAGGAAGAGGTAAAAAAGGGGGCCTTCCGGGAAGACCTCTATTACAGGCTCAAGGTGGTGGCCATTCCCCTGCCCCCTTTGCGGGAGAGGAGGGAAGACATCCCGCTCCTTATCGATCATTTCCTGAAAAGGTTCAACGACAGGCACAACCGGAACATAAAGGGGATCACCAGCGAGGCGCGGGATATGCTCATCAAGCATGATTATCCCGGCAACGTGAGGGAGCTCGAAAATGTCATAGAAAGGGCTGTCGTCCTGACGAGGGGAGATCATATCTCCCGGGAAGATCTGCCGCTATCCCCTGCACACGCTGATGCCGCCTCGGAGAAAAGGATGAAGGACACCGTGGGGGCGCTCGAGAAGAGAATGATCACCGAGGCCCTTATCAACGCCGACTGGGTGCAGACGAGGGCGGCCTCCGCGCTCGGCCTCAGCGAGCGGATGCTGAGATACAAGATCAAGAAGCACAATATCGTGAAACCGGGCAATGGGGCGTGACTGCAAGCAAGTGAGCATTGTGTCGGAATATCCCCGCAAACACGTTGAATGCCTATTGGCGATGATGAGTATATGCGTGTATGCGTAGATGCGGAAAAACGTACAGACCACGAACAAAACGACTTTCTATCAGCTATGAGCTATCAACTATGAGCTGATTTCTTCCTCATGACGGTTTGCTCAGGATACCCCGACACTGCTGTCAGGCTACATACCTGGAAGGACTAAAACATATTCTTATAACACGATGGTCACCGGCGTGGCGCTCCGTATATAGCCACGTCCGGTGCACTTACTCGTTATGCCTTCATAATGTAGCGCAAGAACCGCTGTCCATATGCGGTAATCGAATGCCTTAAGTCTTCCGCCCCGTGGCCCGTCATCATCACCTTCAGGCTCGACAGATTTGTCAATCGCAAATCATTCAACTGCGCCAACAAATCACCGATACGTTCCTCGTCGAACTCCGGCAGACGCCGTCGGAGTGTTTGGTTAGGAGAACCCATCATCCCAGGGCTCGGGCTGGGGGATTGATGCAGCGCCCGGATAAGTCGAAGGTGATCGGGTTGAAGTTCTTCAAGCGTTCGCAAGAAGCGGATTTGTTCGTCGTATGCTTCTCCAGGAGACGAAATAGCGTCTATCAAGAAGTCTCTATAAATACGTCTTTTTTCCTCGCTTCTTTCTTCTGCGGCGCGTTTGAGTGTTTGTTCAAGGAGCTCTTCAAATTCTTCTGTTCGTACGTACTCTTCGGATACCGTGGACTTGAAACCTGATAACTCCTCCGCAAGGCCCATGAGGACTTCTCTCACTCGCGACATCTTTCGACCAAGAGACATTCCGCTGAGTACGCTTCCGACTGGCCCGCCTATCCAAGGTATCGTACTTGCGACAGCGGCCGCGATGTCCAGAGCCGTTTCTGTTTTCGTGGTAACAGCAAGACCAGTGTGGTCATCCTTCATGATTCGTCTCCCTTCCTTCTTCTGGGCCCGACAAAATCAGCAGCGGCTGTAAGACGTCCACTGGATTGCCTTGTTGGGCGGCTATTTCCATAACTTGTCAATATTTCAAGAGCGTCCCCGTATCTCCGTTACCATGCGCTCCATGAATGCGTATTTGTCATTTCCCTCTTTCAAGTCATAGATATCGAGGACGACATCAACGCCGTCTGAAAGCAATTGATCTGCCCAGTGCTTCACCAAGGCCTGATGACTAGGAGAAGTCCAGCTGTATGAAATGAAAGCTTTAGGCGGCACTTAAGTCCTCCATTCTTGAGATAACATAAGGATCAGCCAGAGGCCACTTTATGGCCGATTGGCTGCATCCACGGGTTGGGCAACATAAGGTCTCTTTCCAATCTATCCGTCAGCAACATCGTTGTTTTCCACTACTTCTGTGAGTTCTATGCCCTTCCTCTCTATGTTTTGAAAATTCCAAGCGATAGGTGTCAATATCTTCATTAATTCTACGTCCAGAGAATTCAGTGTTGGTTTTCCTATGAGTAATTGTGTTCTGTTTAACGCAAAGGCCGCAAAGTCAGCGAGTTGAATGGGAAATATGGAGGATGATGACGCAAAACATATCAAACCGTCAGAAAACACAGACTCCCAGAAAGGAATGTGAATTGCGACCCCGTTCTTCTTGAATCCTTCGTCAACGAAAACTCGCCCAGTTTCCAAGGCAAGCCTTGTTTCTTCAAGGTACCCTTTTATGCGAATTAGGAGAAAGACGAGCGCCAAATCTTCTTGTTTTTTCAGATTGAACGGCCCCATTTTATCAGGAAAAGATGTCCTTTGGCGAACGTCTTTGAGCGTAATAGGGTCAAGGGTTTGTACAAAAATGGGGAATCCGTATATGCTGAAAATCTCTGCCATGAACTTGAAAACCCCAAGGCGTACTTGTAGATCAATATTTTTGAATTCCTTCTTTCCAGCATATATATCGCAAAAATGGAACTCCTTAGCCCCGGTGTTTTGATGAAGTCGCCTAAGTGCCCCTGGGAGCTGTCTCATGACTTCAGGCATTTGCGAAGGAGAAACGACAACGCCAACCCATGACTTACGTTCTGGGTGCAAATTAGTCGGGGTGGATTGTAGACCGGGCGAACCGGTATCGTCTATAAATACGCCGTAATGCGTTCCGAGGGCAAGTTGATCTATATAATCCTGATATCGCCTCGTATTCCTTCACCTCCATTGCTTCAGATGCCCAAAAATTATTATGTTAATTTGTCTTTTTCTTACATAATATCCCAGACCAATGAAAAATCAATCAAAATATCCATGCATTTCCTGCGGAAAACAACACGTTTGAAGCTGTTCAATGGTTTTTGATGATTTACGGAGCAAAAGCCAATCAACTTTTTTTGTGGTATTTTGTGCAAAATAATTTTCATAGACATGGTGTCGGGGTATCCCATAGCAAAGCGTCCGTATGACTAAAGTTCAGGTACAAAGTTTTTTGTATCCTTCTCTTCACCCCAGATACGGGCGAGGGTGGCCTGAATCTTCTTTTCCATCTGGGCGATCAGCTCGCGGTTGGCGGCCACCAACGCCTGCTCGGCCTCGATTTCGGCGACGATGGCACGCTGGGTTTCGAGTGGCGGGAGGGGCACGG
Source organism: Deltaproteobacteria bacterium UBA5758 (assembly GCA_002418945.1). Classification (GTDB taxonomy): domain Bacteria; phylum Desulfobacterota; class Syntrophorhabdia; order Syntrophorhabdales; family Syntrophorhabdaceae; genus UBA5609. Next base: position 20,568 of record DIFC01000087.1, on the reverse strand, counting down.
GCACTCGCTCGACGATCGCCTGATTGATCTTCGGCATGCTTCCCGCTGCTCCGACCGCATTTATCGTCAGGAATTGGCGGGCCGATGGCCCTTGAAGTACGGTCAGCAGAAACCGAGGTTCAATCTTGCTTCGATCGGCGCGAACCCGGATCATTAGGTCGGGGTAGATGTAGCTGGGATCCTCCGAGTCGAACATTGCTGCGGTGCCCACGAGTTCAACTGTGTTCCCACGCTGTAGGTAGATGTCGCCGTATCGGCAACGGCAACTAGCGTCGTCGGGGATCTTCTCATCAAGGTACTTGAACTTCGTCGCGTCGAGTTTGCCAGTAGTGGTCGCACTCAGAGACAAAACTCTCGTCTCGGTGATCCGATCCACGGGCTTCCCTGAGTAACCGTTCCGCGGCTTGTCCTCGATCACTTGGCCGAGTTCCATCATCGGCCAGTCGGGGTGGATGGGAATGTGGGGGCGGTAGTGGTCGAGGACGGCGCGGGCGCCATCGATGACTCTCTGGTAGCCCTCGATTTCCGACATGATTTCCTTCTGGATCTCCAAGGGCGGCAGGGGAATTTGAATTCTCTCAAGGTTGCCCTTAGTGATGTGAACCAGTCCAACTCCCCCGTGGAGGTTCTCCTCCACCTCGGTAACCGCCTTGTTCAAGGCGTGGAGCAAGTACATCTTGGTCGCCCGTGTCTTATCGAAGGCGACTTTGAAGATGTGCTGATTCAGAACCGCCTTCTGACCTCGCCAAATGTGTGCACCAAACGATGTGCCGCGTGAACCCGACCAAGAGAAGAGTAATTCGCCGTGCTGGATAATGTGTCGGTCAACGACCTCGCCCGTGTAGTAGTTGAAGCCGCTGGCGGGCGTATTGAGGTTTTGGATGCGGACAATGGGAAGCCCACCACTTGCGGCATTCTCCCAGTCTTCGGGCTTGAAGGCGCGGCCATTGATGAGTTCGCAAAGCTCGCCGATTGGCACGAGCGGGTAGGTTGATGTGCGGATCACATTGTCTCGATATCGTTCTCCGCTCAAGTTACAGTCGTCGTTCGCCAGTATCGTCGTTTTCGGCACGACCAGCCCGAGCGCAGGCCGGAAGTCCTCCAGCGACTCCCGCGCCCGCAGGCGGCGCAGACACTCTGTGATCTCGGCGCGGGCCTGGGGCAGGTCATCCTTGTCGATGGGGCGCCGCTGGGCACCGAGGTTGAAGCCGTCGTTCTCGATCTTGAAGAAGCCGATGCGGTCGGTCTGCCTCGCCAACGCCTTGTCGAGGATCAGGATTGAGGTCTTGACGCCAGAGTAAGGGTTAAACACACCGGCTGGCAGGGAAACGACGGCGACGAGGTATTCCTCCACCAGCATCTTGCGCAGTTGGGTGTACGCGGTCTGGCTCTGGAAGATGATGCCCTCAGGCACGATGATGCCGGCGCGGCCGCTGGGTGTTAGGTGCTCGGCCATGTAATCCACGAAAAGCACCTCGCTACGCTTGCTCTGCACCGAGAAACGGTTGTGTGGCTTGATGCCGCCCTTCGGCGACATGAAGGGTGGGTTGGCGAGTATGACGTCGGCGTACTCGTTCCAGCGGTCCTGGCTAGTCAGCGTGTCGTACTCGTAGATGTGCGGATCGGTGAAGCCGTGCAGGTACATATTGACCAGCGACAGGCGCACCATGTCGGGCGAGATGTCATACCCCTTGAAGTTGGCGGCCAGCCGCCCACGCTCGTCGGGCGTGAGGGTGCTGTTGCCGTCCTTATCGGTATTCGCCCGGATGATGTGCTTGTAGGAGGAAATCAGGAAGCCTGCCGTGCCGCAGGCAGGGTCGAGCACGGTGTCCGTCTTCTTCGGATCCACGATCTCGACGATGAAATCGATGATATGACGGGGGGTACGGAACTGGCCGGCGTCGCCTTGTGAGCCGAGGACGGAAAGCAAGTACTCGAAAGCGTCGCCCAGGCGTTCGGAGTGGTCATACTCGAATTCGTCGATGATCTTGAGGAAGGCGCGCAGGGTCTCCGGGTCGCGGTAGGGCAGGAAGGCGTTCTTGAAGATGTCGCGGAAGAGCGGCGGGATGCCGGGGTTCTCCGGCATCTTGGCGATGGCCTCGGCGTAGAGATTCAGGGTCTCGTGACCGCCGAGCCCCGAGCGCATGAGCTTCGCCCAGCCGTAGCGGGCGTACTCGCCGGCGAAGAATTTCCGTCTGCCGCCCAGCTCCTCGGCCTCGGCGTCCATGTCATCCATGAACTTGTAGATCAGTGAGATGGTGATCTGCTCGACCTGGCTCTTGGGGTCGGGCACCTTGCCCACGAGGATGTCGCGGGCGGTGTCGATGCGGCGTTTGGTGTTGGCGTCGAGCATGGCTATCCCTTCAACTGCTTTACGGCAGGCGCGGCGGTCAGCACCTGCATCTGGCGGATGGCGATTTCGTTGAGTCGTTTGAGGCGCTCGCCCTGGGAAAGACCCATGTGGATAAGTTCGGCGTTCATGCCTTCGATATTGGCCAGCACGAGCAATTGTTCAACCGTGGCATAGTCCCGGACGTTCCCTTTTTTATCCGGGTTAGCTCTACGCCACTCGGCCGCGGTGTGGCCGAACAGGGCCACATTCAGGATATCGGCCTCGCTGGCGTAGGTCATGGCTGCCTGTGCCGGGGTAACTTCCGGGGGTATCAGGTTTGTCTGGATGGCGTCGGTATGGATGTGGTAATTGAGCTTCGACAGCGTCCGGTTCAGGTTCCAGGCGAGCGAGAGGCGGCTGTTTTCATCCTCTTTGAGGCGCTGGAATTCTTTGATGAGAAAGAGCTTGAACTCCACGGAAATCCAGGATGCGAACTCGAATGCAATGTCCTTGTGTGCGAATGTTCCGCCGTAGCGTCCAGGACGAGAGATGATCCCAATGGCGTCGGTGGCGTCAATCCATTGCGTGGGAGTTAGTACGAAGCTGTTAAGACCGGCCCTACTTCTAAACCCCTCGAATTCGAGGGGTTTAAACTGCGGATTGTTGAGCCGTTCCCAGATGCCGAGAAATTCAATAGTGTTGCGGTTCCTGATCCAGTTTTGAATAACGTGATCGGAACGATCCGGCTCCTTATGCCTGGCAATGTCGGTCAGGGATATGAAATCCTGCTCTCCAAGGACAAGTACCGTGACATCGGTTCCCTTAACGCTAACAGTGGCCTTGCGGGGTTTGCTCATTGGTTCTCTCCTATGCGGCGAACTGGTTCAAGGAGACGTAGTCCTTGATGTACTCCGGCACGAGCGTGCGGAACGGCTCGGGCACGGCCTTGAAATCACGGGTCGAGAAGACCGGGTTTGTGGCGAGATCGGTGAACTGTCGTTGGTCGATGATGTCGCGCACCCGCCCGCTGGTGACATAGGCCTTGAAGTAATGCTTGATGGCCGGGATCGCTGAGGGTGGTTTGGGGACGTGGTCGGCGACGAACTTGGCGAACTCCTCCTCCAGCAGCTCGTCCTTGCTTTTGAAGCTCGGGATCAGGCCGAAGACCTTCTCCAGTATCTCGCGCAGGGTGATGCGCCTGTCCACAGCGGCGGCCTTCCGCAGCTTGTCGAGGCTGTAATACTCCTCGGGCTTGTCGAAGACCTCACAGTTGACGTAATCGATCACTCGATCCCACTGTCCAGCTTCAACGGCGGCGGCGATGACAGGGTCTTCGCGCACCGTCTCCTCGAAGCGCTCGAAGAACATGCGGTCAATCTTCATGCCCTCGTAGCCGATCGTCTCCTCCCGCACCGAGGATAGGATGTCGGTGCCAAGATGTTCGTAGGTGCCATCGTACACGACCGGCCCGGTTCCGCCGCCTTCCTCGCGAGGCTTGCCGGTCGGAAGCGGCAGCTTGAGCACCTCGTCGTAATTGAACCCGGTCTCGAAGTACTCGCAGTTGGCGAAGAAGTCGAATAGTTTGAAGGCGGTTTTCCGCGGCTGGGGAACTCCTGCCCGGAGGGCCTCGTCGAAGAGCTGTTCCAGGAAATCATGGTTGCGCGTGCCACGCCCTTTGATCTGGATGAAGTCGGTGGGCGAGAAGATGGGCCGGAAAAGACCGAGGTTGAGGATGTCGGTGCAGTCGTAGCCGGTTGTCATCATGCCCACGGTGACGCACACCCGTGCCTTGCTGGTCTTGTAGGCGGGGATGAAATTGCCCGATCCCATCAGGTTGTTGTTGGCGAAGTTGATAGTGAACTGCTGGGCGTCGGGAACCGAGGAAGTCACTTGAACGGCGAAGTCCGACTGGTATCTGCCGGGAAACATGCGGTCCGCGATCTGGTTGAAGATCTGCGCCAGCTTGGCAGCATGGTTCTGGCTGACCGCAAAAACAATAGACTTGCCGATCTCTCCACTGACGGGATCGCGTAGTGCATTTTCGAGGAAGGTCTTGCAGAAGACGGTGTTGGTGGCCTCCGAGAAGAAGCGTTTCTCAAACTCGCGCTGCTTGAAGGCTTCCTGCTGGTCATCGCCGGTGTCGTCGGTGAAGGAGACTATGAAGCCCTCTTCAGAGAGCAACTCGGTGGTGATCTCCGTCCGGGCGTCCACCACAGTCGGGTTGATCAGGTAGCCGTCCTTGACGCCGTCGAGAAGCGAGTAGCGGAAGGTCGGCTGGCCGCTTTCGCAACCGAAGGTGCGGTAGGTGTCGAGCAGCAGGCGGCGCTCGGCCTCGCGCGGGTCGCGCGTGCTCGGGTTGTCCTTGTTAAATCGCCGCAGGTAATCGCGGGGTGTGGCGGTAAGCCCAAGCTTGTAGCCGATGAAGTAGTCGAACACCGCGCGGGCGTTACCACCGATGGAGCGGTGGGCCTCATCGGAGATCACCAGATCGAAGTCGGTTGGTGAGAAGAGCCGCTGGTACTTGTTGTTGAAGAGGAGCGACTGCACCGTGGTGACGACAATCTCAGCCCGCCGCCAGTCATCGCGGGTTTCCTTGTAGATAACGGTTTTGAAGTCGGCAGAAAGCAGAAGCAGTGGAGAATTTGCCTTCCGGCCCGCTTGAGCCTCCAGTTCGAGTCGGTCCACAAGGAAAAGAACGCGCTTCGCATTACCGGTGCGAAGAAAGAGTTTGATGACGGCAGCCGATACCAGCGTCTTACCTGTGCCCGTCGCCATCTCGAAAAGGAAGCGGTCCTTGCCGTCCCGCACCGCGGTCTGTAACTGATGGATAGCCTTGAGCTGATAGGGGCGCAGAAACCGGAGCTTGTTGGCCTGGATGTATGCCGGACGTTCGGCCTCATTCTTCCATCCCGCCTCGGACTGGTAGGTCGGGCGCTGAGTAAGGACGATGTAGTCCGTTTTGACGCGCTCTTCGACGAGGCGCTGGGGGTTCGGGGTGATCTGTTTGTAGCCGGCCACCGAATCGGGGGTCGGGAACGAGGTGATAATGTAGGGATTGCCGCGCTCCAGATCCCAGAAGTAGTGCAGGTTGCCGTTCGAGAGGATGACGAAGCGGCAGTTCTGGGAGCGGGCGTACTTGCGGGCCTGTTCCTTGCCAACGAGAGGGTTCTTGTCCTCGGCCTTGGCCTCCAGAATAATCAGCGGGAATCCGCGGGCGTCGAGCAGCAGAAAATCGACGAAGCCGCGCTCGGCTTTCTCGAAGTCTTCACCGAGCGAGTCGAGGTCAACGGGCTTGATTACCACGGTCGGCTCAAGACGGATATTTGCTGGACCGTTGCCATCGGGGAAGAAACGCCAGCCAGCCGCTTCGAGCAGCTTGTTGATCTTGATTCGGGCTGTGGCTTCTTTCGCGGGCACTCAAACTCCTCGTTCAGGGGTAATCATCAACGGCGTAACGATTAATATACTAATTTGTTTTTTTCTTAGATAATATACCAGGCATAGGAAAAATCAATCAAAATATCAATACATTTCTTGAGGTATCCTGAGCAAACCGTTTTGGAATAAGCGAGCTTGCTCTAAAGAACCGAATAAACTAAAAAAATTCTATAAACAGGATCCTCGAATGGCAGCTAACAGCTGATGTTCAATACTTTTTATTTGACTTTTGCTGCCTCAAAAGAACATATTACAAGATGAGGGTTGCAGAATGATGCGAAAAGATCCGCTTGTTGATCTGCTGATACACGACCTGACGGGGCCCCTTTCGATCGTCTCGACGAGCATCAACAGCCTTTTAAGCAAAGAGGATAAATTCGGGACCATCCCCGATGCCCAGCGCGAGACCCTCGAAAGGGTCCTCAGAAACGCGAACAGGGCAAAGGCGCTCCTCCAGGAGATGATAGAGGTCTACCGGTCAGAGGAGGGGCTATTCAGAAAGGATGAAGTGGTAATTGCCGAGGTCGTAAGGGAGGCGCTCCTGGACGCCCTTGAGATAGTCAATCCCGATATCGCCTCCGCACTGTCAAAAACGGCCGGCGAAAAAGAGTTTAGCCATGTGCTCGGCGCGAACGGCATCTCCATCGAGATCTCCGGCAGGTACAGCAAAGCCCCGTTTATCCATGATCGCAAGAAGATCCAGCAGATCACGAGAAACCTCATTACCAACGCCATGAAATACCGCAAAGAAAGGATGAAGCTTGCCGTCAATGGCGATATGGACCTTGTAGTCACTGTTGAGGATGACGGAGCAGGAATCCCGCAGGAAAAACAGGATTACATCTTTAAGCGTTTCTTTCACCTGAAGAATAAAACACAAAGCGGCGCCGAAGGCCTCGGGTTCGGCCTTTCATGCGTAAAATCCCTCGTGGAGACGATGAGAGGGGAAATCGTTGTAAAAAGCGGGGAAGGAGAAGGCTCGTGTTTTACCGTCCGGATCCCACCCCTTTAATGTAACCCAAAAAGGAGGATATAATGAGCGAGTCCATTTTAAACGGAAAAAAGATCCTGGCTGTTGATGATGAGCCCGACGTATTGACAGTCCTCGAGGAAGAGATCAAGGACGCCTGTCCGCAATGCCTGTTCGACAAGGCCACCACCTTTGAGGCTGCATCGAAGATGATCGAATCCAACCCCTACGACGTGGTCATACTGGACATCATGGGCGTAAGGGGCTTTGACCTTCTGGACCTTGCGGTCAAAAAGAGCATGAAGGTCGTCATGCTCACCGCCCACGCCCTGAGCTCCGATGCCCTGAAAAGATCATATGACATGAAGGCCCGCTCATATCTTCCGAAAGACAAGCTCGGAGAGGTCGTTCCCTTTCTTGAAGACGTCTTCAAGCACGACTTTGAGTCGGGGTGGAAAAACCTTTTCGAAAAGCTCCACGCCTTTTTCACCGACAAGTTCGAATCGGACTGGGAAAAGAAGACCGGCCTCAACTGGCGTGAATGGGGGAAAACTTCAGGGCTGTAGCGCGCCCAGATTAAAAATGGCTCATGGCTGATAAATCTGTCAGCCATGAGCCGCCGTTCTATGCACCTTTCTCTTTCTCTTTGAGCGCCTTCAAGACCTTTTCCGGTGTTATGGGGAGGTCCTTAATGCGCACACCCACCGCATCGTATACGGCATTCGCAATGGCCGGCGCCGTCGGGACAAGTCCCGGTTCGCCGATCCCCTTGGCACCGAAGGGGCCGTCCTTCTCGTCGGACTCCACAATGACCGGCTGTACGTAGGGCACGTCCTTCACCGTGGGCATTTTGTAATCAAGGAAGTTGCCGTTCTTCAGGTATCCTTTCTCATAGATCATCTTCTCGCCGAGGGCGTAGCCGATGCCCTGGAGACCGCCGCCGTATATCTGGCCCTCCAGCAGCAAGGGGTTTATCGCCTTTCCCACATCGTGGGCGGCAATGTAATTCAGTATCTTCACCTGGCCCGTTTCCTTGTCAACCTCGACCTCGACGCCGTGCGCCCCGTAGGCATAAGAAACAGAGAGGTTCCCTTTGAATTCCTTGTCAAAGTTCTCGTTGGCAGGATCGTAAAAATACTCTGCCATGAGCATCTTCCCGCCTAAGGTATAATGCACCTTCCGGAGCGCCTTCCCGAGAGGCGTCGTCTTCTCGCTGTTCTTCACCGAGAAGACGACGCCGTTCTTGATATCAAGCGACGCCGGGTCTTCCTCCAGAAGCTTCGCTGCCACCTCCAGTACCTGCTCTTTGATCTTCTTTGCCGCCCCAAGGGCTGCGTTGCCGGCCACAAAGGTGGTCCTGCTCGCGTGGACCCCCACGTCCCAGGGGCATATATCGGTATCGTTGTTGATGACGTTCACGTCGTCGATCGAGATGCCGAGCACCTCTGCCACGATCTGAGCGATGATCGTGTCGGAGCCCTGGCCTATTTCGCTGGCTCCCGTAAATACGTCGACCTTGCCGAAGTCATCCATCTTGATGATGGTACCGCACCCGTCGGACTTATAGACGCGGGCCCCGCCGCCGACGTGGATAAGCGATGCCATGCCGACCCCTCTGTTGCCGCCCTTCCCCTTCTTGCCCTTCCAGTCAAGCCTCTTTACCACCTCATCGATGCACTCTTTCATGCCGCAGGAGGTGATCTTGAAGCGCTGGGGCGTGATCTCACCCGGTTCATTGGCATTCTTAAGCCTCAGCTCATAGGGATCTATCCCTGCCTTTTCGGCAAGCTGGTCAAGCGACGATTCTATGGCAAAGGTGGCCTGGGGGTTGCCGTAGCCGCGCATGGCTTGGCTGTACGTGTTGTTCGTGTAGACGCACTTTGCGATGTATTTGATGTTCGGCACCTTGTAGAGCGATGAGATGGGGAGCATCATGACGGACGGCGTGGTAGCGCCCCAAGAGGTATATGCCCCGTTGTCGAGGATCATTTCCATCTCGCGGAATGTGAGCCGCCCTTCCTTGTCGCAGCCCTGGGAGATCTTTGTGATCGTGCACTGGCGGGGAGACGTGGCGAAGAACTCTTCTTCACGGGAGAAGATTATCTTCACGGGTTTTCTCGTTCTCATTGCCAGGAGGATCGCGATATATTCATAAGCATAGGTGTCGAGCTTGCTCCCGAACCCGCCGCCGATAACGCATTGAACGACGCGGACCCGCCTGTTCTTCAGTCCGAGGGCGCTGAGCGCATCGATGTAATCGTTCTGTGCGAGCGACGGTATCTGCGTGTTGCTGTACATTGTAAGGTTGTTGTTCGTATCGAATTGGGCTACGCATCCGCTCGTGCCGAGGCAGCAGTGGGTCACCCACGGGGTGCTGAAGGTGTCCTCAACGATATATGCAGATTCCTTTTTGGCAGCCTCGACATCCCCGCAGACAAGCTTCCAGGGCATCTTGAGGACATTGGACTTTGCCTCTTCGTGAACCAGCGGCGCCCCTTCCTTCATCGCCTCCAGAGGATCGAATATGCCCGGCAGCTCCTCGTACTCAACGTCGATAAGGGATACCGCCTCTTCGGCTATCTCCGCGCTGATCGCCGCAACGGCGGCGATCTCGTCGCGGATCGACAAAACCTTCCCTGCCTTCAGCGGAGGGTTGTCTTTCATAACGCCGATCCTGAAATTGGCAGGCATATCGGAAGCGGTGACGACCGCCCTCACGCCGGGGAGCTTTTCCGCCCTTGAGGTATCAAGCCCCTTTATCCGGGCGTGGGGATATTTGCTGTAGAGGATCTTTCCGTAGAGCATGCCGGGGACCTTCAGGTCCTGTATATATATGGCGCTGCCCGTTGCCTTGGGCGGCGCATCGCGTTTCGGGATCTTCTTTCCGACTGTCGTGAGATTGTTCATGTTCACCTCCCGCCTGCAGCTGATTTTATGGCATCCAATATCTTCACGTACCCCGTGCATCTGCAGAGGTTTCCTTCGATCGCATCTTTGATCTCCTCCTCTGTAGGTTTGTCATTTGCATCGAGGAGCGCCTTGGCGGACATTATCATGCCCGGCGTGCAAAACCCGCACTGGACGGCGCCCTCGTCGATGAATGCCGTCTGGAGGGGATGCATCGAGCCGTCCTTAAGGCCAATGCCTTCTATGGTCGTAATGCTCCTGCCTTCCGCCTCCATCACGGGGAAAAGGCAGGAATTCACCGCCCGGCCGTCGATTATTACCGTACAGGCCCCGCATTCACCGTACCCGCAGCCCTCTTTTGTACCGGTCAGGTCCAGGACCTCTCTGAGCAGGTAGAGGAGCGTCCACTTGGGATCAACCTCGGCCGTTATTGCTTCGCCGTTCAATGTAAATGTGAGTTCCTTTTTCATTATTTCCCTCCTACCAGAGCCTTTCGGGGTAGATCGCCTCATCGGGCCGGATCACCCTGTCAATGGCCTTTATCAGCGCCCTCTTTGTGAGGACCCTTATCATCTCGCTTCGGTACCATGCTTCTCCGCGGATGCTGTCCCTCGGCTGGGCTTCTCCCGCTGCGATATTTCCTATCTCTTCGAAAAGCTCCGGCGAGACTATCTTTCCTTTTAACGCCGCCTCCGCCTTTTTTGCCCTGATCGGCCGGGGCGCCACAACGCCCATGGCGATCCTCGCGTCCTCGCATTTCAACCCTTCTTCTTTCAGCCTCGAGAGTATGTTCGAGATGCTGTCGATGGTGCAGAACATGTCCCTGCAGCGCACCTCGCTTTCGTCCTTGACCGAGATCGTTATCCTCGCCGCCACGCCGAGTATGGGGAGGTCCATGGCCTGCCTGCGGGTATGCTTGATATACGCGGACCCGGTATTCTCGTCAAATGGGGGCATGACGAACTCTTTCACGATCTCGTCCTTCTCAAGCGCCGTGCTGCCCGGTCCGAGGAAGAAATCGTCGAGGTCCACCTCCCGCGCACCCTTGGGCCCCGCGATGATTGCCCGCGCATCGAGGACAAGGAGGGGGCAGGCGGTATCTGCGGAAGGAGCGGCGTTGCAGATGTTCCCTCCGATCGTGGCGACGTTCCTTATCTGGCGCGAACCGAGGTGCGTCGTCGCATCGTTGAGCGCTGAGTAACGTTTCTTGATGTGTTCATTCTCTTCGATCGCGCTGTGCGTTACTGCGCTGCCGACGCGCAGCCCGTCCTTGATGTCGATGCGCGTAAGGTCGGCGATATTTCTCAGAGAGATCATGCACCGGGGGGCGATCTTTTTCTGTCTGAGCAGCACCATCACGTCGGTTCCGCCTGCGATATACCGGGCGCCTTCGAGGGAGCCCATCAGCTTTATCGCCTCTTCAATGGTTTTTGGTTTATAGTACTCGTAGCCTGTCAAAGTGACCTCCTTTGTTTTGGCATGGAGCGAAAGGAATAGAGGATCTTCTTGCGCCCCGCCCTCTGCGCTCAGTCTCGATTGTCAAATACCCTCTTTGTCTTTCTCTCGGAACGCGGCAGCGATCCGTAATTCTCCACCTCGACGTCGCAGCTTACCAGGACCTGCCTTTTGATCTCCTTCTCGATGGTCTTTCTGATGTGCTTGTCCTCATCGTGTGATCCCGCAATGCCCTGCGCCCGTTCAACCTTGATGGTCATGTGATCCTTGCCTCCCTTTTCTTTACGGTACAGGATGATCTGGTATTCGCTCCCCACCTCTTTGACGTTGGAGAGTATCTGGTCGATGTGGCTCGGATAGATGTTGACCGCCCTGAATATGAACATGTCGTCGGACCGTCCCAGGATCCTGTCGTGCCTCGGCATGATGCTCCCGCAGAGGCAATCGCCGGACATGATCCTCGTGAGGTCCCTCGTCCGGTAGCGTATGAGCGGCGCGGCCTCCTTGCAAAGCGTCGTGACCACCATCTCGCCCACCTCGCCTTCCTTCACGGGCTCAAGCGTGTCGGGGTCAAGGAGCTCCAGTATATAGTAGTCCGCCCAGTAGTGGATCCCCCTATGAAAGCGGCAGTCAAGGCCTGTCCCGGGGCCGTAGAGCTCCGTCATCCCCGGGATATCGTAGAGCTCTTCGTAGCTGACGCCCGAAAGCTCTGATATCCTCTGCCTCATCGCATCGCTGGCCCGTTCCGAGCCGAAGATCATCTTCTTGAGTGCGATCTTTCCCCGAAGCCCGCGCTCCTCGATAAGCTCCGACATGAGCAGCCCCATGGATGCGGTGCAGGTCATTGCGGTGGTCCCGAAATCCTCCAGGAACTGGCACTGCATGTCCGTGTTGCCCGGTCCGATGGGGATCGACATGGCGCCGAAGCGCTCGCAGCCGTTCTGAAAACCCCACCCTGCCGTCCACACCCCGTACCCGACGGCGATCTGTATCCTGTCCTCGAGCGTGCACCCCGCATACTCATAGCAGCGTGCGAACATGTTCGCCCAGTCGTCGACGTCCTTTGCCGTATAGCACAGTACTTTCCGCTTCCCCGTTGTTCCGCTGGATGCGTGAATCCTCACTATCTTTTCAAAGGGGACGCTCCGCAGCGGAAAAGGGTACCCTTCCTGCAGGTCCTTGCTCGTGGTGAACGGCAGCCTCCGTATATCATCGAGGGTCTTGATCTGCTGCGGTTTCACCTTCGCTTCGTCGAGCTTCTTCCTGTAGTGTTCCGATCCGTTGTACGCGTGGTTGACCGTCCATTGTAAACCCTCGAGCTGCAGCGCCTTCAGTTCCTTCTCGTTCTTTACCTTCGCGTCAAATCGCTTCTCCATCGTACCTCCTTTCTAAAATCAAGACAAACCTGTGAGCCGTCAGGTGTAAGTCGTAAGGGGTTTAATCGCCTAATGCCTATCGCCTTCCGCCTGACGGCTCTTATCATCTGCCTCTCAGTTTTTTCGTCCCTTCAATATCTATTCTCAACGTTGCCGGGTCTATGGCCACACCGTAATCGTTCCTTGCGCTTTCGATGCTGATATAGCCTTCTGCCGCGTCGCCGGCCACAAGCTCCGGGTCGCGTTCGAACGGGTTGCCATACCCGCCTCCGCCGGGGGCATCGATGGTCACAACGTCGCCCGGTTTAAGCTGCGTCAGACCGTAAGGGTTCCCCGGCGCGCCGCTTACGAGGAATTGCCCTTTTGCGCCTGTCTTCCCGTCAAAAAGCCCCTCCGCAGGATAGACGTACCTTCCCGCCTGGATGCCCAGGTTGACCGGCGGGATCGGGGCGTATTCGTCATCGGGTATCCTGAAGACCTCCCTTTTCCCGAGGCCTCCCTTCATCTTTCCGGGACCGCCTGAGTCCGTTATGAGCTCCCGCTTTTCCACAATAAGCGGGGTATCGCTTTCGAATATCTCGACGGGCGTATTGGCGCCGTTTGCCGGGAAGATATAGACATAGTTGCCATCGTTTCCGGCGCCCGCGCCCATGCCGCCCCCGCGGATGATTACGGAATGGAACCGTCTTCCGTTCCCCCTTTTTCCGTAGAACACGTTCATCGCCGCAGGGGTGCCGCCTGACCCGGCAATGACGCTTCCGGGCAGGACGCCGGAGATGGCCCGGTAGATCACCTCGGTCATGAAGTGGCCTATCTGCATCCTCGCGGCAACGGCAGCGGGGAATTTACAGTTCACAACGGTCCCTTCGGGGGCTGAAAGCTTGATGGGCCTGGCGCAGCCATCGTTATTCGGTACGTCCGGAGCGAACATGCTTTTAATTGCCATGAACACGTAGGCATAGGTGAAGTTAAGCACCACATTGCCGCCCCAGTCCACCTGGGGAGATGAACCGGCAAGGTCTACCACGATGTCGCTGCCCTTCACCGTGACGGTCGCCTCGATAAGGATATCGTCCTTTCCCTTTGTCTGTTCGATCACCCCCCTTGCGCGGTAGACACCGTCGGGGATCTTTTCGATCTCTTCCCTGATGCTCTTCTCCGTAAGGCCGATGATTTGGTCGGCCAGGTCGTCGAGATTGTCAAGGCCGCTTTCTTTGAGCATCTGCCGTATCTTCTCGGCGCATACATGGTTCGCTGCGATCTGCGACCGGATATCGCCGATCACCTCATCGGAGGTCCGCACGTTCCATCTTATCATGTCGAGCACTGCTTCGTTGAGAACTCCCCCGTCATAGAGCTTTACCAGGGGAATGAAGAGCCCTTCCTCGAAGACGTCGTGGTTGTCGGAGGCCACCCTGCCGCCGATGTCGGAGTGATGGAAAACGCAGGCGGTAAAGGCCACAAGCTGATCCCTGTAAAAGATGGGGCTCATGACGCAGACATCGTTAAGATGGCCCGCCAGCGCCCAGGGGTCGTTGGTGATGAATATATCGCCGGGCCTGTAGAGTTCCAGCGGGTATTTGTTCACGAGGTTCTTTATCCCAAGGGCCATTGCCCCCGATTGCCCCGGCGTTGCGAAGGTTCCCTGCGCAAGCTCCCTGCCGAACCTGTCGGTGAACATGCAGGTGTAGTCGTGGGCATCTCTGAGCAGGCTTGAAAAGGCCGTGCGGGCGACGCTCGAGTCTGCCTCATCAACGATGGAGATCAGTCTTCGCCACAGGATCTCTAACGTGATCGGATCGAATGTGCGGGCCATTATTGCACCTCCTTAAGGTCTATCCAGAGAAATCCGAAGCCGTCCACCTTGACCTTCGCGTCCTCGCCGACTATCAGGGTCGATTCCTTCTCTTCGATAATTGCCGGTCCCTGAAAGCTTGCATCGGGAAAGAGCTTGTACCGGTCATATACCGTGTAGGGGATAAAATCCCTGGCGATCGGGGAGTAGGCGGGCCGCTGCCCTTTGATCGCCGCCTTGATCGTCTGTCCTTTCTTTTTGCCGATCTTCGGCAGCTGCAGGAGCCGCTCGGGGAGGCTCGCCCTTACCTTGAAGTTGATGAACTCCACTTCAGAGTCGGGGTAGGTCCTGCCGTAGAGCTTCTCATAGGCTTCGTCGAAGAGCCGCCTGATCTCCTCTTTCCGAAATTTTGTGAAATCTCCTGCCGATACGGGGATGTTCATCTCCGAGCCCTGCCCTACGAAGCGCATGTCTATGGAGCGTGCGTATTGGATCCTGTCATCGGCCGCATCCTTCTTCAGTATCTTCGCCGCATCCGCCTCAAGCCCCTTAAAGATATCCTCTATCCCGGCAAAGTCAACATTGGCGAGGGACACCTTGTGGCTGCGGAGCAGGTCGAAGGCACGCGGGGCGGTGAAGAACCCCATCGCCGACCCCACGCCTGCGTTGGGCGGCACAAGCATGCGGGGCGCCCCCAGCTTCTTTGCCAGTCCATAGGCATGAACAGGTCCGGCTCCTCCGAAGGCGGCTATGGTCACGATCTTCGGGTTCCCGCCTTTTTCCGCTATGTGCGTCTTTGCCGCCGCCGCCATCGTCTCGTTGATAAGGTCGTGTATCCCCCACACGGCCTGGATGAAGGAGACGCCGAGAGGCTTGGCGACCTTCTCCTCGACGCCATGCCGCGCCCCTTCCTTGTCGAGCCTCATCGTTCCTCCGAGGAAGTAGTTCTCGTCAAGATAGCCGAGCAGGAGGTCGGCGTCCGTCACGCAGGGATCAACGCCTCCCCGCCCGTAACAGATGGGCCCCGGCTCAGCGCCCGAGCTTTCCGGTCCCACCTGGAGGGTGCCGAGCTTGCTCACCTTTGCGATGCTGCCCCCGCCGGCGCCGATCTCCATAAGATCAACGACCGGCACCTGGATCGTGAGGCCGCTGCCTTTCATGAACCGCTGCACCCTTCCTACTTCGAACGTGGGGACGACCCCGGCAACCCCTTTCTGGATCAGGCATGACTTCGCGGTCGTTCCTCCCATATCGAAACAGAACATCTCGGGTATATTGAAGTGTTTGCCGTAATATTGGCCGGCGATGACCGCCGCCGTCGGCCCCGACTCGATAATCCTGACGGGGAATTCTGCCGCCGTCTCGACAGAGGTAACGCCGCCGCTGGACAGCATGATAAAGAGCTTGCCCTGAAAGCCGATCGAATGGAGCCTTCCCGCCAGCTTTGAGAGATATCGCCCTGTGAGCGGCTTCACGTAGGCGTTCGTCACGGTGGTGCTTGTCCGCTCATACTCCTTGATCTGCGGCAGGACGTGGTATGAGACCGATGCGGAGACCTGCGGCGCCTCCCGTGCGATCACCTCTTCTATGATCTTTTCATGGGCAGGATTCTCGAAAGAATTTATAAGGCAGACGGCGATCGACTCGACGCCCACGCCGAGCAGCTCCCTGACCGCCCTCCTGGCCTCTTCCCGGTCCAGGGCCTTCAGCACGCTTCCGTCGCTACGCACCCTCTCGTCAACCTCTACGCGGTACCTCCTGGGAACGAGGGGCTCGGGGAATTCGGCGAATATATCGTAGGGGGCGTAGCGGATCTCCCTCCCGATCTCAAGGATATCCCTGAATCCTTTTGTCGTGATGAGCCCTGTCCTCGCGCCCTTTCTCTCGATGATCGAGTTGATGACAAGGGTCGTCCCGTGGATCAGCTCGTCGAGCTTGCCGACGAAATCAGGCGTTGCCTTCTCAAGCGCCCTGATCCCCTCTTCGACGGCGTCGGAAGGGTCTTGGGGCGTGGTAAGGCACTTGCCGGTCATTATCTCCCCTGTTTGATCGTTGAGAAGTACGAAGTCTGTGAATGTGCCGCCGATATCGCAGCCCAGCCGGTAGTGCTTATCGTTCATAATATCCCCCTTCTTAAATTCAAGCACCAGATCGTAATATTTAGACCCGAAACAATATCAAATGTTCAGCATTGCTCTATGCGTCTTAAAATATGAATTTTGAGCCTATTTAGAGCGAAGAACCTTTTTTATTGGCTCCATGTTTCAGCGCTTCCCTTTTCATGTTCTTTATTATGATCGACTTTCCGCGGGCAATGTGTTTTCTCATCAGTCGCTCTACCTTGGTGGCGCGTTTCGATTTAATGAGGGCTATCATCTCGCGGTGGTCCTTCATGAAGAGCTCGGCTGTTCCCTGATACTTGCCGATAATGACCCTGTAGCGATAGAAGTAATCTCTCAAGTCGTTAATGATAGTGTAAAGCCTGTCGCTTTGAGCAGCCCTGTAAAGCCTGTCGTGAAATTCAGCATTGAGGCTTATGCACTCTTCCGGGCTTCCCCTCCTTTTCAGGCACTGCTCTTCCTTGTTCACAGTCTCTTCGAGGGATTTGATTTCATCGTCTGTAACTCTCATTGTGGCAAGATATGCGGCATATCCTTCGAGAATGCCTCGAATGCCGAGGATTTCTTCGATGTCTCTCTCTTTAATGGCGCTTACCGCATAACCGCCCCTGGACAGCTTATAGATGAGCCCTTCTTTTTCAAGTTTTTGGATCGCTTCCCGCACAGGCGTCCTGCTCGTCCCCAGCTCCCCCGCAAGCCTTTCCTCCACAAGCCTTTTGTTCTGCGGCAGCGTCTCGTTCAGAATAGATGCCTTAAGGTTTTTGTATACCTGTTCCCTTAAAAACCTTCCCTTTCTGATGCCGGCCTGTTCCTGCGGGGCTCCCATGTTACTCCTCGGGTAGCGTTAGATAATCCCTTTTGATTTAAACTCCTCCAGCTTTTCCATCGAATAGCCGAGTTTTTTGTTGTAGATCTCCTCGTTCTGCTCGCCAAAGCGCGGGGGGAAGGGAAGCTCCTTCCCTATCGACTTGATATAGCTGTTCGTGAGGGGGGGTGGGGCAAGGTAGATCGTAGTTCCTGTCTTGGGGTCGGTAGATGTGAGTATCTCGTCCTTCACGTAAGGATCTTCCAGCACCTCTCCTATGCCGTTAACCTTGGAGATAGGGATCGTTGCCTTTGTGAACAGCGCGATCAACTCATCGGTCGTGTATCTCTGCGTTGCCTCCTCGATCGCCCTGTTCAGATTTTCCACATCCTTGATCCTGCCTTCGTTCCTTCCGTATTCGGGTTTAGCAAGGGGTGCAAAGCCTTCTATCTGCAGCATCCTTTCCCACTGAATGTCGTTCCCGACGGCGATATAGGCATATCCATCCTTTGTCTTGTAGACGCTTACCGGCGCGAAGAACTCGTGGGTATTGCCTCTCCTTGTGATCTTTTTGTTAAAGGATTTTGTCTGGGTGATGGGGACGGTAAGCCAGGAGACGGAGCTCTGGAACATCGAGAGGTCGATCCTTGTCCCCTCCCCGGTCGTGGCGCGCTTGAAGAGGGCCTTCATGATCAGCCCGTAGGCGTGTTCACTGGTGCCCATGTCTGGCAGCGGCACGCTGAGGACATAGGGCGGACCGTTCCTGTCTCCCGTGAGGTCCATCAAGCCGCTTCTCGCCTGCAGCACAGGATCGTAGGCCGCCTCGTTGCTGTCAGGGCCGAACCCTGTCAGCCCTACCCATATGATATCCTTTTTTATTGCTTTTACTGTATCATAGTCGATGCCGAGCTTTTTGTAGTTGCGCGGGAGCTGGTTCGTTGAGAAGATATCGACGTTCAGCTCGACGAGTAGTCTCTTGAATATCTCCTGCCCTTCGGGCGTGCCGAGGTCAAGCGTAATTGCCTGCTTGTTACAGTTAATGGCAAGAAAATAGGTGTACATCCTGTCTTCGTTCAGCCTGTTCTCGCCAACCCTTCTGTTCGGATCGCCGTATACGGGGTGCTCCATGCGGATAACCTTCGCTCCATCAAGGGAAAGCCTGTACGTGAGGTATGGCAAAACCGTTGCCTGCTCAAGGGATAGAACCGTAATGTTTTTAAAAATTTCATGGTCTTCCATGCGCCCTCCTTTGATTAGTGTATACAATTTAATTGATTTCAACTATAGTATCACTGTGAATAATTGTCAAGAATTTTGTATACAAAAATAAACAACAATTGATTTAGGCCATTTTTTGTTGTAGATTAGTCGGAACGCAAGCATTCATGTATTATTATTAAGCTTTTGGCCGCAACGGGGAGCTTCCCCCTGAAGGGCTCTGACTAAAAACTTGCTGTTGAAAGCTTTTGTTTCGGAGGATCCATGAAAGGAAGAATATTCAGCGGGATACAACCCACGGGGGATATACATCTGGGGAACTATGTCGGCGCCATCAGACAGTGGGTCCATTTAATGGAGGAATACGATTGTATCTTCTCTGTTGTCGATTACCATGCAATTACTGTGGAATACCCCGTAGAAGAGCTCAAGCATCGCTCTGTCGAAACGGCGCTCATCCTTATTGCCTGCGGGTTGTCGCCTGAAAAGTGCAGGATTTTTGTCCAGTCCCATGTGCCCGAGCACACCGAGCTCGCCTGGATATTCAATTGCGTAACGCCCATCGGGGAGCTTGAGAGGATGACCCAGTTCAAGGACAAATCGAAACAGCACCGGGGAAATATCAATATGGGCCTCATGGGCTACCCTGTCCTTCAGGCCGCGGACATCCTTATTTATAAGGCCGGGTTCGTGCCCGTCGGCGAGGACCAGGTGCAGCACGTCGAGCTCTCAAGGGAGGTGGCGCGAAAGTTTAACGCCAGATACGGCGAGATCTTTCCTGAACCGCAGGTGATACTCTCGCGTGCACCGAAGATTCTCGGCGTCGACGGCCAGGCAAAGATGTCAAAGACGCTCAACAACTATATTGGGATACTGGAAGAAGAAAAGGATGTCTGGGAGAAGCTGCGGACGGCCGTGACGGATGTGAACCGGGTAAGGCGCTCCGATACGGGCAACCCTGAGGTATGCAACATCTACACGATACACCGGGCGTTCTCAGAAAATACCATGCTTCTCGAGATCGACAAGGGCTGCAGGTCCGCCGCCATCGGCTGCATAGACTGCAAGAAGATGCTCTTTGAAACCATCAATAGGGAGCTGGCGCCGATTCGCGAGAAGGCGATCGCATTGAAGAACCACACCGGCTATGTCATCGACGCCCTTAAAAAAGGCGCAAGGGAATGCAGCGTCATCGCGAAGCAGACGATGGATGAGGTGCGAAAGGCGGTAGGGCTGTACGTTCCGTAGGCGGCTTACAGCTATCAGCAAAATCTGTAATTCGTGAGGCGCGGGCCGGAAAGACGGGAAATACCCCTATCAGAAACAACTTCCACATGGCGTTTCGCAAGGGTTATTTAATTACTTAAGAACGTCCCCGTATTATAATTTCATTCAGTCCCTCAATAATCTGGGCCAATTCCTCCGCAGACGCCCTGCCAATAAGCCTTCCGACTCTCTCCACAGAGAGGGTCCTGATTTGGCTGATCTTCGCCCAGGATGGTTTCGGCAGATTCTTTGATTTCAGCTCAAGTGTGAGCGGGAAACCTGCTTTTTGAGGCTGGCTTGTGAGTGCCACCGCTATTACCGTTCCCGAGCGTTCATTAAAGACGTCATGGCTGAGTATGAGAACCGGGCGCAGGCCTGACTGTTCCCGACCTCTGGTCGGGTTAAGGTCAGCCCATCGAATTTCGCCTCTTAATATTGCGGCCACTGATTCGCATCCTCAGTCAGACCTTCTTCGGCCATAGCTTTTTCGAAAACAGCATCAAGTTTTGAGCACTCTTCTGCCAGGCGATTGTGTTTCATTCGGAGCAATTTCTCAGACACGGCCTCTCGAATCGCCTGGCTTCGGCTTTGAAAAATATGCTCACCGACAAGTTTGTCCAGTTCATTGATGAATTCCTCGTCCAGCGTAATCGCTATTTTTTCTTTACTCATAATAGCCTCCCATTCATAGTATGACATTATATCATACCAACGAGAAATGGGAACAACATTTTTTCATCTTTTTTTGCGTAACGCCCGAATTAAGCCGCGCCGCGAAGGAGCGTCGGCTTGAATGAGTTGTCAGGTATGATTGGATTTTCCCCATTTTCTGAGTCGTCCGGCAATCCCCTCATCACCGCGGCATCAGCGCAAACACACCCCATCC
>DIFC01000078.1 GCA_002418945.1 Deltaproteobacteria bacterium UBA5758 | reverse complement strand
GGTGGTCATCTCAATAGCGCCGTAGGACGTTTCATCTCTTAATTCCTACAGCAGCTACAGCGGGATAATAGATTTCATTCCATCCCTGTTTCTGATATATTAATCTAGATATACGAAAGGGGTGCAACGTGACACTGCAAGAGATGAAAGAGATACTGGACGCAGAAGTTATCGTCGGCCACGATCAGTTGAGCCTGGAGGTGAATCGGGCCGGCTGCGCCGATCTGATGGCCGATGTCCTCTTTTTCGGCAAACCGGGGATGCTGCTGCTCACTGGCCTCACAACCCCTGATGTTGTCAATACGGCCCATACCCTCGGCGTATCAGCCATCATTATAGTCCGTGGAAAACTCCCTCCTCCGGAAACGATCCGTCGCGCTGAAGAGCTGCGGATCCCCCTTATGACAACACAATATATCCTCTTTGAAACCGTTGGCAGGCTTTATACAAAAGGCGTCATAAGCTGCATGGGCAAGGTCGAGGAACCCTCTCCAAAAGGGCTCGCAGGGTGATCACGATAAGGAAGATAGGCACGCGTGGGAATCCCGATTCGCCGGATACAGCCGGCTCCTATCTCGTCACGGAGAACGGCAGGGAGTTCACCATCCTCTACAGGTCTCACAGCCACGGCAGCAGCCTCTCTCTCGACGGCGGAAAGGGATCCCTTTACACGGACAGCGATACCGGCACGGTGCACAACCAGGTGGTGAACCTCGGCGGCGCCTGCGGGTTGAACATCGACGATACATTGATCGAGGGGCTCTCCCCCCTTGCGCTGCGCAGCGTCGCCTTTGCCGCCCGAAACAACATAACGGGGGAGATCACGCTCGCCACAGAAGAGCACGAGTAGCAGTATATCGAAAAACCCGTAAGTCGTAAGGGGTTTAAAAAAATCTGTTCAACGTTAAGACCAAACAGACCAGACAGACTAAATAGACCAGATTACTATTCACTATCTACTACATACGATATACTGTATACTGTCTTTAATATGAAAAAGAAAACGAAGAGCAATATATCGCCTGCCCTTGATGAAAAGCTCATCGTCGGGATTCTCTCCCGGGAAGGGCGTCCGGTGAGCCTCAACGAACTTATCGCAAGTCTCCGGCTTGGCAGGAAACAGAAGAAAGAGCTGAAGCGTTTTCTGGGAGACCTGACAGAAAAAGGTTCGGTGATGAGGCTGAAAAGCGGAGCCTTCGGCATACCAAGGGAGATGAATCTCGTAGCCGGCACCCTCTGGTGCACAAAAAGCGGGAACGGGTTTGTAATTCCCGATAAGGCGGGTGAAAAAGACGTCTTTATCCCTGCGCGGTTCATCAAGGAGGCCTTTCACGGCGACGGGGTCATCGCCCGGATCGATCACACACCGAGAGGGCGGAAGGAAGGCAAGATCATAAAGGTAACGCGGCGGAATATGCGGAATATCGTAGGCTTCATACAGGAACAGAGAGGCCTCCTCCATCTTATCCCCGAGGATGAAAGGATCTCCCACCGTTTCATCGTCAACTCATATCCGAAAAATAGAAAGATAAGCGATGGCGACATTGCGGCCGCAAAGATAACAAAGTTCCCCGAAGAATGGAAATACCCGGAATGCGCCGTCGTCAAGGTATTGAAAGGCCTGGACAGCATCCCCTCCATAACACGGTTCGTGGAGTATAAATACAGCCTTCCCCTTCGGTTCAGGCAGAAAACCGAATCTGAGGCAAAGGCGCTGAGACCGATCGAAGAGATCGAAGGAGACAGGGCCGATCTCAGAATGCTGAGGCACGTCACAATAGACGGCGAATACGCGAAAGATTTCGATGATGCGGTCTGCATCAAAAAGATAAAGAACGAATACACGCTCTACGTCTCCATCGCCGACGTCTCCCACTATGTTCTTCCGTCATCGGGCATCGACCGTGAGGCATACGAACGGGGTACCAGCGTTTATTTTCCAGGCAAGGTTCTGCCCATGATCCCAAAGGCGCTTTCCAATGTGCTCTGCAGCTTAAACCCCGACGAAGACAGGCTCACCGTGACCGTGGCGATGTACTTTACAAAAGACGGGGAGATGACAAAGAGCACATTCCACAACTCGATCATACGGAGCATCCGGAGGCTCACCTACAACCAGGTCGAAGAGGCCTTGAACGGCGACAACGGGGCGAGCGCGCAGATGGCTGATCTTTTGCCCGATCTGGAGAATATGAGAGAACTTGCCTTTGCCCTCAAACAAAGGAGGGCAAAGAGGGGCACCCTTGATTTCGATCTGCCGGAGCCCGAGGTGGTGCTCGATATCGAAGGCGGTATCAAAGACATCCTCCGGTCGCAGAGGCTCTTCTCGCACCAGATCATCGAGGAATTCATGATCGCCGCCAACGAGGCGGTTGCGCGCCACCTCTTTCACAAACAACTTCCCGCCATATACAGGATCCACGAACCTCCCGACAAAGAGAAGCTGCGGGACTTTGAAAGACTCCTGCACACGCTTCCCGTCAACGTTCAACATAGAGACAGGAGGACCTTTCTGGCGCAGATACTCGAAAATGTTCACGGCACAGATTATGAGTTTTTTATCAACAGGGTTCTCCTGAGGTCCATGAAACAGGCACAATATTCAGCAGTAAATAAAGGACACTACGGACTTGCCTCTGATTGTTATCTTCATTTTACATCGCCGATCAGGAGGTATCCCGATCTTATATGCCACAGGGTCCTGAAAAATACCTTCAATGGACGCCCCCCTTACAGCGAAGAACAGCTCGGAGAGATGGCCATTCATCTCTCGGGCAGGGAGCGCGTGGCGATGGACGCGGAGAGGGAGCTTGAAGACAGGATCAGGATCCTCTTCATGAAGGACAAACTGGGCGAAGAGTATGAGGGGATCATCTCACACATCGCATCTTTTGGATTTTTCGTGGAGCTCCTGGATATCTTTGTTGAAGGCGTTGTCCTCCTGTCAGACCTCCGGAGCGATTATTTCATCTTCCAGGAAGAAAAGTTCAGGCTCATAGGGAGGAGGACAAAAAAGATATTCCGCATCGGCGACAGGGTGAAGGTAAAGGTTGTGCTCGCTGATGTGGAACGCAAACAGCTCCATTTCGCACTGATATAAAATACAGTCAAAACAGGCGTAATCACTATTGTTTACAACATCATTATCTTGACTTTCGATGAAAAATAGGTTGAAATAACTACACGCTAAAGATCATTCTGAGAGGTGAAATTGATGAAAAACAAAATTAAAATCCTTGTCGCAAAACCGGGGCTTGACGGACACGACCGCGGGGCTAAGGTAGTTGTCCAGGCGTTGAAAGACGCCGGTTTCGAAGTCGTCTATTCGGGTCTCCATAAAACGGTTGATCAAATTATACGTATAGCCCTCCAGGAAGATGTTGATGTCATAGGCCTCTCCATCATGAGCGGCGCCCATTTGCCGATTACCGAGAAGGTGATCAAGAGGGCCAAGGAAGAAGGCATGGGAGACAAGATGGTCGTCGTCGGAGGCGTTATCCCTGAAAGAGACGTGCAAAAACTGAAAGATCTTGGGGCCCAGGGCGTTTTCCCGGGCGGGATGCCCTTCAACGAGATCGTTGACTTTCTAAAACAGAACGTAAAACAAGCCTAATCTGATAACAGGAGGTACACATGGGTGTAGCAAAATATACACGAGATAATAAAGACCGGATTACAAAGGTTGAGTACCAATCCGGTATTGTCGTAAAGACTGCATACGGTCCCGACGATCTGGAAAGGGTCGGCTTTTCATATGAAAAAGATCTGGCAAACCCGGGACAATACCCCTTCACCCGCGGCATCCACGCCGAAGGATACCGGAGCAGACCCTGGACTATGAGGCAATATTCCGGATTCGGCATGGCAGCAGAAACGAACGAGCGGTTCAAATTCCTTATCGCAAACGGCCAAACGGGGCTGAATGTTGCCTTTGACCTTCCGACCCAGATGGGATACGACTCGGACGACCCCATGGCGGAAGGGGAAGTGGGGAGAGTGGGCATGTCCATCGACAGCCTTCGCGATTTCGAGATCGCCTTCGAGGGGATCGACCTGGCGAAAATAGGCGTCGGCCTAACCATCAATGCCGTTGCCTCCATCATGCTGGCTATGTTCCAGGCAATGGCGGAAAAACATGGATTTCCACCTGACGTAATATCGGCAACCCCGCAGAACGACATCCTCAAAGAGATGATCGGGAGAGGCGCATGGATCTTCCCCGTCGAGCCGGCAGTAAACCTTATCGGAGATACCATTGAACATTCGATCAAGGTTATGCCGAAAACGAACCCTGTAAGCATCAGCGGATATCATATACGGGAATCAGGCTCTACCTCGGCCCAGGAAATAGCCTATTCTATCCTCATCGCCAATGCTTACATCGACAATGTTCTGAAGCGCGGATATAATATAGACGATTTCGTCGGCAGGTTCTCATTTAACCTGGATATATTCGGAAATCTCTGGGAAACTGTGGCGAAATACAGGGCAGGAAGAAAACTCTGGGCACGCAACCTGAAAGAAAAATATGGAACCAAAAAGAACCAGAACATGTTCATGCGGGGCATGTTCGGAGGCGGCGGTGGCGGCCTTACCAAGGAACAGCCGGAGAATAACATCATGCGCAGCGCTTACTTCGCGCTGGCATCGGCACTTTCCGGCGCTCAGACAACGGGCTTATGCAGCTACGATGAGGCCTATACGATCCCAACGCCTCACGCGGCCCTTCTCTCCCTGAGGACCTGCCAGCTTCTGATGGAAGAGGTAGGACTGAGAGATACCGTTGATCCTCTCGCTGGCAGTTATTTTATTGAAACGATCACAAAGGAGATGGAGCACAAGATCGAAGAAGAGATGGACAAAATTGAGAAGGCGGGCGGGATCATCAAGGCGGTATCTACCGGCTATGCACAGAGGACCGTTTCCCGCCAGGCATATGAATTTGAAAAAGGAATACAGTCCGGCGAGCTCATAAAGGTGGGTGTGAATATCCACAGAGAAAAAGAGGAGGCGCAGGAGGTTGAGCTCCACGAATATAACTCTGAATCAGCCGAAAAACAGATCGCAAGCCTTAACGCCTTGAAACGGGAAAGAAATGACCGTGAGGTTGCCAAGACGCTTTCAGAGCTGGAAAAGGCTGCCAAAGAAGGCAAGAACGTCATGCCCTATCTCGTCGATTGCTGCAAGGCCTACGCAACGGTGGGAGAGATGGCCCGAGTCTTCCGGAATGTGTTCGGTGAGTTCCAGGAACCGACGATCTTTTAAGGGTCTTACTCAGAGGTTGCGTAAACATGGAAAAGATCAATATCAGCG
>DIFC01000027.1:586-15532 GCA_002418945.1 Deltaproteobacteria bacterium UBA5758 | reverse complement strand
GGGCTCACGTCGCCCCCTCCAGCAGATACAATGAAAAGTAAAAGGTGAAAATAGCTCTGCTCCTCGTTCCTTGAATTGCATCTGACCGATATCCAGTATCCCGTATCTGTTTTTTCAAACGTTGAAGGCTCTTCCTGTCAGCTATGGGCCATGTTGTGCCCCCTCACCCTGACCCTCTCCCGCGAAGGGGAGAGGGGACTGTTGTGGCTCTCCCGCGAAGGGGAGAGGGGACTGTTGTGGCTCTCCCGCGAAGGGGAGAGGGGACCCTAACGTTGAACGGCTCTTCCTGTCAGCTTTGGGCTGCTTTGATAGCCATAAGACGATCATCGGGCGTTTGTCAGCTTGGACATTTTTAATGGCTGATCGGGCACTTTTTCCTTTTAATCCTTATTTTTAACGTGTAGAAAAAAGCAAAACAGCAACAACCATGCGCAATGAATATGAACGCGGTCAATGAAATAGATCTTGATTCGCGGCCCATACGCAATCCTGCATACGCCCTTCAGGAAGGCTCATGCGGCTGGGCCGCCTTGGTCAACCTGGACACCCCTGCAGGCGTTGCCGTCAATGCCACGGGGCTTCTTATCTGGCGAAGGATTGACGGCATACGCACCGTGAGAGAAATTATTCGTGAGATCAAAGGTTTCTTTGCCGATGCTCCGCCAGCGCTGGGAGATGATGTGCTGGCTATTCTGGATGTCCTTCTTGAGGCCGGGCTGATAGGTTATGAGGTGAACATATGAAACGTTATGCGGTAAATCCCGTGGTTTCTTTGCGGGAAGAATTCGAAGGGGCGCTTCTTTACAACCCCGACACAGACGACGTTGTCCTGATCAACGAGACAGGGCGGCTTATCTGGGATGCGATCGCCACACCGCAGACCCTGGAAGAAATTTCAGCATATCTTGCGGCAAACACAGACCTTAACGGTCTGTTTCCCAACCCCTATGGCGGCGGATTTGCCGGGTCCGCCGCCTTCTCATCTGCCGGGCTTGCCCGAATTGCAGCGGACGCAGCGGCATTCATCGAATCGCTACCCCCTGATTTCATGGTGGAATATGATTAAAAGGCATCAACAAAGCACCATTCCCCGCGTTCCCGTCAGCCTCGATGTGAGCCTCACGGGCAAGTGCAACCTGCACTGCCAATACTGCTTTTATGCCGACGCCATGGCCACCCTCGACGACCTGCCAACGGATAGCTGGCGCGCCTTTTTTGCAGAGGCAGGCGCGGTCGGCGTGCGGCGGCTGACGCTCTCCGGCGGCGAGGTTTTCACCCGGTCCGACCTTTTTACCTTGGTGGACAGCGTGATCGAAAACGGCATGCGCTACAGCACCCTGACCAACGGTACCCTCATTTCCGAGGTGACCGTTGCCTCGTTCAACGCAGGCAAGCGCCGCAGACGCCTCGATTCCATCCAGGTATCCATTGACGGGTCTTCTTCGGCCATCCATGACCTAAGCCGTCCGCCCGCCAGCTTCGAGCGGGCCTTGCGGGGGCTGCGCCTGCTTAAGGCAAATGATCTTCCTGTGACGGCCCGGGTCACGATCAACCGCCACAATGTCCATGATCTGCCGAACATCGCCCGCCTGCTGCTCGATGACATCGGGTTGCAGTCCTTCAGCACGAACAGCGCTGATCTTTTCGGCTCTGCCCGCTGCCAGGGCCAGAACGTCCTGCTTTCCCCCGAAGAATGGCGCATCGCCGTGAGAACGACGGCCGAGCTTGCCCGCAACTATCCGGGGCGCATCACCGCCGCTGCCGGCCCTCTTTCCTTCGCCGAAGATGCTGCCCGGATCGAAAGCGCCCTGGCGAGTGGTGCAGCAGGATTGCCTGGCCGGGGAACCCTCTCCGCATGCGGAGGCGTCTTCAGCAAGATGGCGATCCTCCATAACGGCGCCATTGTTCCGTGCAATATGCTGCCCACAATGGTCATGGGAAAGATCGGCTTCTCACCCCTTGACGATGTATGGCTTAACGGCAGGGAGATAAATATCCTGCGCGAGAGGTACGAAACCCCCATCACATCCATTGCCGGCTGCAGCGATTGCCGGTATGCCGGCTTCTGCACCGGCGGCTGTCCGGCCGTAGTCTATGGGCTGTACGGCAGACTCGACGCTATTGACCCGGGAAACTGCTATAAAAAATACCGCGAGGAGAGCCATGTCCCTTTGTGATCTGGAGATTCCTGCCGATCCTCAGCCGTTTGCCCAATTGCCTGAGAACGTCCCTCCCTTACGCGCCTTCTACCTTTACCTCACCGGCGGCTGTAACCTCATGTGCCGCCACTGCTGGATAACACCGCACTTCGTCAACGGCAGGCCTGACCCTCAGGAATGCATCGATCCGGAATTGCTCTTTGCCGCCGTCAGGGAGGCTAAGACGCTTGGTCTTGCCGGCGCCAAGCTGACCGGCGGCGAGCCGCTTCTGCACCCCCGATTCCGGGATATTGCCGAGGGGCTCACCGCGCTTGGCATCGAGATGAACATGGAGACCAACGGAACCCTTCTGACAGAGGAGATGGCACGCCGGTTGAAGAATGAAACAAAGGTCGGCTTCGTCTCCGTGAGCCTCGATTACGACGACCCGGCTTCCCACGACGCCTTCAGGGGCGTGAACGGCGCATTTGAGGCTGCCCTGCGCGGACTCGATAATCTCGTACGTGCAGGATACGAGAATGTACAGGTCATCATGGGCCTTCATAAGGGCAACGTCGATAAGATAGAAGGTGTAGTCGAACTCGCGGCAGCCCATGGCGCTTCTTCTGTGAAATTTAATCCTGTCACCGGCAATGGGCGGGGCAAACAGATGGTAAGGCGCCAGGAAACCCTCGGTATCCCGCAACTGCTGGAGATCGAACAATATATTTACGGCGAGCTGAAGGAAAAGACGGCGATCAAACGCCTGATCTTGAATCTACCGCCGGCCATCCGGTCTTTCCGATCGCTGATGGAAACAGCCAGATCGGCCGGGGATTGCGGCATTATGAACATTCTGGGCATCCTCGGGTCCGGTGAGATAGCCATGTGCGGCATCGGCCAGACAATTCCCTCCCTCGTCTATGGGCGGCTGGGGGACAGCATCGCCGACATCTGGCTGAACCATCCAAGGCTTTTAAATCTCAGACGGGAGCTCAAGGACTGGCTAAACTACCCTGGCATTTGTGGCGAATGCATCCTGGCACGCTTATGCCGCACCGGTTGCATTGCGGACAATTACCGGGAGGGGGGAAGGATGGTCTGTCCGGGAAAACAGTGCGAAGAGGCCGACAGGAAGGGGCTTTTTCCCGCAGGCCGAAAGAGGACAAAACAATAACAACAGTGAATGGTGAAAGACGGGAAAGAGCGTAATGCGTATATGCGAGGATGCGGTAATAAGGCGGAAAAAACCGTAATTCGTAAAAAG
Organism: Deltaproteobacteria bacterium UBA5758; assembly: GCA_002418945.1. Taxonomy (GTDB): domain Bacteria; phylum Desulfobacterota; class Syntrophorhabdia; order Syntrophorhabdales; family Syntrophorhabdaceae; genus UBA5609. Next base: position 12,127 of record DIFC01000027.1, on the reverse strand, counting down.
TAATTCGTAATTAGCAAACCCTATGGACCAGATAGACGAAATAGACCAAATAAACCCAAAGCACAGGAGGGTACAATCATGGAAAACAAAACGGACAGGAAAAAGATTCCCTATGAACCGCCGAAAGCGGTGAGGCTCGCGGAAACAAAAGAAGGGAGGGGAATCTGCTCGAGCGGGTCCGGCGATGCTGCCGCGTGCTTTAGCGGGAATGCTGCAATTGGTGGCTGCGGCGCCGGGAACGGCTTCTGAAACATCTCAGAAAAAGTGGGCACAAATAAAAAGGTGATGGAAGATGGGATAAGAGTTCCATGAACTCATCGTATGCGCTGTCCCTTGCCGACGGCTTTCACGGACAGATCACAGCGGGCGACGCAGGCGCGTCACCCATCGTGGAAATGCTTGCACATGCCATGAAGCTCAGGCCTTGCAGCTCTGCTGCGGGACATTCTCTGCTTGTTTTGACCGGGCAGGAAAAAGAGTTGTTCTCCCTGAGCGAGCACAATACCATCTGTCTGTTTTCTCCGCCTCAAAACAAGGATGAGCTTGTGTTTAGGGCCATGGAGGCCTCCCTGGCCATTGCCCACGCAGCGCAACGACGCGGCGGGGTCCTTGTCCACGGAGGCCTTGCCGAGTATAAGGGAAAAGGAGTAATTCTCGCGGCGCCGGGCGGCACGGGCAAATCCACCGCCGCTTCCCGTCTTCCTCACCCCTGGCGCTCACTGAGCGACGATGCGGCGCTTATCGTCCGCGACCTGCAGGGCAGATATTTCGCCCATCCCTGGCCGACGTGGAGCCAGTTCTATGAAAACGGCCCCGGAGGAGAGTGGGACGTTGACGCTGCCACGCCTCTGAAAACCATCTATTTTCTGCTCCAGTCGCCCAGGGATGATCTGGAGGAACTCATGCCGGCCCAGGCCGCGGCCATGCTCATCACGTCGGTGGAGCAGGCAAATCGCGTCTTTGACCGGCGGCTGTCACACCCGGAGATAGAGAAAAACCATTCACGGCAGTTCTTCATTGTCGGCGCCATGACCGTGAGGCTCCCTGCCTATCGCCTGCGTCTGAGCCTGACCGGAGAATTCTGGAAGCTCATGGAAGGATCGATAAACCCGGATTCGTCATTAGAAACGACGTCGGACTGCCCTGAGCAAAACATCATAAGGCGGGGGAAAAGATCCCTCGTCGATAGGGCAACCCCGAATGAAATTGAAAGCACACAGGCTTTTCAGTCCGGCGTGGTCTTTTCCGGAAACAGCATGTATCCGACGCTGAAGGAACCGGACTATCTGGAGATATGCCCCTATAATGGAGCAACGCCGCGACGCGGCGATGTGGTCTATTTCCGGTCGCCCCATACAGGGATGATGGTTGTCCATCGGATCATGGCGTTGCGGCCGGAGGGGCTGTCCACAAAAGGCGACAACAACCCGCACCGCGACCCCTGCCTTGTTCCTGTAAATGACCTCGAAGGCCGGGTCGTTGCAGCGCGGCGCTCAGGGAGAGAGCAGAGCGTCAGGGGCGGCACGATGGGCATGCTGTACTATTGTTATGCACGCATGTCCCGAAGGGCCAGGACAGCGGCAGGCAGGCTTTACCGCTTGTTTTCACGGTACTGCCAGTTGCCGGCCGTCATGAGATCCCTTGCGTCCAACCGGGTGAGATGTACATTCGTTCTTTTCGGCAAAATGCCCCTGGGACACATGAAGATATTCGCGAACAACCGGTGTGTCGGGCGGTATCTGCGCGGCGCATGGCATATTGCATATCCCTGGCGGCTGCTCGTGGATCCGGCCAAGATCGCAGCGGCAGCAGAACAATACGAAACGGCAAGGGAACAATGGCAACTGGCTCAAAGAAATGTGATGTGCAGGCATTGACCCCGGGCCGCTTCCGCAGAATGGTTAAGCTCCCGGAAATGCACCGCGCCGTACGCCTCGTCTGGCATAGCGCACCCGGATGGACCGCGGCAAGCGCCGCGCTCATGGTCGTTCAAGGGATACTGCCTCTTGTCGCCTTGTACCTGATGAAACTGATCGTGGACGCGATCGCAGCCGGCATTGCATCACCTGAATCGATCAATGCATTCAGCGGTATGGCCCGCCTCATCGGTCTCGCGGCATGTGTGGCCCTTACCGGCGCCCTGTGCCAATCGCTCTCTGGGATTGTCAAAGAAACGCAGGGGCGCTTGGCAGCAGACCATATGTCAGACCTGATTCACGCAAAGTCTGTGGAGATAGACCTCGGGCATTACGACAACCCGGCATTTTACGACACCCTCCACCGCGCCCAGCAGGAGGCGCCCTACAGGCCGACCCGTATCGTGAACGGCCTCAACGGGATCTGCCGTAGCGGCATCTCGCTCTTTGCCGTCGCGGGGCTTCTTGCCTACCTCCACTGGGCCATCGCGCTCGTTCTCATTGCCGCCCTCGTACCGAGTATCGCGGTGCGGCTCTATCATGCGGACCGGATGCACGCATGGCAGCATCAAAAAACAAAAACAGAGAGGAGGGCGCACTATCTGCACCGGATGTTAGTCGACGCCGCCCACGCCGGAGAGATACGTCTGTTCGGCCTCGGACCTCTTTTTATCGACTGGTACCGGAATCTCAGCTCACAGTTGAGGAAGGGAAGGCTGTCCCTTACCGCACGGCGCGCCTCCTTTGAACTTGCGGCACAGGCATGCGGGATATGCGCCCTTTTCGGCGCCTTTGCCTTCATCGCTCACAGGGCGCTTTCCGGCGCTATAACCTTGGGCGACGTGGTGATGTACTACCAGGCCTTTCAGAGGACGCAGGGATATTTTCAGGAACTCCTCGGAAATCTTGCGGCGCTCTATGAGGACAACCTCTTTCTCTCCCACTTTTATGCCTTCCTCGATCTCAGGCCGCGGATTACGACACCGCCTTCTCCTGCAAGGTTCCCTGTAACCGTAGAAAAAGGGATCATGTTCAGCAAGGTAACCTTTGCATATCCGGGAAAGGATTCGCCGGTTCTTAAGGACATCGATCTCCATATTGCGCCGGGACAGGTGGTCGCCCTTATCGGCGAGAACGGCTCGGGTAAAACGACCCTTGTGAAGCTGCTGTGCCGCCTCTACGACCCCATGCAGGGAAGTATAACCGTTGACGGGATCGACCTCAGGGAATTTGATGTAAGCGACATCAGGAGGCGGGTCACCGTGGTCTTTCAGGATTTTGTCCGATACCACCTGACGGCCCGTGAGAATATCTGGCTTGGGGATATCGGGAGCGAACCGAACGACCGATCGATCATCGCTGCGGCCCGCAAGTCAGGGGCCGTCCGGATCATAGACGGGCTCAGGAATGGCCTTGACGCGATGCTGGGAAACCGTTTCGACGACGGCATCGAGCTGAGCACGGGCGAGTGGCAGAAGATCGCCATGGCAAGGGCGTTCTTTCGCAACGCCCCTCTTATTGTGCTCGATGAGCCAACAAGCTCCATGGATGCAAGGGCTGAATACGAGGTGTTCGAGTCGTTCCGCCGGGCCATCAACGGCAGAACAGCGATCATCATAAGCCACAGGTTCTCGACGGTGAGGATGGCGGACCATATCTGCGTGCTGGAGGAAGGAAGGATCGTCGAGGAAGGCAGCCACGAACAGCTCGTCAAAAAAGGCGAAAAATACGCAAGGCTTTTCGGGATGCAGGCGAGCTGGTACAGGTGAAACACCGCTCAGAGCCCATGGCAAAAAAACACCCGTAAGGCCTGAGGCGTAAGTCGTAACACGTTTATGCCATCATCATATTTACGAATAAAAGACTGGAACGGTTCAATGGATGATAAAAGTGAAATAGAATTACTGCTGCTATGCCTGAGAGAGGAAGAACCCGGCATAAAAAAGGAAAGGCTTCGCGGGGTCGCCGATAATCAATGGGAGGTGGTTTGTCAGGCTGCGTGCGATTTTGGTCTTGCCCCGCTTCTCTACAGCACACTGCGGCCTCTCATTAAAGATATCGGATTGCCCGCCGGCGCTGAAAGGCGCTTAAGAGAGATATACCTAAATTCCGCCGCACGGAATATGCGGTTGTATTCAGAGCTATCAAGGGTTCTCAGGTCGCTGAAGGGTGCCGATATACCCGTGATACCCTTGAAGGGTGCATACCTCGCAGAGGTTATATATGGGGATACAGCGCTTCGGCCCATGAATGATATAGATTTGATGGTGCGGCAGGAGGATTTCCGGAAAACCATTGAGCTTCTTACGAACAAGGGGTACAGGGCGGAAGGAAATGCAAAACCTGAGGACGTCTTTTCCGTGCAGCAACATTATCCTCCATTGACAAGCAGGAATGGGTTCTCAATAGAGGTCCACTGGACGCTTATCCAACCGAAATTGAATGGCCTGATTATGCCCCCTCACCCTCCCCTCTCCCGCGAGGGGAGAGGGGAGACAAACTGGCTATCACCCTGCATGCTACACCCTGTCTTCTCTCGTGAGGGGAGAGGCAGATTCCCATGCTATCGTTCCTATAATGGCCACTCTGCCCTCTCTCGCGTGGGGAGAGGGAATAATGTCATCCCGCAGCACGCTGCAGGGCGCCATTGGATTGCAGAGGGCATATGGCACAGGACAAAACCTGGCGTAGTTGCCAATGTAGAAATTTTAGTTCTTTCCCCGGAGGACTTCATTATCCACCTGTGCATTCATGCCGCCCTGCACCACGGTCTGGTAGGGCAACTACGCTCCCTGTTTGATATTGCCCGGACAGTCAGATGTTATAAGGATGAGATAAGCTGGCCGTTGATGTGCGATCTGACAAGATCGTGTGGCGCGGAAAGGAGCGTCTATCTTGCCATGACGCTTGCGGCCAGGCATGCAGGCCTGTCTGTGCCGGAAGATCCTTTGGCCACGATCAGGCCGGAAGGTAATATGTCCGGGATCGTTCCAATCGCTGAAAGTTTCTTGTTCAACCGGTCCCGGATCCTTCTTTCGAGACATGTTGCAGGGCTCTGGGAACAACAAGGCCTCTTCAATAAATTCCGCTACCTGTTGAAAAGGTTCTTTCTTCCAACAGCACAGATCGCGGTCAGCTACGGGGTCCCGTCGAACTCGATCAAGGTCTATTTCTACTATCTGATGCGCTGGCGGGACATATTCCGCAGGCATCTTCGCAATATAGTCAGGGCACTGTTGCTGGAACAGGCGATAAGTGCAGACCTTGAAGTTTCGATCAAAGAAAACGCTCTGCTGCGTTGGCTCAGCAATGAAAAGGGGTGGTGAAGTCGATTTGACACTTTTAACGGTTGATTGGGAACTTTTCGCTTTTCATGCAAAAAACGGTCAGATAAAATCCCGTCATGATGTTCAAAAAACAGTCTCCACACCCGGAGAGGGGGATGCTATACAAAATATTTTCACAGAATATCTTATCAGGAGGAAAGGGCATGTTGAGGGTCTTCAAAGAATATCCCAGTGATCACAACAAAGGGGTCTCGATGCTGAACGTGTGCCTGCAGAACGGTGAAAAAAGATGGGTCGACAGGCGCGAGGCGAGCATGCTGCAGAGGAACCGGCAGATCGTCTTCGTCGAGGAGATCGTCACCGAAGATATTGACACTCTGTACAATCTCTATTACTGCAGCATAAGGAACGGCGCCCTTTACGATTATTCAATGCCCGGAAAGCTGTGATCGCTCTGCGGCCTTGAACGTTCTCTTCATCCATCAGAATTTTCCCGGGCAATTCAGACACCTTGTGAACCATTTTGTTTCTTCACCGAAGAACAGGGTCGTCGGCATCTGTCAGCCTCAGGCGCCGGGTATCAGGGACAAACGGTTCTCCGCTGTCCTGAAGAGCGTCTACAGTCCTCACCGTACGCCTGCGGCGAACAGCCATCATTATCTTGAGAAAGTAGAGGCTGCGGTATTGAACGGGCAGGGTGTCGCACGGGGCCTTATGGATCTCAGGAAGAAAGGGTTTACACCTGACCTCGCCTTTGCCCATATAGGCTGGGGTGAGGTCCTCTACTTCAGGGATGTCTTCCCCGATGTCCCGCTCGTAGGGCACTGCGAATTCTATTATCACGGCAACGGGGCAGATGTAGATTTCGACCCCGAATTCTCGGCCACCATCGACGACCGGATGCGGGTGCGCACCTGGAACATGACACAGCTCGCAAGCATTGTCTCCGTCGATGCCGGCGTAAGTCCGACGATATGGCAGCGGGACCTCTATCCTGCTGAATTCCGCGGGAAGATAGAGGTCATCCATGAAGGGATCAACACGGAGGCGGTAAAGCCGGACAATAATCAACGCCTCTTGCTCCCTGACGGTACCGCTCTCACAAAGGATATGGAGGTCGTTACCTACACCGCTCGGGGGCTTGAACCCTACCGGGGATTTCATATCTTCATGAAGGCTGCGGAACAGATCTGCCGGCGCCGGCCGCAGTGCCATATAGTCATCACCGGCGGCGACGCGGTACGGTATGGAAAGAAATTACCCGACGGTCTGAACTACCGCGAAAAACTTCTCAAGGAGATCGAGATCGATCGCAGCCGCGTCCATTTCATGGGCCTTGTCCCTTATGCAACGCACCTCAGGATATTACAGATCTCTTCGGCGCATGTGTATCTTACCGTCCCCTTTGTCCTCTCCTGGTCCATGATGGAGGCGATGGCGGTCCAATGCGTGATAATCGGCTCCGCGACGCCGCCCGTCGAAGAGGTCATTGAGGAAGGGAGGAACGGCCTGCTATGCAATTTCTTTTCTTCTCAGCAGATCGCTGACCGGGTTGACCAGGTCCTCGACCATCCAAATCGGATGCGCCATCTCGGGGAAAAGGCACGCCGGGATATTATCGAATATTACGATGTGAAGGATAAGGTCGCCGAGTATGAAAGATTATGGCAAAGACTTTTGGCGTAAGCGCCGGACGGTCAGGGCAACTCCACGTTCTCTATGGCAAGAAGCCTTCGCTTCACAGCGATCCCTTGTGAAAAACCGCCTATAGAACCGTCCTCCCGGATTACTCTGTGGCAGGGTATGATGATGGGGATGGGATTTCGCTTCACCGCCTGCCCCACGGCCCTCGCAGCCGTTTTATACCCCAGCTGCCTGCCCACCCAGAGATAGCTTCTCGTCTCGCCGTAGGGGATTCCCTGCAATACCCGGAGGACCCTCTGCGTGAAGGGTGTCTCTGCCGAAACATCCACGGGGATATCAAAATCAACCCGCTCGCCCTTCAGATACCTGTCAAGAAGAAGGCTTACCCTGCGAAAAGGCCTTTCTGTCCTCATCGCCTGCGGATAGCGCAAACTAAGCGACCGCGTGATCGTATACCCGCCCTCCCGCGTTATCTCAAGCGAAAGGAGTTTCCCACGTTTCGCGACGAGACCGATTGTACCTATGGACGATTCATATAGGGCAAACTCTGTCGCATCCAATTTGACATACCCCGATAGGTTCACTACAATAGTACAGTTTTCTGAGATTACCACAAAAAAGGTGCTGAATGGAAGGCTTTGTAAAATTTTTCGGGACCGGCGGGGCACGGTTCGTTGTCTCAAAACAATTGCGGGCAACAGGGGGCCTCTGGCTTCATTATAAAGGAACAAACCTCTATATCGATCCCGGCCCCGGCGCGCTGGTTCGTATCCACAGCGCAAAAGAACGGCCCGATCTTGCCGGCCTTGACGGCATCATCCTCACCCACAAGCATCTCGACCATGCGAATGATGTCAACGTCCTGATAGAGGCCATGACAGAGGGCGGTTTCAAAAAGCGGGGAATATTGTTCTGTCCGCAGGATGCCGTAGGAGAGGATGCCGTTGTGTTCCCCTATGTTCGTTACCATCTCGAGGCAATAACCCTCCTCAGGGAGAACGGGCAGTATGAAATCAAAGACATCTCCTTCGCCACCCCGGTCCGCCATCACCATCCTGTTGAAACATACGGCCTCATGCTTCACCTCAACAAGACCATAGGGCTTATTACCGACACGAGGTTCTTCGACGGCCTGCCGGACCACTACCACGCGGATTGCCTTATCATCAATGTCCTCAGGTCAGAGCCTTTGGGAAGCTACGATCACGTTGAACACCTCGCCCTCGATGACGCGAAAAAGATCATCATGGACGCAAGACCACAGGTAGCAATACTGACCCATTTTGGCATGAACATGATCAAGAGGAAGCCTCACCTGCTTGCGCAGAGGCTGCAGGAAGAGACCGGCATCGAGGTCATCGCCGCGCGGGACGGCATGAAATGGGAGTTCTAGCGCGGCATGACGAGCTTGAAGGTGCTGCCCTCGCCGGGAACTGATTCGACGCTGATATCCCCCTCGTTGGCCTTCATAAGCCTTTTGCAGAGCGCCAGGCCGAGGCCTGTGCCCTCCCCTTTAGGCTTGGTGGTATAGAATGGATCGAATATCTTCTCTATAATCTCCTTTTCGATCCCACCCCCTTTGTCGCTCACAGAGATGTAGGCCCTTCCATCTTCGATGCCGGATCTGATGTATATCGTACCGCCCTGGGGCATAGACTGGGCGGCATTTATGAGAATGTTCACCAGCGCCTGCTGTACGTGGATCTTGTCGACCAAAACCGGGGGGATATCCCTGCCCTTTACTACAGAGACTTCGATATTCTTGAACCGCGTCAGGTGGTGTTCCATGAAGAGGACCGTATCGTCGATGATCCCGTTAACATCAAAGCTCTCTCTTCTGGGCGTATCCATCCTTGAATATTCCAGGAGCTTCATGAGAACGGTGGACAGCCTTTCCGCCTCTTTTTCAATAAGCCTTGCATATTTTTCGACCCTTTCCCGGTCTTCGGTCTTTAGTATCCTTCCTGCAAATCCCTGTATAGAGACAAGGGGATTCTTTATCTCATGGGCAATCGAGCTTGCCAGCTCACCAAGGGCAGAGAGCTTGTTGGCCCTCACGAGTTCCTCCTCGAAGGCCTTTATCCTGTCGTCCCGGAGCTTCAGGTCCTGCAATTTGTCCTTCAGAACCTCGTAGATCTCGCTCAGCTCTCTGATATTGGCCGTAAGGAGCTTATCTCTCGCGAGAGACAAGCTCGTTGCCTCTTCGAGCGCCACCTCAAGCTCGTGTTTCTGCTGCTCCAATGCCTTTATTTTCGATACCATAATAATCAATACAGGAATATCTCAAACTCACAATAATTGTACCCGACAGACCAGCTTTTTGTCTGGGTCGACTTCGCCTTCTTCTTGAAGATCGTTTCGAAAAGGCCTGCGATGATACCGCTTTCCATATCGCAGAACATCTCCCCGGTGTAGCCGAAGCCCGCACAGGTGATGCACTCGCGCAGCTTGACGATCATATGCCCTCCATCTATGACTTCAACCTCCGCGATCCCAACTTTCAGCTCTTTTATCTTCTTTTTGAAATCTTCAAGGTCCATGGCGCCCAGCATGGTACCCACGTTCTTTCCCATCATATAGAGCGTCGGCCCCGATATCTCCCCCAGAAGTTTCCTGATCCCGATGATCCTCAGTATCCTGAAAAGCAAAAGGGGGACATCCTCCCCGAGTTCCGGCCTTACAATATTTTTTAATTCGTCAATGGAATATTCTTTCATCTCTCCTCCTGCAGAACGCCCAGCAGCGCGGTGTGGACGTTGCCGTTGGATGCAACAATATCATCTTCGTAGATATTGAACGGCCTGCCGCTGAAGTTAGAAACGGCGCCGCCGGCCTCTTCTACCATAAGGCAGCCCGCCGCGGTATCCCACGGATTGAGCCTCAGCTCCCAAAAACCATCGAACCTTCCGCAGGCAACATAGGAGAGGTTCAGCGCCGCAGACCCGTCGCGCCGTATCGCCTGTGCCCTGTAAAGAAACTTTATAAAGTGATTGATGTTGTTATTCCCGGACGTCGGGAGATCGTATGGAAAGCCTGTGCTTAAAAGGGCATTTTTCAGAATGGTCACATTCGATACGGAGATTTTCCTATTGTTCAGGTATGCACCCTCTCCCTTTTTGCACGTGAAGAGTTCTTTAAATATAGGATTATACACCACTCCGTATTCTATAATGCCCGATTCTTCATAGGCAATGGAGGTACAGAAAAAGGGGTAGCCGTGGGCATAATTTGTCGTGCCGTCAAGGGGATCGACGATCCACCTGCCTGCTTTGCCGTCATATCGGTTCACCTTCTCTTCTGCGATGATATCATCATCGGGGTATCTCCCCTTTATGAGATCTAAAATCCTCGCCTGGCATGCTATGTCGACATCGGTCACCAGGTTGATCTCTCCTTTGTGGCGTATACCGAACCTCTTCTGGTAGTATTTTCGCTGTATTTTACCCGATTCGAGGGCGCACCTTATCATAAGCTCCAAGCGTTCATCCATGGTTGTTATTGTAATAATCTCCCGATCGATTTGCAAGAAAACAGTTTTCTTGAAAAAATTATGATGATTTGTCCCGAATATTTATGATATATATTACTATAAATTACTAAATATTACTAATTTTGAATATTTAATACAATATTACACTATAATGCCATTGTTTAGGAGGAATACTGATGAACATTACAATCAACGGGAAAGCATGCGAAGCAGTTGAAGGCAAAACGATCCTTGACGTAGCGCGGGAAAACGGGTTCAGCATCCCGACCCTCTGTCACATACCCGGGTTGACCCCCACCGGGGCCTGCCGCGTATGCGTGGTAGAGGTTGACGGGATGCGAAACCTGGTAACTGCCTGTTCATCTCCGGTAACCCCGGGAATGATCGTAAGAACAGATACGGAACGGGTTTTGAGCGCCCGTCGTTTTATCGTTGAGCTGCTGGTTTCGTGCCACCCCCTCGATTGCATGACCTGCGAAAAGGCAGGTGACTGCACATTGCAGAACCTCGCCTACGAACTGGGGGTAACCTCCTCCGGGACGGAAGGGGAAAAATACAACTATCCTGTGGATTATTCCAATCCCTTTATCGTAAGGGATTACAACAAGTGCATCCTATGTCTGAAGTGTGTCCGGGTCTGCAATGAGATCCAGGGTATAGAGGCGATCAAAAACATCAACCGTGGTTTTGACACCAGGATAGCCACCGCCTTTGACACCACTCTCCAGGAGAGCAATTGCGTCTTCTGCGGACAGTGCGTCCAGGCCTGCCCGGTGGGGGCGCTTACAGAAACAAAAGCGAAAGGGCTGGGTCGTGCCTGGGAGTGGGAAAAGGTGCGCACCACCTGCCCCTATTGCGGGGTGGGCTGCCAGCTCAACCTCCATGTCAAAGGGGAGCAGATAATAAAAGTGACAGCGGTGGAAGAGGGCTCGCCCAACAAGGGACGTCTCTGCGTGAAAGGGCGGTTCGGCTATGATTTTATCTATTCGCAGGAAAGGCTTACCACCCCGCTGATAAAGGAGGACGGCGCCTTCCGCGAGGCATCGTGGGATGAGGCCCTTGACCTTGTGGCGACCAGGTTCAAGCAGATCATTGCTGAAAGCGGCCCCGATGCCATAGGCGGGGTCAGTTGCGCCCGCAGCATAAATGAAGACTCATATCAGATGCAGAAGCTCTTCCGCGCGGTGATCGGCACCAACAATAT
>DIFC01000027.1:0-576 GCA_002418945.1 Deltaproteobacteria bacterium UBA5758 | reverse complement strand
TCGCCGGTCTGGCGCAATCATTTGGTTCGGGGGCTATGACAAACTCCTTTAGTGAATTCGCCGATGCCAAAATGTTCTTCTGCATCGGCACGAATATGACAGAGGCCCATCCCGTGGCCGCAACATTCCTGAAAAATGCACTGAGGAAAGGCGCAAAGCTCATCGTTGTAGACCCCAGGAAGCAGCCCCTCGCAAAACTGGCCGATATCCACTGCCAGATAAAGGTGGGCACAGATATCGCCTTCCTGAACGGCCTCATGAACGTGCTTATCACCGAGAACCTGTACGATAAGGATTTCGTTGAGAACAGGTGCGACAACTTTGAGGCCTTCAAGGCAAAGATAATGGAGTATCCTGCCGGGCGCGCAGCCGAGATCTCAGGTGTAGACGCCGAAGCGATCCGCAAGGTCGCCCATATGCTTGCCGCCGTGAAGCCTGCCATGCTCTGCTATACCCTTGGAATCACGGAGCATACGACCGGGAAGGATAACGTGCTGAGCACCGCCAACCTCCAGCTTTTGCTCGGCAATATGGGGATGCCCTCCGGCGGGGTCAATCCGCTGCGCGGTCAGAACA
>DIFC01000028.1 GCA_002418945.1 Deltaproteobacteria bacterium UBA5758 | reverse complement strand
CGAAACCAGGGACCTACTCCTGGCCGCTTTCAATCTCGTGCCAGTATTTTTAGTGTGAAAGGAGGGTGCCCTTAATGGATAAAAAAAAGATTCTCCTCATTGACGATGAAGATGATTTCTGCTTCTTTGTAAAGCTGAATCTGGAGCGGACGGGAAAATACAAGATATTTACCGCAACAGACGGCATGGAGGGCATCAGGCTGGCGAGGCAGCTTAAACCCGACCTCATCTTCCTCGATATCGTTATGCCGAAGATGGACGGTGGGCGGATTGCGGAAATCCTTCTTGAGGACGAGTCGACAAAAAAGATTCCCTTTGTCTTTGTTACCGCCGTTATCAGGAAAGGTGATCTCGGGGGGCATGGAGGAAAAGCCGGGGGGAGGGATTTTATCGCCAAGCCGGTCAAGCCTGAGACGCTGATAGAAAAGATCGAGCAATATTGCCCAACCAAAAAAGAAAGGCGCCGTTCGATCCGTTATTTCGATTAGAGAAGAATAACCCGATCAAGCCAGCATGATTGTATTGTCCCACCTGTAAAACTGTTTAATCTGTATATTCATTTTACATCTTGTAACTTTATTCAACAAAAAATATAGTGAAATATGATAATGGGATTTAATATCAGGACCCTGTGTGACGATAGGGAATGAATATGAAAGATCAGTCCGGAACACATCACAAACTGCTCGAAGAAATATCCCTGTTAAAACGTAGAATCCAGGAAATGGAACAATCGGAATCCGAAAAGAGGGCCTCCCTTGAGCGACTCTCCGCCGGGATCGCCCATGAGCTGAAAAACCCTCTGAACATCATCCTTCAGGGGATCGCTTATATCCAGTCATCGGTCAAGGATAAAACGCTCATTGATGCCTGCGACAGGATAAAAAAATCGGCTATTCGGGCAGATATGGTTATCGAAAATTTCCTCAGTTTTTCCCAACAGGTGCACCCCTCCTTCGGCGGAGATGATATGAACTTCTTCCTGCACCGTAATCCATCAAAAAAAGAGGGCGCTCACGACGACTAAAAAGAAGGCCCTCCTTGAAAGAAACCCGCCTGCGCCATTCTTCACGGTAGGATCATCCGAAGGCGGGATAGACCACCTGCCCCGCCGCACATAACAGATTAGCCGATTATCGCACGGATGAAGCGCATCTGTATTCGTATTAATGTTCTGTCCTTGCAAAAAACCAATCCAGATGCTATGTTGCCTAAGGGTGGGTTGTCCACGTGCGAGGAGATTATGGAGCTTCGAGAAGATTAATTTCTGGAGGAAGCACAAACATCGACAGGAAACACAAAAAACCGGAGGAGGTATGTTATATGGGAGATACTTATCCGAAATTTAAGGCTGCGGTAGCACAGGTTTCACCTGTGTTCTTAGACCGGGAAGCTACCGTAGAAAAGGCATGTAAGGTGATGATGGAGGCGAGCAAGAACGGGGCGAAGCTCATAGCTTTCCCTGAGGTCTACATTGCAGGCTACCCTTACTGGGTATGGTTGGACGATCCGTTCTCCAATTCCTCTTTCTTTAAAAAATTGTTCGAGGAAGCGGTAGTCATTCCCAGCGCTGCGACGGAAGAGCTGTGTGCAGGGGCCCGGGAGGCCGACATTTACGTTGTCATAGGCGTCAACGAAAAACTTTCCACGCAAATGGGAACCATGTGGAATACGAACCTGATCATCGACAACCGGGGCAAGATCCTCGGCAAGCACCGGAAGATAGTGCCGACATTCGCCGAAAAACTGGTCCATGCCCCAGGTGACGGCAGCGGGCTCAGAGTATGGGATACCGATCTTGGTCGTCTGGGCACGTTGATCTGCGGGAACAATACACATTGTCTATATAAATATGCGCTTATTGCCCAGGGCGAACAAATACATGTGGCCAACTACCCGGGCGTTAATCATCCGCAGCAGTCCGATATGACCCTTTGGAACCGCATCAGAACCGGCGCGAACAGCATGGAGGGCAAGCTGTTCACTCTTTGCTCGACAAGTACTATTAATGCGGAAATGATGGACATCCTGGCCGGAAACGACGACAAGAAAAGGAAATGGCTGGAGGGGGCGCGGGCATACAGTAGTATAACGGACCCGATAGGCCAAACAGTGGCCGAGACACAGGATAAAGAAGAGATAATTTACGCAGATATTGACATTTCAGAGATAATTACGGCCAAGCAATTTCACGATATCGTCGGAACCTACACCCGCGCGGATGTGGTTTCGCTTAATCTATGCAAAGATGAAGATCGGCCCGTGAGGTACTTGGGAGGAGAAGATAGCTTGTCACAGGCAAACAATTTAGAACTATTAGATCAAGTGAAAGAGATCCAACAAAGCTGTTTCAGCTTAATAGAGGAATTAAAGGACTTGACAGAGAAGGCGAGATCAGGAGGTCAGGGACGCGTGAGGTCACGAGGAGGTCAGGGGCGTAGGTAACTTTACGAATGAGATTGTTGCTTCATGTGCGATCTCAATAACTCATTAGCCTTGGCCGCTATTGCTGTTGCATCTTTTTCCGTTGCAAAACGTGCGCCCTTGAATTCCCAGAAATGATCATTGTCTGCACGCTTATATGTCAGCAGCCATATATAGTTTTTAAAAAGCAGAGGCATCGGCCCACTTATCTTCCAAGCAGGGTTGACCTTCGTATGGACATGCCTTTTGAGGCTGAACTCCCTGATACGATCGGCATTGGCTTCATACGTGATATTACCTTTGTCTCTCACCCAGACCGTATTGGTCTTTTTGTCCATCCCTAATGTTAGAACGGACTTTCCCAATCTTTTCAGCGGGATCATTGTCAGGACAGACAGGAACGCGATAAGAAAGAGCGCCAGAGCATGTTGGGCATCCCTTTTTTCGGCCAGCACGACCACACCGACAAAGAGAAAGAATGCACAGAGACACCACGGCGCATAATTGGCGAGCCCGTGCCAGTTAGGGCCTTTCCATACAGCATGGCTGAACTGAGGTGAAGTAAGATCAACATGGTGTTCAAGGTGTTCGGGCGCAGTTTTGTCCATTTCCGAGAATCAATCTTATCCTAATTCAAGGCACCTTGCAAAGCGAAAAGATCACGACCCTGTGTAGAGTCTATATGCTCAATAACAAACCAATAAAAAAGGATTGACAATGTAAAACAAGCTGGGATATGATTCCCGACAAAAGATGTTGATTTGCTAAATTCTTTCAATAAGGAGCGTGTTATGAAGTTGAAACAGTTGGTCGTCATGATGATTGCAGCGGTATTCTTTGTAACTACAGTCGCGAGCATTGCTAATGCCGCCTACCTGGGCAAGGTCGACGAAAAGACACGAGCTGAGCGTGCTAAGAAAAGGGAGCTTCAAAGAGAAGAGAACAAAGGCAAGCCTGTTCCTGGCTTCCAACAGGCCACTCCGCAGCAACAGCAGGAAATAGCGAAGGAAAACATGAAGAGAAAGCTTGCTGAAGAACAGAAAAAGAAGGACGAGGCGGCAAAAAAGGCCCTGCTTGAAAAGCAAAAAGAGGATGCCGAGAAGCGCGGCGCCACAACCGGCCTGAAAGAGTACAAAAAATAACAGGAGATATTCCTCCGTTACCTGATTGCACAAGAAGGTCTGCGACGTCCGTACAATGAATGGCAGCCAGGACCTTCTGGCCTGCCCTAAAAAATCGCCCTTCGCGGTGTTCAGTTTTTTGAGGCAGGTTTTATTTAAGGGTATCCGCAGCGTTACGCATGTCCGCCTTTACCCTGCTCAATTCCAAACAGAAGGAAGCTGCTGCTGTATGAAACAAAATTTACCTATACGAGGATAAGTTACTCAGAAGGCCCTGATTTGCCGTCTCTTTCTGCGCCGTGGTTTTTGCTGCATTCATTCAGCGTGATGAGTTTCTCTACAACAGGCCTGTCTGCTTCGGGGAAATCATAGTTGACAAGGTCTATGGCCTTCACCCAGCGTAGCTCCTCATGGTCAGTGAGGGTGGGGACGCCTGAGATAATGATTGTTTGGTAGACCAGCAACCTGATGGTCCAGTCAGGCGTGTAGCTATATTCGCTTGTACAAAAGGGATGGCCAATCTCGGCAACTACTGCAAGCTCCTCCTGGAGTTCCCTTTTGAGGCACTGCTCCGGGGTTTCTCCTTCCTCAAGGGTGCCGCCGGGAAACTCCCACTTCCCGGCTTCATGCCACCCCGGCTTTCTTTTGGCAATAAGTATACGGCCATCTCTTTCAATAACAGCAGCTACAACAATCATTGGGTTTTTCTTCTTCATTACGGAGCAATACTGTCTCAGTCGTAACAGGCCATATTACCGGTAACAGGCCAGAGTCCCGTCCTCTGCGCTTTAGTATCACCAAAAGACACTATACCCTCCGCCAAAAGTTGGAAACGGAGGATACATCTTATGGAGAATGATGAACCAGTTGACAGAAAAAAGCAAGAGAAAGAAGAACCGTATAAAAAATAGCTGAACTCTAGCTTAACATGTGATACAAGTATAACAATACCCAGGTGAAAGATTGAAAGGAGATAGGGCCATGAAGGCGGCAAGGCGAATCCTCTCTGAGGCAATAATCTGTATTTTCGTCGTATCTCTATCGGTGATGGGGGCTATCGCGCAGGCTGGCGATCTGAAGCTTGACCGTTCGCAGATCGAAAACATCGTGCAGCGGTCGTATCAATACATCGCCATGTACAACGTGATCAATAAGGCGGCAATGGCACCCGGACCGACCAGCACTGGTGGATGGAACAAGATCAAACTCAACACTCAGCTTGCCGATGCCAATCTCAAGGCTATCGCCCGGCCGAACAACGACACGCTCTATCAGATAGCAATGCTGGACTTGCGCAATGAGCCGGTGATCCTCGATGTGCCGGCCTTCGATTCCAACTACGTATTGTTGGAGACCTCGGCATACGACCACTATATCGGAATTCCGATGAGCACGCGGCAGGGTGACTATAAAAGGCCCCAGAGGCTCTTGTTCTACACGGTGCGCACCAAAAGCTACCAGCCAGGTGACAAGATTAACGGCGTGGATCACTATCTGGAGATGAGCGGTGATTTTGTCATGGCTTTTCATCGAATCATGCCCCATGCGAATGATCCGGCCCGGTTCAAGCGGATTGCGGGACAGATTGAATCGCTGAAAGTGATGACCCTTTCGGAATACATGGGCAAGCCGTCCAAACCGGCGGTCGATGCAGCCTTTCCCGCCTACGGCAAGACCGATGCAGACGTTTTCGGGAACAATCTGCTGGAAGTAATGCAGTTCATCTTCAACCACACGACCTTCGATCCGTCCGACGAGCTCGATCGGGCGCTGATAGCCGCTTACAAACCGCTCGGGGTTGAGCCGGGCAAGACCTGGGACGCCACCAAGGCCGCGAAGATCGACTGCGCCATGTTCCGTCAGGTTGCACGAGATGTGCAGAGGGCCAATTTGGCCCTCATGGGCGATCCAGCCCGTGCAGCTTCCATGATGCCCCGTCTCTTTCTGCCCAAGGGCAAGATGAAGCTTGATGCCTTGGTCTTGCAGTCCATCGTCGGCCCGATCGGTCCTCCTGCAGTCGAGGCGATATTCCTGCCCATCAACACAATGGATGGTAAACCGATGAACGCGCTGCATGACTATTCAATCAAAATGACCAGGGATGAACTGCCGCCGGCAAAGGCCTTCTGGTCGTTCACGCTGTACGATACCAGGAACGGCTTCTTCATCCCCAATTTGCAGAATAAGTATTCCATAGGCGAGAACGCCGGCTTCAAACTCAATGCCGACGGTGGTATAGAGATCCATGTTGCTGCCCAAAAACCTGCCGGAGTCCCGGACGAAAACTGGTTGCCGATCAATCGCGGAGACCAGGATCTCGACATTATTTTACGTCTATACCTCCCCGATCCCATAAAGATGAAAACCTGGAATAAACCGAAGGTAGTGCTTTCACGATGAAACTATTTTGAGACCTTTATGAACCTGACCTCTATCAAACCGGATACCATTCTAATCCCACAAAAAGAAATAGCCGAAAGGAGAAAATATATGAAAATTTATATACTGGTTGGATTCATATTCATCGCATTAATGGGAACCGCCATGGCAGAGACCATATCAGCGGATTCAGGCAAAGATAATCGTCAAAGCCAGCCGGCGGTCTCCGATAAATGCAAGGAACTGACAAGCAGGCTGGATATCGATCTCAAGGAAGTCGTGCAGGCTGGTTGTCAGCCTTCGCAGGCGCAGATTTCCAAGCTGATGGACAATCCCGTGGGCAACCTTGTGGTCGTAGCCAACCAGTTCAATTGGACTCAGCTCAAAGGTCCCAATTTTAAGGGGAGTAAGGATGCCTATGTCTACAAGCTGACCCCTACTTTCCCGATACCCCTCGGCGAATCCTGGAACCTGATCAACCGGCCGGTTTTTTCCGTGCCCAGCGTCCCGGTGAAGAGAAAGGTCGGCAAGCTGATCGGGGTGAGCGCGGGAGAGATCATACACCAGCCGGCCCTTTTTTCTACAGTCCGTGATCCCTTCGGCCGTACGACGGGATTTGGGGACTTTGCCTATGTCGGGCTGTTGTCGCCGAAAAAGCCTGACAAAGTCGGGGAGGGGATATTCATTTGGGGAATAGGTCCGACCCTTATCTTTCCTACGGCAAGTGAAGACGTCCTCGGTCAGGGCAAGTATCAGGCGGGGCCGGCGGCGGTCGCAGCTTATATCGGGAAGGATTGGGTGTTCGGCCTCTTCCCGCAGCATTGGTGGTCCTACGCGGGCGACAGCGATCGCGTCAGTACGCGCGCGTCAAACATTCAGTACTTCATTTACTATAATATCACCAGCACCGTAAAAATTGGCATGAGCCCGAATATCACCATCGATTGGAATGCTGCCGGGGAAGATATGGTGACGCTCCCGGTAGGGCTGGGAATCAACTGGATGGCCAAACTGGGGAAGCTTCCGGTGCGCATGGGGATCGAGGGGTATTATTCGGCTATCCATCCTGAGAACAGTATGGGTTCGCGCTTGGGCTTACGTTTTACGTTTACTCCAGTAATCCCTACTTTCCTGTTTTAACAAGCCGCTTATCAGCAGCTTTTTTTTGGTAATCGTTCATTTTGATTTTCGTTTAGTATGCTTGAACTGTAGATACCGTTATTTATGCCGACATAGGCTATCTTACTGATGCGGGTGCAAAGAGCGACAACACACCCAACAAAATGAATAGCGCGGCAGCTATCCAGTGCATTATTTTCATGTTGATCCGATGTGTCAGTTTTTCGCCGACCCATACCGCCGGCACATTGGCAATCATCATTCCAAGCGTTGTTCCCATGACGACCGCGAATAATGAATCGTAGCGGGCAGCCAGGGCTATTGTCGCCAATTGGGTTTTATCACCCATCTCGACAATGAAAAAGGCGATCAGGGTAGTAACAAACACGCCTGCGCCCCTCAGCTTCTGATTCTCATCCAATGTATCCGGTTTCAGCGCCCATATCCCGAAGGCAAAGAAAGAGATGGCCACGATCCATCTAATGGTTTTCGGGGAAACAAGAGAGGCCAACCATGCGCCCACATAGCCGGCGAAAAAATGATTGGCGAGAGTGGCGAAGAGGATCCCCATGATGATCGGCACCCTGTGCTTGAGTTTTGCAGCAAGAACGAAGGATAAAAGTTGCGTCTTGTCGCCCATCTCTGCAAGTGTGACAATCGACGTTGACAGGAAAAAGGATTCTATTGGGCCTCCTTACGATCAAAATAAAAAAGCGAAAGCCAAGCCGGCATAATAACGCCGGCCTGAAGCTCTCGCTAATTGATCCTATTGACCAACGGCAAGGCCAGATCCTAAGACCAGTATGTTGACCTTGCCTGCTTAGCTACTCCCCTTCAGGGATTGTATATAAAGTATACATAACGCGCCTCGTTTATGCAATAGCTAAAATCGTTCAGGGAGCAGCATTGACACACAACACGGTCAAAACGAACTATACA
>DIFC01000040.1 GCA_002418945.1 Deltaproteobacteria bacterium UBA5758 | reverse complement strand
AAGAATTAATTATGAGGCAACTGGGGCAAGGAGCAAAGCGGGGGGGTATCAGAGGATGGGAATGGTATAATTATGCCCCCTCACCCTGACCCTCTCCCGCGAGGGGAGAGGGGACATTGTTGCTATGGCACTCTCCCGCGAGGGGAGAGGGAACTTTGTTACTCTGCGGCTTGCTGCGGGAAATCATTTAGATTGAACGTTGAACCCTCCGCCACTGCACCGGAGGACAGGCTTAGAACATTGAACGGGTGTTGAAGTTACTTCTCTTTCATCGTCCAGACGCCGTCCCAGTCGCCTTCGGGAGGGTTCTGGAGAAAATATTCGCAGCGTTCAAGACACATGCGGCAGAGGCGGTCGTGTCCGTTCAAGACGAGGGCTTCGTTGAACTTTTTGATGCTCTCTTCCCATTTTGTCTGCCTATAGAGCGCGATCCCTTCGTGGTACAGGCCGATGACTTCCTTCAAATTCGAGAATGATTTTTCGTCGTGGTAATCGAGGATCTCATAGACGGTAACGGGCTCGTTCTTTCCCTTCACCCGCATACGGTCCACCTCCCTGAAAAGATAGTTCCCTTTGAGCTGTCTGAAGGTAAACTCGCTGATGAGGATGCTTGAACCGTAATACTTGTTGGCGCCTTCGAGGCGGGAGGCAAGGTTGACGCCGTCGCCGATGACCGTGTAGTCCATCCGCTTCATGCTCCCGATGTTCCCCGAAACGATCTTGTCGGTGTTTATGCCGATCCCGATCCGGATGGGGTCTTTTCCTTGTCTCGCCCTCTCTTCATTGAATCCCCGAAGGGCGCGCATCATCTCGATGGATGCCATCAAGGCCCGGTCGGCGTCCTCGCCGCTCGAGAAGGGGGCTCCGAAGACGGCCATGATCGCGTCGCCGATGTACTTGTCGAGCACACCGCCGTACTTGAAGATGATGTCCACCATGATGGTGAAGTATTCGTTGAGCATGCTCACCGTCTCGTGGGCGCCGATCCTCTCGGAGATGGAGGTGAAGCTCCGGATGTCGGAGAAGAACACCGTCGCCTCCTGAAGCTGCCCGCCGAGCATCGCGTCGCCGGCCTCGAGGAGCCTGTCGGCCACCTCCTTCGTCATATACCGCGCCATGGTGCTCTTGAGCCGCTTCTCCTTGGTCAGGTCCTCGAAAACGAGCATCGTTCCGATAGGTTCGCCCTTAACGTCGATGAGGGGCACGATCATCATGTTGACGGACGCCTTGGTATCCTCGTCGAGAAAGAGCTCCGTGTCCATGGCGACGTAATGCTGGCCGGTCTTCGTCACATCGTCGACGTGCTCGATGATCCAGCCGTTGCTCCTGGTGAAATAGTCCATCGCGGACAGCCCCATGATGCCCTGGAGCGTGACACCGAGTATCCTTAGCGCCGCCGAGTTGCATTTCACTATCCTCTTCCTGTCGTCGAGGGTGATGACGCCGTTGGTCATACTCTCGAGCATGCTCTCGTTGTAGTTCTTCATGTTCAGCACGTCATCGAAGAGCTTGGCGTTCTCGATGGCGATGGAGGCCTGCGCGGAAAATGCCCTGAGGCGGCTTTCGTCCACCTTCGAGAAGGGCCCTCCCCGCTTGTTGAGCACCTGGACGACGCCGATCGTTCTGCCCTCCTTGTTCTTCACGGGCATGGTGAGGATGTTCCGCGTCCTGTAGCCTGTCTTTTTATCAACGTCGGGGTTGAACCGCTCATCCTTGTACGCGTCGGGGATGTTGATCGTCCCGCCGGTGGTGAAGACCGTCCCCGCTATGCCGAGGTGGCTGGGGAAGCGGATCTCCTTCGTCTCCATGCCGAGGGCGACCTGCGACCACAGCTCGTCTGTCTTTTCGTCGTAGATGAAGAGCGTGGCCCTGTCCGCATCCAGCATGTCCGTCGTCGTCTCGATGATCTTTGCGAGGAGCGGCTGGAGCTGAAGCTCTGAAGAGATGGCGGAGGTGATCTCGAGAAGCTGCGATTCCTCCTCCTTCGCCTTCTGGACCTCTTCGAAGAGCTGGGCGTTCTGGAGGGCGGCGGATGCCTGGGAGGTGATCGCCTCGAGGAGGGTCAGGTCCTCTTCGTGAAAATCCTCGTTCTTTTTGTTGAGGAGCTGTATGACGCCGATGGTCTCGTTGTTCCTGGTCCTGATAGGAGCGCAGAGGATATTGTTCGTTCTGTAGCCCGTCTTTTTATCGACTTCGGGGTTGAACCGGAGGTCCGAATAGGCGTCGTTGATAATGATCGGCTCCCCGCTCTTGAACACCGCCCCCGCTATCCCGGCGCTGTTGGGAAACCTGATCTCGCTCACCTCATCGCCCTGAAGGATCCTCGAAAAAAGCTCGCCCGATTCCTTGTCATTCAAAAAGAGCGTGCCCCTGTCGGCGTTTATCGCCTCTGTCGTGATCTCGATCATCCTGCTGAGAAGCTCGTTGAGCTGGATCGTGTCGGATATCTTCTTGGAGACCTCGAGAAGGGCCGTCAGCTTTGCCAGCACGTCGGAGATCTTGAGGAGGAATTCCTCGCGGTCGGCCTCGCTGAGCCCATCCAGTAAGGTCTTTATATCTTCCTGCTGTAGCCTTCTCTCCAGGATCCTGTTTACAATATCAAACTTCATGTCCATAGCTTGCCAGTCCGGAAATTATTATATATTAGTTGATACTATATTTAAAAGGAGAAATTGATTCCCTTGCGCCGTATGCTATAATAAACTCATACATATAATGAAAGTACAATGCTAAGCCGGTGTAAGATCCGGGATAAATGACAGAAAGTCCAATGGAGGAAATGGCTATGAAAACCTTGTTTGCATGCATGATCGGCATTGCGTTCCTCATTACATCCGTGTTCCCTGCGATCGGTCAGGAGAAGGTTGATCCCAAAGTCCTCTTTGAGGCCAAATGCGGCACCTGCCATAAGGCTGACAGGGCAACCTCAAAGAAGAAAGCGCCCAAGGAATGGCAGGCCACGGTAACGAGGATGAAGGACGTCCGCAAGGCCCCCATCAACGACGAAGAGGCTGCGGTCATCACGAATTATCTCAGCGAGAACTACGGCAAGGAAGCAAAGAAATAATACCGCTTAGCCGAGGAGAAGCCCTATCACCGACCAGATGATCCACCTGAAGAAGGCGATGATGGGGTTCAGGATGCCGAGAAAAAGCAAGCCCAGGATGATAAACATCCCGTAGGGCTCAAGCCTCATGAGCGAATACTGGAATCGCCTCGATGTGAAACCCATGAGCACCTTCGACCCGTCGAGCGGGGGGATCGGTATAAGGTTAAAGGCCGCAAGCATGATGTTTATCTGCGCCGCGTAATAGAAAAGAAGGAATACGGGCGTGCCCGGCGCCGGCTGTACAACCCTGAGGAGCAGCAAGGAAAGGAAGGCGAGGATGATATTGGCAACGATCCCCGCAGAAGAGACAAAGATGAGCCCCTTCCGCTCGTCGCGGAGGTTGTCGAAATTGACGGGGACAGGCTTTGCCCATCCGAACCCAATGAGAAAAAGCGCAAGGGTTCCGATGGGATCAATATGCTTCCGCGGGTCCAGGGTCAGCCTTCCCAGCCATTTTGCCGTAGGATCCCCCATCTTATAGGCGACCCACCCGTGTGCGAGCTCGTGGACAATGATCGAATAAAGCAGCGGGATCGCAACGAGAAAGAATGTAAGAGGATCATGGAAAAGTAAACGTATAAGACCCATAAGTAATGGACACCAGTATCACATAAGCGAACCTTAAAAGCAACCCAAAACAACGGTGGAACTCCCCGTACAACCATTAAATAATAAACAATTTTAAATAATTGTATAAGCAATTGACAAAAATGCATGTCCATGATAAAAATGAGAATCATTCTATGACCTCTTCTAACGACAAGATTCCCGAATTGCCCGGCATAGATCTGGAAACAACGCTAGGTGGAACATCGGTAACGCGCTTCCGGAACATTGTTGTCAAAAACCTCGAGCTTATCTTCATCCTCTTTATTGCCTTCCTGGTCCTCGTTCTCTTTTTCTTCATCCCTTACAAGTTCGCCTTTCTAAACCTCTTCTATCTCCCCGTCCTCCTTGCCGCCTACTTCCTCGGGAAAAAGAAGTCGCTCCTCGCGAGCCTCCACATCATACTCCTTGTAGCGCTCACCGCCCTCATCCGTCCCGAGTGGTTCACCAGTCCCGGGATAACGCTAAGCACCATGGTTATGATCTCTATCTGGGGGGGATTTC
This sequence comes from Deltaproteobacteria bacterium UBA5758, assembly GCA_002418945.1. Lineage (GTDB taxonomy): Bacteria > Desulfobacterota > Syntrophorhabdia > Syntrophorhabdales > Syntrophorhabdaceae > UBA5609. The sequence continues at coordinate 15,262 of DIFC01000040.1, read as the reverse complement.
TCGTACTCACCAGCGTCATTATCGGATCCCTGCAGGAGCGCATATCTAAAGGATTTGCAGAGACCCGCCGCCTCTATGAGGAACTGAAGCGAAGCCGGGTCATCGAGGAGATGAAGGAAAAGGTCGAGAAGACCCTCTACACCACCATGGATCCCGTTGTCGCGAAACTTGCCACCGAGGGCAAGCTCCGCATCGAAAAGCGCGAGATAACGATCATGTTCTGCGACCTCACAGACTTCACAAACTATTCAGACCAGAACGCGCCCGATATTGTCCTCGACGAGCTGAACAGATTCATAGGCCAGATAGAACCGGTCATAGAAATGTATCGCGGTCATATTGACAAATACATGGGCGACGGCGTCATGGTAGAGTTCGGTGCGCCGATCGATTATGCCCAGCACGCATTGATGGCTGTTTTGGCAGGCATCAAAATACAGGAAAGGCTGAAATATGCCTCTATCCCCTGGCGCCTCCGCATCGGGATAGCAACAGGAAATGCCATCGTCGGGATGATGGGCGTTAACAGACAGGCTTACAGCGCCATCGGGGACAAGGTAAACGTCGCAAAGCGCCTTGAAGAGATCTGTGAGCCTGAAAAGATCTACATCGATGAAGCCGCCTATAGGATGGTTGAGCCCTTTATCAACGTCGTGAAGGTTCGCAATATGAGCTACAGCCGCCAGTCGGACAAAGATATGCTCGAACAGTTGAGGATCCTTGAAGGCAGGATGGTCGATGAAGGCGAAAGCGCTGACCTTTTTTACCAGATGGGCAAGATCCATTTCGGGCTGCACGACGTCACCGCGGCGATCTCCTCCTTTGAGCGCGCGCTGGCCCTTGATCCCAGCTCAACCGAGATACGCCTTGCCTACGCTGACGCAAACCTGAAAAAGGACGAATACGAAAAGATCCAGTTGAAAGGCAAGCTTCATAAGATCTCTGTCTTCGAGGTAAAAGGCATCAAGAACAGATGGCACGACCCGAACATTGTCCCGCCCTCGTTGGTTAAAAAATACCGCGACGTGGAGGCAAACATCAAGGCGCCTGTCGATGCCATACTTGCCGTGGAATCCCTTGACGGCTCCATCGGACGGGGGCTTCTCACGGGGATGCTCTCTTACGCCATAGCGGACTATCTGCAACTCAACGAAGATCTCAAGCAGACGATCCTCCAGGCGGGGCTGCTCCAGGATATGGGCAAAGAGGCCGTTCCGCATCATATCCTCAACAGGCCTGCAAGCCTCACCGAACAGGAGATCAAGCTCATTGAGAAATACGTTATCGAGAGCGTCGCCATATTAAAACGCCTCGGCTACGTGGACGAAACGCTCCTCGACATCGTCAAGCACCACCACGAACTGTGGAACGGAAGCGGATACCCCGAGGGACTTGAAGGAGAAGCTATACCGCTCGGGGCCCGCATCACCTCCATCTCAGAGATATACAGCGCGATGACCTCATGGCGCCCGTACCGCGGCTCCTGGGATGCACGCCTTGCCGTGAACGAACTCAGGAAAAACGCCGAAAAGGGTTTTTACGATCCGAAGGTAGCCAATGCGTTGTTCGAAGTCCTCAATACTCCTTAAGGGGACGTTCTTAAGAAATTAAATAACTACCCCCTATAACGAATAGGTTTTTCGCCTTCGTCACTTTTTTCGGTCCTTCCGTCACAAAACTCTGTACCCCATCTTTTTAACGCATTACTATTGCCTCACGAAGGATAGCTGTTGATGCGCTTTAGTCGATGTAAAGGCTCAATCTCAGTGAGGCGACATGGCGGTAGCGTGCCTAGAGGCCTGTATCGATACAATGTACAACAAGATTCGGGGGGGACAATGAGATCCAAATCAGTTTTTTCTTTAACTGTTCTGATCGCCTCATGGTTGTGTATCTTTCTCTTCTGCTCAATGCAAACCCATGCGGATGTCTTCGAGCATGACCAGATAGCAAAAACGATAACCTACAAAAAGGCACGTTGGTCGCCCCGTGACACCCCCCTTTCACGGCTGAACACGCCGCAGAGTGCAAAGCGGTTCGGATCATACATCAACGCCACTATGCGGCCAGGAGCAGAAAAGACCATTGTCGCTCCTGCGATGAGCGTACCTTCGAAGCTCGACTGGAGGAGCTATAACGGGAACAACTACGTTACGCCGGTCAGGGATCAGGGCGATTGCGGCTCCTGCTGGGTTTTTGCGGTAACCGCCGCCCTCGAATCGCATCTGCTCATCACAGGAAACATGCTGGGGCAATCCGTAGACCTGTCCGAGCAGGCGCTCCTGTCATGCAGCGGGGCGGGGAATTGCTATGGAGGGGACATTGCCTTTGCCTCTGATTTTCTACGAGATGTCGGCCTCCCCTCGGAGAGCTGCTACCCTTATACGTCCTCAGACGACTTCTGCTCACACATCTGCCCCGAATGGCCGGGATCATCGTACAAGGGAACCGACTGGTATCTTGTCGATCCCACCATCGAATCAATCAGATACAGCCTCTACCATTACGGCCCCCTCGTCATCCTCATGGCGGGCCATACAGACATCCTCTATTACGGGTCAGGGGTCTACAGGCACGTATGGGGCGATCTCAAAGGATATCACGCCGCCCTTCTCGTCGGATACGACGACGAGGAACAGTGTTTTATCGTCAAGGACAGCTGGGGCACGGATTGGGGCGAGAACGGCTATCTCAGGATCGCCTACAGCGAAGTGAACAGCGAAACAATCTTCGGATTCCGTACGATCGCATATCATACCGGTATCGCTGAAGGATTCCCTTTGATCGACGGCATTCCGCGCGACACCGCCGGGAGGGATAAACACAGCGCGCCAATTGGGGAAGCCGCCTCCCTGTCTTTCCTCTCTGGCACCGTGAAAGATTCGTCGGGCAATGCGATAGGCAATGCAAACATAAAGGTCGGGCAACACACAGCCGCAACAGACAGCGACGGGCAATACCGGTTGCCGACGATCCCGGCGGGAGATCATATTATTACCGTCATAAAGAACGGCTACCTCACCGTCAGCAGAAACATGACGATCCTGCCCGCGTCATCGCTGACGCAGAACTTCACCCTCGAAACTATCACTCTCGGCAGCCCAAAAAAAGACGGCAAAGATGATCCAATAAAAGAGAAGGAAGACAAAACGCAAAAACAACAGGGGCCACGGAAATCAGGCTGGATGCTCCTCAAGGGCATGCCGGTCACTCCCCGCCAGGCTGAGGCACATTTTTCGGCTAAACGAATAAACCGGGTCATGGAACAACCATTCATGGCGGCTTCTACGGCCTCCGGCGCGGCACAGACCAGTTCGGAGATCCAGGAGCTCGCCAGGGCCCTCCGCCATGACCCGAAACGTATTTATAATTACGTGAAGCAGCATATCGATTACCTGCCCTACTTCGGTTCGCTGAAAGGGGCGGCGCTCACCTATCTTGACGGCAGCGGCAACGACTTCGACCAGGCATCGCTGATGATAGCCCTCCTCAGGGCCAGCGGGTACAATGCGCGCTACGTCTACGGCACGATGACGCTCGACATCCCGACCGTCGACCGGTGGCTGAGGGATACCTACTACGCCTATACGCTCGCCAACGGCGGGATCCCCTTCACTACAGACAACCGGACATACTGCACGATAGCGAGGGTCTGGGTATCTGCGACCATTGACGGCGCGGACTACGTCTTCGACCCTGCCCTCAAGACGTACACGCAAAACTACGGGCAGCATATCGACCTTGCGTCGGATATGGGCTACGATTACAATGGCCTCATGGCCTCGGCCATCCAGGGCGCTGCACTGGGCATCGACTACGCTCAGAACATCAATGAAGGGAACATCAGATCTCGGCTCGCATATTACGCGTCCAATTACGTCGCAGCCCGCCGCGCTGAAGGCGGCTGGCAGGAGACCGCGCGCTACCTCGGTAATTCCTATCGAGTGGTCCCGGCGGATATGAAGTCCTATTCAGCGTCCCTGCCCTATCCCACCTCAGTCAGCGCTGCCTGGGACGAGATCCCTCCTGAATACATTGCCACGATGCGCGTTAAGTACAGCGCGCGTTAAGTACAGCGGCATCGATCACACGTTCATCGTTCCCCGGATCAACGGGAGGAGGATCACGATCACCTACGCGGGCGGTAGCTACCGGCCCGAGCTGCGCCTCGACGGCACATTGGTCGCTTCGGGGGACGCAACCATACCGGGCAGTTACAGTATGGCAACATTCACCATCAATCACGGCACCGCGACGAATAACGGCTATTATGCGTCCCAGGCGGCGAGCTCTTCGTTGAAAAGCGGCGGCATATATGCCTTAATAACAAATTTCGCGGGCACGCCACGGAGCACCCTTATTCAACAAAGGCAGCAACAGCTCGACACATACCTCCTCCAGGGGCTGACGTCCGAGAACAATAACGAGAAGGTCCTCGAGGAAACCCTCAACATAATCGGCCTTACCTACTTCAATGAAATGGCGATGGAGACTGAACTGCTGGGCACAGGCGCCGTCTCCGGGGGGTCCCTCCCCGTTATATTCCATGCCGTGGGCGTTGCGGGCCAAAAAACAGGGCCCTATCTTGACGTCGCGGCATGGGCATATGCCCTTAATTACGCCTACGGGTCTTATGATCAGTATTATAACAACGCAAAGAACATCTATGCCCTCTTTCAAACATCTATGTTTCATGCAAGCGGATTAGAGCATAGTACGCTGGAACAACTGGCGGGCTCCGACAAGCCAGGCGTATCAACGATAAGGGTTCTCCAAATGGCCAATGCAGGCGGCTACAGGATATTCCAGGCCGACAGTTCCAACTTCCAGGCCGTGAGGCAGCAGCTCAAAGGCTATTCATCCGGCGCCCTGGCCGAGATCGACGCAAAGAAGAACGAGGGCTTCGATGTCTTTGTTCTGCCTGAATACGGGAGCCTTACGCTGGGACAGTGGCAGGGGTACGGATACATGGCGCGGGACAGCGACTGGGTCACCGGAATGTACGTAAGCAGCTACAATGGAGGGGTAGGACAGAACATCCCCATCGATCCCGTAGGCATGGCGCAACAGGTGAACGCCTGGGTGTCCCTCGACGCGCCGCAGTATATGACAACCTCAACACTCTCAAACGTCCCGCCAAAATTATCGAATGAACCGGTCGATATGGCAAGCGGCGCGTACCTGTACGATCATACCGATCTGAAGCTCGGCGGAGATGTCCCTCTTGGCCTTAGCCTTATCCGTTCGTACAACAGCAACAACTGCGCGAGAAGGACGGGCCTCGGGTACGGTTGGACGCACAACAACGACATCCGGCTCAATGCGGCAAGCCATGCCGGGCCCGTCATGGGGAGGCGGCAGATCACCGAGGCAGCGCCCTTCGTCGTGGCCAACTACACTATCAACGACATCATGCGGAACGAGGGCCACGTGAAGGACTCTGTCATCTCCGCCATTATCGCCCAGTGGGCGATGGACCAGATCAACGACAACAGCGTCACCGTGCAGGCCGGTGGCAGGCTTATGGAGTTCATCAGGCTTCCAGACGGCTCCTACAGCCCTCCTCCGGGCATAACGACACAATTGGCAAAGAATGCCGACGGCACGTTCTGCCTCGTCGAGCGTTCCGGCACGCGCACCACCTTCAATGCCGATAGAAGGATAGGAGAGATCACGGACATCGACGGCAACAGGATGACCTTTGCATACAACGTTAATAATAACCTTTCCTCAGTGCGCGATGCGCGTGGCCGCACCCTTGCCTTCTCCTATTCCGGGGACACCATCAGCTCCGTATCCGATTCTGCGGGCCGGTCGGTCTCCTACACATATGACGCGGGCGGCAACTTAACCGGCTTCATTGACCCCGAAGGAAAGCGGTGGGGCTATGGATACGATGAGGGGCACCGGATGACGCACCTCGCCAACCCCCTCGGCATCACTACGGCCGTCAATGCCTACGACGGGCTCGGAAGGGTCATGACGCAGACCGTTCCCCGCCAGGGCGGCAGGACGGCAACCTACAATTTCTATTTCTCCGGACCCAGGAATCAGGAGGAAGACCCCGTCGGAGGCGTCATCACTTACTATTTCGATGAAAAAGGAAGAGGCTACGCCGACGTGGACTCGCTCGGGAACAGGATCGCAAAGGAATTCGACGGCCAGAACCGCGTCGTCGGCATTATTGATCCGCGGTCATATAAAACCACCTACACCTATGACAACGACCACAACCTGAGGACAATCACCAATCCCCTGAATGAGCGCATCTATAAGTACTACGACGGCTATTTTCGCCCTACCCATGTGTACGATCCGCTGGGCTACGCCACCCGGTTATTCTATGACGCGAAGCACCATCTCATAGGCGTCCAGGACCCTCTGGGCAATACAACAAGCTCGGCCTATTATACCGACGGCCTCATCAACACCGCTGTTGATGCGGGGGGCACGACAACCGCCTTCGCCTACGATGCATACGGCAACCCCCGGACGGCGCAGACCGGCAGCCATCCAGCCGTCACCACCACCTGCGACGCCATAGGCAGGTTGACCGCTTTCACGGACCAGACGGGCTCGACCACAACCTTCACCTATAACAGAAAGGGGTTGCCTACCAGTAGGACCGACCCCCTGGGAAGGGCTGTCAGCTTTAATTACGACGGCGCCGGAAGGTTGATCGCAAAAAGGGACCGCAACGGCCGCATTGTCACCTATGTCTACACGCCCACAGACAAGATCGAAGCGGTCACCTACCAGGACGGCTCCCGCGTGCGCTTTGCCTATGACCTGCTCGACAACCTCGTTTCCATGGAGGACGAAACCGGCACGACGCACTATTCCTACGATGCCGCAGGAAGGCTCGTTGCCATGACGGACCCGCGGGGGTTTGCGATCTCCTACGGCTACGATGCGGCGGGCAACGTCATGGAGATCGCCTACCCCGGGAACAAAAAGGTGGTCTATACCTACGACCGGGCAAACCGGCTTGCGACGGTTAAGTGGCAGGATTGGACCGCACAGTATGCCCATGACATGGTGGGGCGCCTGATCGGCCTCGCCCATTTCAACGGGTCAACGACCGAATACAGGTATGACAGGGCGGGGAGGTTGGCTGCGCTCAACAACTACAGGCCGGGCTCCGGTGACCCGAATGGGAGTGTTATCTCGCGCTACGAATTCTCCCTCGATGGCAACGGCAACCGTACCGGCGCCATACAGGAGGAACCTTACCGGACGGTGCTCTCTCAGGAGGATATATCCTATACATATGATGCGAGGAACAACCGCCTCCTGATCGCAGGGGGTGACGGCTTCGCCTACGACGACGAGGGACGGTTGACAAAGGGCTACGGCGCCACGTATGCTTTTGATGATGAGCACCGGCTCACGGAGATCGGAAATGATATCAGATTCACCTACGACGGTAGGGGGAACAGGGTCGAGGCAATACGGAACGGCGTCGTCACCCGCTATATCTACGACGCCGGGGGCAACCCCCTGGCTGAGGCCGACGGGGAGAACAGGATCACGCGGTATTACATCTACGGAAAAGGGCTCATTGCGATGACGACGGCTTCCGATGACAAAACCTACTGCTACCACTACAACGCCGTAGGCTCCACCATAGCGATTACCGATGACGCGGGGGCGATCGTGAACACCTATGCCTACGACCCCTTCGGGAAGATAACGGACTGGCAGGAGGAGGTGGGGCAGCCTTTCACCTTCGTGGGGCAATATGGCGTCATGATGGAGCCCGACGGGTTCTACTACATGCGTGCCCGATACTACGACCCCCAGGTGGGAAGGTTCATAAGCGAAGACCCCATAGGGCTCGAGGGCGGGGACGTGAACCTCTATGTATATGCGGGGAATAATCCGGTAAATTTAATTGATCCTTCAGGCAAAGCAGCGTTTTGGTATCATTTTATTGATGGGTTTAGAGCTGGCAAAGGCCTGATTAATAGTTTGAATCTAGGATGGGCAGCTATGATACCGGATTTTAATGAATTAAAAAAGACATCGTGGGCTCATGCAACAACTGACGACCCACGTAGGTCATCACAAACAGTGATAAATGACGCCTTCATTCATGCGAAAAGTGCTTGGAACTCAGGCAGTATAGAAGGTCAAGGCCTGGCAATCCATATTTGGAGAGACGTAGCATCACATGCAGGATCTTATTTTCCAAATTCTGCCAGCATTTGGGATTATATTATACATATTGCTAAATATGATTTACTGCCTGGTGGTTCATTTGAAAAAGTCATTGGTTCAAAAATCAATGGGTCTTGTTCAAAGTGACTTTTATGAATAAAAAACTTATTATCTTCTTGGTCTTAACAATGACAAGTATCTGTTTAGGAGAAGAATGCTTTCCGGGCATGGACGAAGTAGTTATTGATCGTGGGGGTATAGAAATACCCTTGGGACGTATGTTGCTTATACGTAAAGATGCGCATTATTGCGTTTTGAAGTTTCAAAACAACTGGACAGAGATTGACGAGGAACAAAAGAGGAAATTTGAGCCTTATGTGGCACGCGGCATTATTGACGCCGAATCTGCAAAAGACGCCTATGAAAGAAAGTACTCTGCTTATGTTGTTTATTATCGAGAGGATGGCAGCACTGATTTTTCCAAGAACAATGTTGTGAAACGCGAACATGTTGCTTCTTGGTTACCACTTAAAGGCCCCTTCCGTCCTTTTATTTATCAACCCGGTGATGCGTACGTCATTTGCGGGTCTTTTAAATTAGTTTGGATTTACAAGGCAGGTGTAAGTTTCATTCCTACCGGCAAGGGGTTGGGCGACTACGGCATTGAGCTTGCCCCAACGCCCTGGACGGACATCAAGGAGGTCAATGTCTTCGATCCGCGGATCAAGTGGTACAGGTACAACGAGAATCGAAAAAGAGTCAACATCCCCATCGACAAGCTCTGGTGAGGTGCAGACAGAAGACAGAAGACAGAGGGACGTTCTTAAGAAATTAAATAACTATTAGACCCGGCTTATCGCTGACAAACAAAGCTTATCCGTGACGATCGCTAAACTCTTTTGCGGTTCAGTCATGTTTTTCGGTGCCTTTGTCACGTAAGCGTGTATTTAAAAAAACGATATAATCAAGGATAAACAATGCCTCGTCGTGCACGTCTTCATGCAGCTGGAATGATCTATCACGTTATCGTCAGGGGAATTGAGAAGAAATCGATCTTCGTCAATGACCGTGACCGAAAAGATTTTTTCAAACGCTGCTCTGAACTTCTCCCAGAAACTAAGATATCCTGTTATGCTTGGGCATTCATGCCCAATCATGTCCATCTGCTCCTTCGTACCGGCGATGTTTCTCTTTCCACGCTTATGGCACGTCTTCTCACCGGTTATGCTACCAGCTTTAACCGCAGGCACAAACGCGCTGGGCATCTTTTCCAAAACCGTTATCGTTCGATCATTTGTCAGGAAGAAGTATACTTAAAAGAGTTGGTCCGATATATACACCTCAATCCATTGCGGGCAGGGATTGTTCCGGATTTTGAATCACTTGCAAGATTTTCCTGGTGCGGTCATTCGGTCCTATTCGATAACAAAACATGTACATGGTTGGATAAGGATTATATCCTTTCTTTTTTTGGTACGAATGCATCAAAAGCCAAAACGTCGTATCTTGAATTCGTAAAGGCCGGCATCAACCAGGGCAGGAATCCAGAACTAGCAGGCGGAAGCTTAATACGAAGTCTCGGTGGCTGGGAAGAGGCGAATAAATGCAGATCTCATAGTCTTATGAAAGGCGATGAACGCATTCTCGGAGATAAATCCTTTGTCATGGGGATACTTGCTAAGGCAGAGGAAAAGATGGCCAGACGCTATGCGATAAGGCAGTCAGGTCTCGACATCGCTACGATAGAGAAACGGATTTCCGACATTTGTGAAATTAATTTGAAAGATCTGTATTGCCGAGGAAGACACAAAAGGCTGGTTGAGGCAAGGAGTATATTTTGCTTTTGGGCGGTACAAGAACTGGAGGTAACAATGAAAGATCTTGCACTACGTTTTGCCATTACAGAAGCGGCTGTCAGTTATGCTGTGAGAAGGGGGCAGAATATTGTTCAGAAAAAAGGGCTAAAGCTTTTCTGAAAAAATGAAAAAAGTTATTTAATTTCTTAAGAACGTCCCCTCTGTTTAGGGAAAGGAGATACACTATGAAAAACAGAAAAGGAAGCAGTGCTTTGACAGTTTGGGTACTCGCCGCGCTCGTTCTTATCGGCGCCAGCTGCAACGCCTTTCCCGCTTTCGCTGAAATTATCTTTTACACCTACGATGACCTGAACCGGCTGACGACCGTGGAGCTTCCAGAGACAGGCGCGACCAGGTTCGAATACGACGAGGCCGGCAACCGCCTGTCAAAGACATTTACCCCGAATGTCTGTGTCCCGGCCTGTCCTGGCGGGTTCACCCGGGAAGGCAACCTTTGTCATCAGCCCGCAGGCTGTCCTGGCGGCGCCCTGAACGCACAATATGATATGTGTATCCATGACATTCGATTCGGCTGTCCTGGCGGGTATGCCTACGTTGCGGAACGGTCTCGCTGCGAGGGCCCGCCGACCTGTTCTGAAGGATCATACGATGCAGTTCACAATCGTTGCCACAAGCCTGTCAGCAAGCGCTGCTCTACAGGTTATGTCTACGCGGCAGCGCGTGACCGCTGCGAACGCATCCCGTCATGCCTTTCAGGGGGTTCATATTCGGCTGCAAACAACCGCTGCGAGGCCCCCTGCGCATCTTCCTTCACCTGCGACTGTCCTTCCGGTTATTCATGGAACGGGGTGACCTGCACTGTACGCGCTACATGCCCGAACGGCAGCCTCGACGGCGACCGTGATGTCTGCTATCGGTCGTACACACCTTCGTGCGATTCGGGATGGTCGTTAGGCGCTACGAGCGGGAAGGTGGTATGCTATCAGAACGCTTCGTGCCCTTCCGGCGGGGTCTTCAATCCTGCGCTTGATGTCTGCTATACAAGCAGTACAGCAGGCTGCGACAGCGGCTATGCCTGGGATCCGGCGATCTCCCTGTGCCGTATGTTGACCCAATGCCCGGCAGGTTCTTCCTACAGCACGGCGCGCGACCGCTGCGAGGTCGCCCCCCTGCCCTGTCCCTGATGCCCCCCCTATTCCACCGTTACGCTCTTGGCGAGGTTACGCGGCTGGTCCACATCGGTGCCGAGAAAATTCGCAATATGATAGGCAAGAAGCTGGAGCGGCACGACGGACAAGATCGGCTGCAGTCCATAGATGGTCCGGGGCAGCACAAAGCATGACTCCACGCGGTCCGCCATCTCATGGCGCTCGTCATCGGTGAAAAGAATCACCCTGCCCCTTCGCGAGATCACCTCTTCCACGTTGCCGCAAGTCTTTTTGTAGGTATGGTCGTTCGGCGAAACAACGACGACGGGCATATTTTCATCGATAAGGGCAATAGGGCCGTGCTTCATCTCTCCCGCGGCGTAAGCCTCGGCGTGAATATAGGAGATCTCTTTCAGCTTTAAGGCGCCCTCGAGCGCTGAGGGATAGTTGATCCCCCGTGCCAGGTAGAGAAAATCCTTACAGCTCATGTATCTCCTTGCCATCTCCTCGATGCTGGCCGCTGCGTCAAGGATGGACTGGACCTTGCGCGGGATCTGCTTTATCTCTTTTATGTACCTGCTGATCTCTTCACCGGCCATCTTTCCGAGGCCCTTCCCCATGTGGAGCATGAGGAGGAAAAGCACCGATATTTGGGTCGTGAAGGCCTTCGTGGAGGCGACGCCTATCTCCGGGCCCGCGTGGGTAAAGATGACACCGTCCGCGTCCCGCGCAAGGGTGCTGCCGAGGACGTTGCAGACGGAGAGCGTGTATACCCCTCTTTTCTTCCCCTCTTTCATCGCCGCGATCGTGTCCGCCGTTTCGCCCGACTGAGAGACAAGGACCAGCATCTCATCCTTTTTGAGGATCGGCTCCCTGTAGCGAAATTCCGAGGCGATGTCGGTCTCGACGGGGATGCGGAGCAGAGATTCAAAGAGGTGTTTCCCGATCAAGCATGCGTGGTACGAAGTGCCACAGGCGACCATCCATATCTTTTTGATCTTTGTGAGGTCGGGTAATCTCAGCTCCTCGAAATCCACCTGGCCCCTCTCTTCTTTCACCCGTCCTATCAAGGTCTCCGATACTGCCCGCGGCTGCTCAAAGATCTCTTTCAGCATAAAATGCTTGAAGCCGCCCTTCTCCGCCATGGCGTCGGACCACTGCACCTGTCGTATCTCTCTCTTGACGGGCTTGCCTTCCAGGTCGATCAGCCTCATGCCGCCGTCCTCGAAGATCACAATATCGTCATCCTCAAGAAAGATGAATCTCTTCGTCCTGTTGATGATCGCCGGGGCATCGCTGGCGATAAAGTACTCTCCGTTGCCGACCCCGACGATGAGAGGGCTTTCCTTTCTTGCCGCGATGAGCGTGTTGTCCTTCTCACGGATGATCCCGAGGGCGTAAGAGCCCCTCAGCTCCTTGAGCGATAACCGTACCGCCTCCGCAAAATCCCTGCCCTTCCCGATGTAGCTCGTGATAAGGTGGGGGATGACCTCCGTGTCCGTATCGGAGAGGAACTTGTGGCCTTCCTTTCTCAGGCGCTCTTTCAGCTCGATGTAGTTCTCGATAATGCCGTTGTGGACAACGACCACGTCTCCCGCCTTGTGGGGGTGCGCGTTCCGCTCTGACGGCGTCCCGTGCGTTGCCCACCGCGTATGCGCGATGCCTGTCCTGCCCGAAAAATCGCCGTCGGCGACAACCTTTCTCAGCTCATCGACCTTGCCTTTTTTCCGCGCTATCTCTATCCTGCCCTGGTTCCACACTGCGATACCCGCCGAATCATAGCCCCTGTATTCGAGCCTTTTCAGCGCGTCGATCAATATCCCGCAGGCGTCGTTCTTCCCTTTATATCCTACTATTCCGCACATTGCATCTTCCTTGCGCCGTCCATGCTGCCCCCTGCCGCTTCATCGTTATTACAAGTAATGGCCCTTGCCCGATGTTAACGCCTTTTTCTGCCTCCCGCAACACCGGCGGCGTGACTGCCCGCCCTGGAAAAAGGCCCGACCTTCGCGTTCTTTTTGATCTCGCTCCCCTCGATAACGGCAAAGCCTTCAATGACCGTATTATCATCTATCACCGAATCCTTTAAAACAGTATTCGGGCCGATGACAACATTATCTCCTATCAAGGTGTTCCCGAGAAGGTAGCAGTTGGGGGATACCGTCGTGTCTATGCCGATCTTCACGCCGCTTTCAATATACACGTTCCTGTCCAGGAATGTCACTCCTCTTTGCATGTGCCGCTCCATGGTCCTCTGCCTCATGATCTCATTCGCCTCCAGAAGCTCCCTGCGGGAATTTATGCCGAGGACTTCCTTCGCGTTCCCGTGATTATATCCCTTGATGTTTTGACCCTTCTGCCGCCCCACCTTGCAGATATCGGTAAGATAATACTCTCCCTTCTTATTATCGGCCGATATGGATCTCAATAAGGGAAAGGATCGCGCCGGAATGATGCAAATGCCCGTGTTGATCCGCTTGATATCCCGCTCTTTCTCTGTGGCATCGGCATCCTCTTTGATCTCGATTATCTCCTCGCCCGACATGATGACCCTTCCGTATCCGCCGGGATCGGGGACATCTGTCGTCATGAAGATAATGCCCTTTGCCTTCCCGTAAAAAGCGAGGAAACGGTTTAGCGTCTCCTCTTCTATCATGGGGACATCGCCGTAGAGAACAAGGATATCCCCGCCGCCGATCAACTTGCCTGCGGAGAGCAGCGCGTGGGCCGTTCCCTTCTGCTCCCGCTGCACCACGCACGTGACGGGATAGTCCTTCAAATATTTCTCGACCTTTTCCCTTCCGTGGCCGACAACGACGATAATCTTCGCAGGCACAAGCTCCAGCGCCCTCTCGACAACGTAGTGTATCATTGGCCTCCCCATGATCTCATGCATTACCTTCGGCCTTTTTGAGACCATCCTCTCGCCCTTTCCGGCGGCGAGGATCACAACGTTAAGCTTTTTCATCGGCCCTCTCCTTCTTTCCAAAGACCCTCACGATGATGACGCTCAGCTCATAAAGCCCCCATAACGGTATTGCGACCAGGAGCTGGCTTGACACGTCAGGCGGCGTAATTATGGCGCTTGTAATGACGGCCCCAAGTATCGCATACCTCCTCTTGTTTGCGAGCATCTTGTAGCGTATGATCCCTGCCCTTGCGAGGTAGTACGCGACGAGCGGCAATTCGAAAAACAGCCCGAACATGATAAGCATCTTCAGCGTCAGGCTCATGTAGCTCTTGAGGTCCGGCATAGGAATGATCAGCTCGCCGGCGTAACTGACGAAAAACCTGTATACAAAAGGCATCACGACGTAGTAACAGAACAGGCCACCGCAAATAAAACAGAGGCTGCCCAGAAAGATAAACGGGTAAACATACCGCTTTTCCTTTTCATAAAGCCCCGGTGATACGAACATCCAGAACTCATAAAGGATGACCGGCGCAACAATGAACAGCGCCGCGACGATGGATATCTTGAAATAGGTAATAAAGGCCTCGGTGACGCCGGTAAAGATAAAGGAGCTTTTTGCCGGCATGACCAGTATAAAAGGCTCCATAAGAAAGGCAAATATCTTTTCCTTGAAGGAATATGTGAGGATAAAGGCTATCCCGACCGCTACAATGCAAACGATTATCCGGTCGCGCAGCTCCTTAAGGTGGGAAAGGAATGGCTGCTTTTCATCAACTGATGATTTCTTGGCCATAAGTTTTTGACTTTGCCCGCTGGTGTCTTATTATCCGCGTAATGTCCCGCCTTCAGGGATATTTTTATCTTCCTCTCCATCCGTCCTCTGAGCGTTGCGCTCAGTATCGCCGGCAGGTTCCACGGAATATGCCTCTCCGGCAGCGCCGTCGCGGGTTTTTTCTTCATTTAAAGCCTCGCCCTCTGCAACCTCTTCCTCGATGGTCTCTTTTACCTCATCGGCCATCCTCCTGAACTCCGAAAAGGCCTTGCCGAGAGATTTGGCAAGTTCTGGCAGCTTCGAAGGCCCCACTACCAACAACGCCACAACCATAATAACAATGATTTCCGGGAGACCGATACCAAACATTTTTCATAAACTATCATAAAAACAAGGTCAGGTAAAACAAAATAACCCGCACGAGCGCCCAGTTGCCTCATAATTAATTCTT
>DIFC01000076.1 GCA_002418945.1 Deltaproteobacteria bacterium UBA5758 | reverse complement strand
CCGCTATAAGTAATCGGCAACGTCCCGCAATTGAGAATTCACATTTCCTGCTCAATGTGCAATACTGTAAACAGTAGCCAATTATGCCCCCTTGTGCTTGCAGCTTAAGTAAGAGCAAGAATTGTGGTGAAACGACCACGAAAGTTCACCCCATTTATTCAAGGGCCCTTACGGCCCTGTTGCTTTGTATTCTGCCCTTGCTGACCAGTTGCGTCATGCTGCCAATACCCACAACAGAGAGCAAGGTGCTCGCCGGGAAACCGGTAAAAGAGGAGCAACTTTCATTCCTTAAGCCGAACATCACAACAAAGCAGGATGTCATTGAGCGACTCGGGAGCCCAAATGTGATCTGGGAAGACGTTCGTCTATTCGCTTACAACTGGGACATGCGGCAGGGAATTCTCTTCTGGGCCGTTGGAGCCTACTATTCCGGAGGAATGGGTACGGAGGACATTCCAAAGCATTACGCGCTGCTCATTCAGTTCGATGAACAAGACCGGGTTCAGCGTTTTGAACGGAGGGTGCGCCCTTCGTCACAATCTTACATAGATTTTCTGAAAGAGTGGGTCAAGACCCCTTCTCCACAGTCACCCCAGAACCCGCCTGGCCAGGGGGAGTAGCGAGGATGAAATATACTGGATTTCATTCGGAGCAGCGATACACTGAAGGTCATGGTGTATGGTATTCGCAGGACACGCTGCCTTCCTTGCTGAGCGCTTTAGCGCTGATGGTTTTGTTCGCTAATCTTATCGGCTGCACATCCCTCAATGTACTTTCAGACGCTGAGAAAAGCGCCATCAATGCCGGAGAGAAAACTGTCGTTTTGCTAAGGATTGAATGCACGATAGATAATCAACCTTACGAGCCTTTTAGGGCGTCCATGTGGACGGGAGAGCCCGTCGTTGCTCTCGGGATAGGGGGCTTTGAGACGGTCGGTGAACCCAGGCTTGCGGCACACGGTTTCCTGTCGGAGGATTCACATCGCGCGGGATGGACATATTTTGCTCTCTCTTCGGGTATTTATTATCTTGCTGTTTTAGGGCCTGAATCCGATGCAGGCATCAAAAACATCCGAGAGGCTCCTCGTTGGCGGGTGGATGTACCTGAAAACACAAGGCTGCTCTATATTGGTACCCTCCCGCTCACGGGCATGGCCGACGGGGCGTTCCTGCTTGGAGGGAAGATAATAAAGCCTGCCAACAACGAAGAATTCATCGTAAAGAATGAGCACGAACTTGCGAAAAGCCTCCTTGCCGAGCATTTTCCAGACGGTGGTGAGATGAAAACAAGCCCAATGCAGCGATGGTGCCAGGGTGACCCGATCATTATTAGGACGCCGAGGCCAGATTCAGGAAGGTAACTGTCGGCCAAAGCAGCCTTCTCGCCAACCTGCCGTATCAGCTTCGCAAACCTTCTCGTACCCAGGGAGGGGTTCTTCTTTTTGAGATTCCTGGTCGTCACCCAGTCTTCCATGCTGGCGACATTTCTCCTCCTGTCATGTCTTTCTGATAGAAGGCAGTATAATACAGGTGGACTCGTTTTCGTGAAAATACCGGATCAATTCAGCATGATAAGCTACGCGCATTACTGAGCATGCCAAGCGCTTGAAGAGTGGTTTTTACCGGAAGTGTTTATGGAATGTATCTTCGATCGCAGACCGGACATCATTACGGAACTGCTCGTATTGCCTTAAGAACGCCCTCCCTGCAACGGTGAGATTCGAGCCGCCGCCCGATACCCCTCCCACCTTCCTCTCGATCATGTGGAATCCAAGCTCCCTTTCACAATCATTCAGGACGTTCCAGGCCTTTTGATAAGACATATTCAATTGCATGGCCGCCATATGGAGAGATCCTGTCTTCTCTATCCCTTTTAAAAGCTGGTACGGACCCTCACCAAATGCCTTTCCTTCATTCTTAAGCCAAACTTTATATGCTACCTTCATTTTATCCTTTTGTAATTTATTGTAATCAATGGCGTTAACCATGTCAATCGGTTGATCTAAATAATTTCATTACTTTAGCTTAGTAAAAAAAATACTTGATTTATCGTTATCCATTATTATATATAACAATCGAGATGCACAATTAAGTATAACGATTAATTCATTAGATTAAATCTAAATAAAACGGCTAGAAATAATGGATTTATGTGTGTGGTCGTTGTGAAATTGGAGAATCATAACATTATATTTTATTAAATATAACGAAGCATTGAAATATAGATTAATAAAATTGCGGAGGGAGATATGTGGAAACGGTGTATCAAGCAATTTGTTATTGTGTTTGTCTTGACGGCAGGATGATCCAGATTCAACCAAAAAATAAGAAAAAATTACTTGACAAATAATGACATCAGGTTTATTATTTAGACATAAAGTCTAACATATGGAGAAAATGTCTATATGGGTATCATAGAAAGAAGAAAACGCGAAAGGGAAGCGAGGCAGGAATTGGCAATAGGCGCAGCGATGGGCATATATGACAAAGAAGGGTACCACGCAATTACCATGGAAAAGATCGCGGAGAAGTCGGAGCTGAGCCGGGCCGCGCTTTACCTCTACTTCAAAAACAAAGAGGAGATAATGGTAAGCGCCATAGCATCTCATGCCGACTACTTTGAAAGCATCCTGCAGGAATTATACGACAACCGGGAGCGTTTTAAAGATGTCCTGCTGGAAAAGCTCTGGGAATGCTTTCAGAAATTCTACAAAAAAGACCAGCTGGCCTTCACCGCGTGGCTGTATTTTCATCAGACAGAGATGCTCAGCAATCTCCCAGAAGAGCTGCGCAGCGTCATTCACGGGCTGGGAGCGAAAGTGGTCGGCCTGCAGCATAAGATAGTCAGGTACGGCGTAGAGGAAAAGATCTTCATTAAGTGTGATTACAGGGCTCTTTCAGAGGTAATATGGTCCTCTTTTCTCGGGATCGCGTATGTGGAAAGAAGCAAAGAGGTGCTATCCAACAAGAGCCATATGGCTATTACACAGGAAGCGGCCCTAAGGGTCTTGTCGCGAGGCATCCTGAACGCGTCGCGCAAAGACGGTGGAAGTGAAAAAAGGGGCAAGCATGCCTGTTCGTGAATGCATACAGTTGACTAAAGACGTAAAAGAGCACAATTGTGCTGCTTATAAATTAAAGATAAAAGGAGGATTTACAATGGGAAGGATATCTGAAGCAATAACACGTTTTATGTTGAATGAAAAACTTCTCCAGAGGTTCGAAGAGAAGGTCGTTGAAGGCGAAGCGAAGACGGTCGATGTGTTTTTAAAGAAGAACGTCGAATATGTCGTGAGAGGAAAGGCCTTAAAAGGTCGCGGAGCGCCCGTACTGTCGATCAGGGATATCGGCGGTTCCGAGGTATCCACGCAATACAGAAGCAGTGAAAAATCCCTTTCTGTGATCCCGGAAAAAGACGGCCTGTATCGCGTAGGGGTTGAGGTTAGAACTGAAGCAGGTGATCGGGAACCGGTTTCCCTCGCCGTTTCGTTTTCCTATAATATACCCTCTCCCAGACACACAATGGGTTCGATCGAAACCTTGCCCAGCGAGTTAAGCTGGTACATGGTAGTGGGTGATGAGCAGGAGAAAAGGTCGCGGGAAACGCATGGAGCTGCTGAAGCGGAAGGCAGCGGAGCAATGATCTGTAACGAAATGCTGGAAAACAGCAAAGCGGGTTAGGCAACACCGGGCTTAAACCGGATACACAAGAATTGTCTTTGATGTATATTTGTGTTTCCTTGGCGTTGAGAAAATGGTATAATTACAGAACAGAAACGATGAAATGTCCGGGCGGGCATTCCGGTATGGCTGCTCAATAGCATCCCCCCATGTGGTCATACCGTTGCTCGCCCTTTTATATTGCCAATCATCAAATGCCTGACGACGAAGGATATGCTGCCTTCGGCCGTTAGTTTCTCCCCGCCGGCTTTGGTTTTTTCGATGCCGGCTTCTTCTTCCCGTTTGTCTGTTGTTGTCTCTTGAGCTGTGCCTCGGCCCTTTCTTTCTGAATCTTCAGGGCATCGATATCGCCCTTCATCTGCGTTAGGCTCGACCTCATTCTCGATTTTTCCATGTTCATCTCTTCAAGCCTTGATTCAACAGATGAAAGCTGCGTCTTGAGCCCCTCGATCTTTGCGAGATCTGACGATAGAGACGACACCTTTGCGCCGAGCGAGAAGACCATGATTCCCAATATTATTATCAATGCGAACGAGACGGTCAACCCTATGGGAATATTTCTGATAATGGATTTGATCCTGCTCTCTTCGTTTGGCCCTTCCTTGTTATCAAGAAGCAAGGGGAGCTCGTCATCTTGGTTAACTATTTTTTCATTTTCATCAAAGATAGGCATATGTTACTCCTTGGTTATGAAGTTATTTATCCTACTTAACATATAATTATTCAAATTACAAAAGAAAAACAGCTCGAATATTAGGATGCAAGGGTTCCGGGCGCAAGAGGAGGTGTGATAAAAAAATTCATAAGATCCTTTTTCGCTTGGATTCGGATGATTCCCTGCAGCTTGGTGTGGGAGTAGTTCATTCACTGGCCCCTGAGGTTATCGGTTTTGAGGTACCGTATAAGTCTTTGAAAAGTCTTGACAATAGCCTGTAAAAACGTTAATTTCAGATGGTTTATGGACCGGACACTCCTGTTGAACACGACCTTTGAGCCCATCAGCGTACTATCCTGGAAAAAGGCAATTACGCTTGTTTTTCTTGGGAAAGTGGAGGTTTTGAGAGAGTACGAGAGGGAGATAAAAGGCGTGTCGATAAGCATCAGGCAACCCGCTGTCATCCGGCTCCAGAGGTTTGTCCGCAACAACCACACGCAAGTGAAATTTTCCAGGAAGAATATCTTTATAAGAGACGACTACACCTGCCAGTACTGCGGAGAAAGGTTTGATTCCAAGGGCCTTACCTGCGATCACATTATCCCCAGATCGCGGGGCGGGATCACAGAGTGGACCAACATTGTCACGTCCTGCATCCGCTGCAATCTGAAGAAAGGGGATAAGCTCCCCGATGAAGCGGAAATGTATCCGAGAAAAAGGCCTTCCCGCCCCAATGGTTTTTATATGTTGATGCTCCATCTGGGCGTTAAAGTCTTTCCTGAATACTGGAGAGAATATCTTTTCCTGAGGGACTAATATGGACAGAGTATGGGCACCATGGAGAATGGAATATATTACGGGCGCCGCAACGAAAGGAGCCGGGGGTTGTTTTTTGTGCGTCGATGAGGCAGATGACGAGAAGGCCCTTGTTGTCGGCAGGCTGGGTAAGGCCTTTGCGATCATGAACCGGTTCCCTTACACAAACGGCCATGTTATGGTGGTGCCGGTAAGGCATACGGGCCTGGCAGAGGACCTTACCGACGAAGAATCGCTCGATATGATGAGAATTACCAGGAAGATGGTTGCAATTTTCAAGAGAGAGTTCAAGGTAGATGGGTTGAATATAGGCATCAATGTCGGAAGGGCGGCAGGTGCGGGCCTTGAAGAGCATATCCACATCCATATTGTGCCCCGGTGGTTCGGTGACACAAATTTCATGCCTGTCCTGGGGGAAACGCGGGTGATCTCCGAGCATCTCCTGGAGACATACAAAAAACTGAGAAGAAGGTTTGTTGAAACGGTTTTTTGACAATTCGTCGCCTCTTTTAAATCCCGCCGATCTCGTGGAAGCATTTTCAGGGCGAAGCAAAAAAGAGCTTGCCCTGCCGGAAAGGGCCATCGTAGTATTTCATCCGGGAAATCTCAAGCGCCTGGTGCAAATGACAGGGGCCGAAATCATTGATGAATGGTCAGGGTTCCGCTCAATATACCGGGTGCCGCAGAGCGGTACTGTTATAACCAGGTCATATTTTGGGGGGCCCAATATTGCCGCCCTCGTCGAAGAGCTTGGGGCATTCGGCGTTAAAGAATTTGTGCTCTGCGGTCATTGCGGGGCAATAAGCAATACGCTCCGGATAGGCGATGTGATCGTAAGCAAAGGCGCCCTCCGGGAAGACGGCGCCTCGCACCACTATCTCGATGATCAGGAGGATATTGTCTGCTCGGAGTGGGCTGAGAAATGGCTGTCGCCGGCAAGGGAAAAGGGTTTTCACGAAGGGCTTATATGGAGCTGTGACGCGATCTACAGGGAAACGGCGAACAAGATAGAGCGATACGGAAAGCAGGGGATCCTTGCCGTGGAGATGGAAGTCGCCTCTCTGTATGCAGTTTGTGCCTTCAGGAAACTGAAAGGGGTAGCCTTTCTGGCCGTGTCCGATATATTTTACAACGGGACATGGAAGGGTGGATTCCGTGCCAGGGCGTTAAAAAAGGCTGATCAGGGACTGACCGACTTTCTTCTGGAGAAGGTGGTAAGATAGCTTACAGCCCACAGCATACAGCAAAAGCCGCGAGGCCTTAAATCTTTTTGCTGATCGCTGAAAGCTGACGGCTGATGACGGAACAAGACCGTGCTGACGAAGAGACAATTAGAGATCCTTAATTTTATCCAAAGCCGGCTGTTTGTCGGCGGGTATCCCCCTACGTTTAGGGAGATCGCCTCCCATTTCAATATCCGTTCTGTGCGAACCGTCTCTGACCATATCGGGGCCCTTGAGAAAAAGGGTTACGTAAAACGTGATAAGGGAAAGAAAAGGAGCCTGAAGATCATCAGGGGCGCAGAAACCCCCATCATTGGAGAGATATCGGCAGGGAGCCCCATGGTCCCCATCGACCCGAGCGATTCTGTCAGGCTTGACAGGTTCATCGCAGCGGACCATCTTTTTTTGAGGGTCAAAGGGAGCAGCATGGTAGACGATGGGATCAGGAACAGGGATATTATTGTTGTGAAAC
This sequence comes from Deltaproteobacteria bacterium UBA5758, assembly GCA_002418945.1. GTDB lineage: Bacteria > Desulfobacterota > Syntrophorhabdia > Syntrophorhabdales > Syntrophorhabdaceae > UBA5609. The sequence goes on along the minus strand of DIFC01000076.1, from coordinate 3,924 downwards.
CCCAGAAAACGGTCAGGAATGGCGATATCGTCGCCTGCCTTGTAGAAGGCGAGGTCCTTGTGAAGCGCTTCCAAAAAAGACATGGCGAGGTCACGCTTCTGCCGGCCAACGAGAACATCGAACCGCTTGTCGTCAGAGAGGATGAGGGGAAAAGGCTGGAGATCATCGGCAGGGTCGTTGCCCTCTTCAGAAGCTATGAATGAGATTATTATCCAATCAGGGCATAAGAATTCAAGGGGCCGGGCGGTCAAGAGATGCACAATACAAAGAAGGGGTTAAATAAGGACCTGTTTAGCGGTCATACCGGGAAGCAGAGGGTCTTTTCGGCAGTTTACAGACACCCTCATCGCAGCGCACTTCCTTGATCCTTCCTTCCACAGACGCACTGATGCTTTTCTTTTCTTTTATGTAGTCCACTACAACGTCCTTTAGAGAGCGCCCTGAATCATTATAAGTGACCTTATCGCTTCTTATTGTATCTCCGGTGATCGAGAAATTCCGTGATTCTTTCAAGACTTCCCTGAATACCCTGTATCCGTCGCCGCCGGCAGCGAGGAAGTCGTTCGTGCATACGGTATAGGTCCCGTTGATATCAATCTTCGCGCCGTCCACGAACACATCCATCACCCGCGACCCTTGGGGCATGCCGGGATCGTATGTGAACGAGAGGCCTGATACCTGGAGGAACCTCCCCTCTTTTTGCTCAATGCCTGAAACGCCATGTTCGAGGGCTTCCCTGATCTCCCTGCCTGTCAGTTTCATGGCGACGATATAATTGTCAAAAGGCAACGCCGAATAGATATCGTTCAAGGTAATGGCCCCTTTTCCGATGCTTGTTCGGATCGCCCCTCCGTTGATCAGGGCAATGTGCGAGCCTGATTGCTGCCTCATGATATCGGCTACGAGATTTCCAAGGTTTGTTTCCTTCGTCCTGGCGTTTTCGCCGTCAAGGTCGACAAGCGCCTCTCCAATGGTCATCCCCATAAGGGCATCAACCTGCTGCGCATATCTTTTCACGATCTGCTCAACCTCTTCCTGCTTTTTCATACGGGAGGGCACGATCTCTTCGAGCCTGCTTTTCGCTTCTACGATCTTTCCTGACTTTACTACAACGTCGAGGACGCCGAGCACTTTCCCGTGCTCCCAGGCATGGACAAGGATCGTGTTGCCGATGAGCATGTGCTGTATTGTCCTGGTATGTGAATGCCCCCCGACGATAATATCGATCCCCTTTACTCTGCTTGCCAGGAGCATATCGGCGTTGTAGCCAAGGTGGGAGAGAACGATAATGATGTTGACACTATCCCTTAATTTTTCAATGTACTCTTCAACGGCAGCCGCAGGCGACAAAAATGTAAGGCCCTCCACGTTCCTTGGATCTGTAACGATCGGCGTGTCGTCTGTAACAACGCCTATAATGGCCACCTTCAGTCCTTCAAGCTCTTTAATGACGTAAGACTTGAGCTCCGGCATCCCTTTCACGTTTGCGCCAAGGATGGGAAAGGCAGCCTCATTGATCCTCTCCTTGAGCACGTCCTGCCCGTAATCAAATTCGTGGTTCCCCGTGCACATGGCATCAAAGCCCATTCTATTCATTATCTCTATGACCGGCTTGCCTTTAAAGAGGTTGGCAAAGCTGCTTCCCTGGATCATATCCCCGGCGGCGAGAAGGAGCGTGGGCTTCTCTTTGCGCAGAGTATCGACAAGCCACGCAAGGCTGGAGGCCCCGCCCCGTGTTTCGTCCGAGCCGATAATCTTTCTTCCTGTGGCAAAGCCGTGGAAGTCGTTCACGTGAAGGATCCTCAGCTCCTTAAACTGAGAGAATGCCTGCGGTGCGGAAAGAACGGATAATGCAATACAGACAATGAATAGGGTAAGGGCCTTTTTCATTTTGTGCATGGTTTATCAACCCCCGAAATATTTTTCAGCGCCCTTATAAAGCGAGCATTCCATGAATGTTTTTTGACAGGAAACCTGATATACTGGGAGCCCTTTTTGTCAGTGAAGTCAACGACGATAATCCTTCTCTGCAAAAATGCATCCCTGAGGCCGGGGATCTTTTCGCCGGGCTTAAGGAGGAGAAAGCTACATGGCGTATCGATGCATTGAATCCGGTCTGAGCCTGCGAAAGAGTTTTTTATGAAACGCTTCTCTTCTCTAATGTAAGCAAGCGTTCTTTCCCGGTATCCTTTATCGCGAAGCGAGGCGACGGCAGCGGCCTCAGCCAGGGGATTCACGGGGAAACGGCCCAGGTGGCCTCTTATGTCTTGTGCCAGCTTGCCTGAACCGATGGCATAGCCAAGACTGAACCCTGAAAGTGCATGGAAATCAGAAAAGGTTCGCAGGATTATGGATCTGCCTGATCGTGCAATCTCCCGCACGGGGGAGGGCGTGTCTGCAAAATCCCTTTTTGCCTCATCGATAACAAGCAGCTTGTTCATAGCGGAGGCCTGGGCGATAATGGGGCGAAAGACATCTGCAGGCAGGCAGGTACCCAACATGTCGTGCGGGTTGGGCAGGAGGATGCAATCAGCGCCCTCCATTTTCTTGATAAATCTTTCCGCTTCGAAGGCAAAACCCTTATCGACGTTGAGGTAGAAGGGCTTTACCTTCACATTATGATCCTTCAGCAACTTTCTGTATGCATCGGAAATTGGCGATGGGATGAGCGCCGTTTTTGGACAGGCTGTTTTCAGCAGCACGCTGACGGTGTATAGCGGGTCAGGGCCTATAATGATGTTTTTCTCGTCAATATTTTCCGTCGCGCAGATCAATCTTTTCAGGTACCTCGTCCTCCTGTCAGGGGGGTGTCCGAGGTGTTTGACCTTTTTTCGGATGGCGTGTTTTGCCTTGTTCGAAGGGCCGAGGGGGTTTGTGTCTGAAGAGAAATCCATGAGCCGGTTCGGAGAAAGCCCTTTTAATTCGGCGTAATCGTAGATATCCATTATTGAACCTTGGCTCATAGGGTTACAAAGTATATATTTAAAAACATAATTGATGTTTCAAAAGCAATAATTTTATAGAGCATAAGAATTATTGTCATGCCGTATGTCTTGTCATGAATTGATGGATCAGAAGGGAGCAGCAGAAAGCAATGAGCAAAGAGACCAATGTGCCGGGCAGCAATCCGAGCGGCACATAGGTATACCGTACCGACACGCCGTAGACGACGACGCTGACAGCGCCGGGGATGGACGACTTCATGACGGCGGAGGAAAACGAGGCGCCGTGCGTAAAATAGGTAATAAAAAGGGTGCCGATGAACATTGCAGGAAACATGGTGAACGCGCCCCCTATCAACGGCCCGCCGATCTTTGTCATGACGACCGCAATGACGATGACAAGGCCGCTGAAGGCGCCCCTCGAAAGTATTATCGGTGCGGTATATTGCATCTTTTTGCCTGATTCCGACCTGACGGAGAACTTGTGTTCGGCAACCCGGTACGAAAAAACAAGCATACAGATATAGGCAAATACGGAAAAGGGAAAGCTGTTGAACCCTATGATCACAAGGATGAGGGAAGAAAAGAACCACACCGCAAGGGCGCCGGAGAGGGCGAGCCAGAAGCCGGTCCTTATAAGGTAGATATAGACGATGATAAAGAGGCAGTTTATGCCGCCTACGATGGGTACTACGGTTGTAGCCGCCGTTGCCGTCTCGACTGACTGGGTCCATGCAATAAAAAAAAGGGAAACAAGGATCGTTGAGGGGAGGCCGGCGACAAGCCCCCCTATCTTTGTTCCGTACCTTTCTGCGAGCACCGTGCCGATTGTTATCCAGAGGCTGCCGGTGATGAAGGAAAGGATTAGCTTAAGAATAAAAGGATCGGTCATCTCATAGAAGGTAGCGCAAAGCCCGTTGAGTGTCAAGAATCACCAGGGTCAACCCTACAAATGTCATCCAGTTGCCTCATAATTAATTCT
>DIFC01000079.1:11263-11931 GCA_002418945.1 Deltaproteobacteria bacterium UBA5758 | reverse complement strand
ATCAACTTCTCCCCCTTCGTGGTAGCCATAGGGGCCTATCTCTTTCTCAAAGAAAAGCTGGGCATTACAAAGATAGCGGGGCTTGTTCTCGCATTCACAGGGCTTTACTCTGTGTTCCAGGGAAAACCCATGACCTGGAACACCTCCATGCTGTTCGGCGACATCCTTGAGCTTGGCGCCGCCGTCATGTGGGGTGCAACAACGGTTTATATCAAAAAATTCCTGGCAGACAGGGTGCATCCAATTCACACATTTCTCTACCAGCTGGTCCTTTCCATCCCCGTCTTATTTATCTGCGCCTTCTTTCTTGAACAGAAATGGGTACTCGATGTCAGCTCCTCAGCGGTTCTTGCCCTCTTATACTCCTCAATTGTGATCGCCTTCGCATCATACTTCGTGTGGTTCAAACTCATCCACACCTACCCGGTCTCGGAGCTTGCCGTGTTCACCTTTCTTACCCCTGTGTTTGGCGTAGTATGCGGGGCTATCTTCCTCGGCGAGCAGGTGACCACAGGGCTTATCATTGGGCTCCTGCTTGTCAGCGGCGGCATCTACTTAACAAACTACCGGAAAAAGAATTAACGGGACAACGGACGGCCTCTGAATGAACAAACCCAAATTATGGACGAAGGATTTCGCCAGTATTACCTTCACTAATTTTTTCATCG
>DIFC01000079.1:0-11206 GCA_002418945.1 Deltaproteobacteria bacterium UBA5758 | reverse complement strand
TTTGCTTCAGGCATATATGTGATCGGCGCACTCACTGCGCGCCTTTTTGCCGGAAAATGGATAGAAAGGATAGGCAGAAAGAGGATGCTCTATGTCGGATTGATTGCAGGGTTAGCGATGTCCTTACTGTATTTCTGGATTCATAGCGTTGCGTTCCTTTTGCTCGTCCGCTTTCTTCACGGTGCGACATTCGGCATTACGGCCACAGCAGCGGCAACAATCGTATCGCATATTGTTCCAAGGGCAAGGTACGGCGAGGGCCTTGGTTATTTCGCCTTGGGCGTCACGCTTGCAACGGCCATCGGTCCCTTTCTGGCCATGTTCATAAGTCGCCATGGAGGCTACAACATGGTCTTTGTCGCCTGCTCGATCTCAGCAATACTAAGCTGCGTGAACCCGATCTTTTCAACTGTTTCGGAGATTAAATTGACGGACAAACAATCCGAGGAGACGAGAGGTCTCCGCTTTAAGAGCTTCTTTGAGCCCAAGGCGATCCCTATCTCAATTGTTTGTGGGGCCATATACTTTTGCTATTCAAGCGTCCTTTTTTTTCTGACCTCCTATTCAAGAGAGATTCATCTGGCGGACGCCGCAAGTTTCTTCTTTGTTGCATACGCCGTGGCAATATTTTTTTCAAGGCCTTATACCGGCCGGCTGTTTGACTCGAAAGGCGAGAATTTTGCCATGTATCCGGCGATTCTCATATTCATGGTCGGAATGATCGTTCTCAGCCAGGCGCGCCATGGATATACCCTTTTAATGGCAGGGGCTCTTATCGGCCTTGGCTTGGGAGTTGTACAGTTCAGTGGCCAGGCAATTGCAGTTAAAGCAACTGTGCCGCACCGCCTTGGTTTGGCAAATTCCACCTTTTTCATGTTCATAGATATATCGGTCGGGGTCGGGCCCTTCATATTGGGACTCTTCGTCCCTTTTACGGGGTACAGAGCGTTATACGGAGGCGTCGCGATACTCGCACTGGTATGCGTGTTTCTATATTACATATTGCACGGGAGAAAGGCAATATGTAATGTGGGTTGAATGCAGGTCGTCACCGCACTTTGATCCCCTCATCGAGGTATTTGATGATGGGGTAGATAAAGAACTCGATAATCCTTCTCTTACTGACGGTGATCTCCGAGGTGACGCTCATGCCGGAGCCCATCATTACCTTTCTGCCTTCCACCGTTAATTGCGTTTCTACGGGCGTCACGAACACCTCATAGACGGGCCCGAGCCTTTCGTCCTCAATGCTGTGCCGAGACACGTTCCGCACAAATCCTTTCAGTATGCCGTATTTCTGAAAATCGAAGGTATCTATCTTTATCATAACGGGCATCCTGTCTTTTATAAAACCTATATCCTTATTGAGGACGGTTGCCTTGATAGTAAGCGGCGCCCCGTTGGGCACTACGATCATGAGCTTCTGGGCAGGCGTTACCACGCCGCCGACGGTGTGGATAAAGAGATTCGCCACGTATCCGTCAACGGGCGATACGATCCTCTGCTTCTCGTTTCTGAAGGCCGTCTTCTCGATCTCCGCCCTGATCTCCGTGGTCTGTTTTTGCTTATCGGAGAACTCCTTCAGGTTTGTCACCTTAAAATTCTCGCCGATGTATGCCATCTCGCTTACAAGCCCCTGTTTCCTGTGGTCAAGCCCTTTAAGTTTCCCTTCCGCCTGTTCGATATTATTCCGGTAGGTCAGGATATCGTTCAGAACCTTCTCGTAATCTTCGCGTGCAATGATATCGAGTACGGCGCGGAGCCTCTTTTCCTTGTCCTTTGCAACATCGAGGAGGGACCTGTTGTGCTCTCTCTCCTTTACCGCGGACCTCATCTCCTCCTCTGTCCGGTCAAGCTCCGCCTTCTTTGCACTGAGCTGCTTTTCAAGGCTCGATAATGAAGACCGGAAAAGAGCGCGCTGTGTGCGGAGGGTCTCTTCGTCATAACGCTCATGTGCCGCTGGCCTGAACTCTTTTCCTGTCAGCGTCGAGCCGAGCCGCTGCTTTTCCATCTCCAGAAACTGGAGGCTCTTCTTCTTTGATTCCAATTCAGGCGCCGTGATCGAAGGGTCGATCTCCATGAGCACCTGGCCTTTCTTCACATAATCCCCCTCTCTGCAGAGGATTCTGCTTACGACGCCGGCATCGAGGGGCTGCAGGACCTTGACATCCCCATCCGGGATCACGATGCCCCTGGCGGTAACAACAACGTCGACCTTGCCGATGCACATCCACAGGCCGAAGAAGACCATCGTCGCGATGACCACCCAGAAGACGATCCTTCCCAGCGGATGCGGCGGCTTCTCCTCGATCTCCGCCATGACCGGTTTGAACTCATGGGCATCATCCTTTCTGAAAAAATTGCTCAACCGCTCAATGCTCCATCGGTTCACAGATCACATCCTCTTTTGCCAGCTATAAGCAAATCGGTTCATCTGGTCTGTCTGGTCTATTTGGTCTGTCTGGTCTGTGTCTTTTATTGTTTCTTTCGCTTCTTCGGTTCGCCATGAGCTGCCTTTGTTGCTTCTTTCGCTTTCACCATTCATGAATTACGAATCACGAATTACGGCCTTTCACCTTTTACCATCTTCACTGGTGCCACGCATTCACGATGATGTTCATGAGGCCGTTGTTATTCCTCACGTCATCGACATTATTAAGGACGACACCCTGCACTGCCGCATAGGCGGTGATTTGCTGGATGAGAGTGTTGATGTCGGAGTCGGTGAGGTAAAAGCCGCCGGTTATCTGCACCTTTTCGATGCCGGCCGTATCCTGATCGGCCATCATAATACGATCTTTACTGCCGTAGGCAATACTGAGGCCTGTATAGTCCCGGAAGAAGGCGATGGAATCCGTGGGTACGTCCATATCGAAGATGATGCCGTCAATCGCCCCGTCATATCCGCAATCGCAGATAATGTCCGAACCGTCTTCCAGAGAGAAGCGATAGAGATCGCTGCCGCTGCCGCCGTCAAGATAGTCACAGCCGGGACCGCCGGTGATTACATCGTTGCCCTCGTATGCGCAGACACAATCGTCTCCTTTTCCTGCTACAAAGACCTCGCCGTTATCAAAACCGGTCAGGTAATCAGCCCTATCGGTACCCCGCACAATTGCCCTGTCCTCTATCTCAGCCGTCGTAACCGTCCCGCCTTCGGCAAACTGGAAGTTCTCGATCTTATACTCACTCCCGCAGTACCAGTACTGCAGGGCGATGCTGTCGGTAGAGTTGGGGGAGACGATGAGGTCATAGTCCCTGCGGGTTATGGTAAGGTCGTCCTTCGTGATGCCGGGACCAAACGTGACGGTGTCGATGTTGGTGCCCGTTGCATCGTATTCGTAGATCGTGTCCTGACCGTCGCCGGGGTTGAAGAGGTAGGTGTCGCTGCCGCCTGCGGTGGCCTGGATGTAATCGTTGCCGGCGCCTCCCTGGATCGTGTCGTTCGTATCGAAGTCATACAGGTAATCATTGCCGCTGGTGCCACGAATAACGGCCATCTGTTCTATGTTCTGCATTGTGAAGACGGTGTTATCGGCAAACTCGAATCTCTCAATTTTATATTCGTTCCCGTAGTACCAGTACTGCAGGGTGATGCTGTCGGTGGAGTTTTTCATGGAGAGAACAAGATCGTAGTCTTTTCGGGTCGCGATGAGGTCGTCCTTCGTGATGCCGGGACCGAACGTGATAGTGTCGATGCCGGTGCCCGTTGCATCGTACTCGTAGATCGTGTCCTGACCGTCGCCGGGGTTGAAGAGGTAGGTGTCGCTGCCCTCGCCGCCGAAGAGGACATCTTTGCCGGTGCCGCCTACGACCATGTCGTTGCCCACACCGCCATCAATATAGTCATTGCTGTGGCCGCCTTCGAGGATATCATTGCCACCCCATCCAAAAAGCTGGTCATTCCCCTCGCCGCCGTTCAGGATATCATTACCTTCAGCGCCTGCAACATAATCTGCCCCGGCCTTTCCGTATACTACAGTATCAAAATTAGTGCCGGCATACAGAGAATCATTTCCCTTACCACCGGTTATGGCATCATTGGCTTCCCATGAGTACAGGTTATCGTTGCACGCAACCCCGCTTATCACGTTCCTGCCCGCAGAGTCGATGATCCAGGCAAGTTCCTCGCCATGGGTTGCAAACACGCTTCGGAACCCCATGGTGAAATCCAGCACTTCCCTTGCCTGCAATCCGTAGATGGTTCTGGAAAATTCCCCCAGGAGCGCCCTGCCTTCCGCCTCATCGATCGCGAGAGCGTTTTGGACCGCTGCAACAACGGCGCCCAGATCCCCCTTTATGCTCTGTGATGTTTCATCCCATGCGTAGTTGATCATATCGTAGAGATCTTTGAGATGTGTCTGTGCCATCAATTGGGCGTAGTACATCTCGAATACCCCCTTATAAGACCGTTCGAGAAAGGGTACCGCCCCCTGAATAGGATCCGGCCCCGTCGTTCCTTCATAGGTCTCCCCAAAAAATGCCTCCAATACCGATAGTCTTCTCGCATCGATAAGGCCGCCCCTGCTCGCAGGGTCTATGGCGTCACTGCCCGTCCATCTAAAGAGGATCTGCTCAAGCAGCACGTTGCGTGTTGCGGGTTCCGCGTTGTGTGCAAACTGTTCAATGAGTACTTTTAGTGTACCCGTTGCATCCCGTACCATCGCCTGATGCAGGTCGTAGGTGTTTCCAAACCCCTGAAGGTCAGGTAGGGCTGCGATGTCATCGGGGACGTAGAGCCACTCGCTGGCGATGGTGCATGCCTTGTCTGTCCGGAACCATACATCGGTCGCGGTCAAGGTGGTGCCGTCCGTTCTTGTATAACTCCCTACCTGACGGTGTTCGTTACCGTTGGCATCAACATAGTCGGAGATGTCGTATGCGGTATTGATGGACCGGATGCTGAGCTCGTCGAGGGTGAAGAGTTCATCCGATGCGGAATAGCCGTCCCCATCTATGTCCTGCCATATCTTTAATTGGCTCCATATGGCATCGTTGGTATCGATCCTCCCATCCCCATTGTCATCGAAGGTGGCGAGCACCTGGAAGCCGTTCTCGGCCGGGGTTCCGTCGGGCATGGTAGTGTTAAAGACCTCGCCGCCGTCATTGATGACGCCGTCTGCATTCCTGTCCCATGCAAGTAGGCCGTCATCGCCTCCTGCCCATCCTGTCCTCTCTGCGAATCCGTTCTTGTCGTGGTCGAAGTAAGCGCCCGCTATGAGGAATGTCGTCTCCACCCCGTCGCCGTCGAGATCAAGGACGATGGGGATGCCGCTTCTGGGAGGGAGAAGAGCGGCGGCCTCGTCGAAGAGATCGGTCCAGGGGGCGATGAAGTCATATGAGGTATAAATGCCATACTCAAAAGGACGCTCACTGATGAAGCGACGGTATAGATTGATCGCATCGTCTATAGGCGCTGTAAGCAGCTCCATTGTAGCTCTCTGGGCATCAAATGCCATTTAGCCTCAAAGGCAAGTTTAACACCGTTCATATAAGCACTGGAATAAGGATCAGTTGGATAATCAGGATCGCCCGGATTCAAAGTGCAGACATCATAAATTAGCTTAATGTCGGCAACCATTTTTCTTGCAATTCTTTCTGCGCCCGCATATTGCATGGCTTTACCATAATCTAAGTCATGTTGTTTAAAGACCGCATCTAGAGAATCTTTTGGCGCATAATAGTAAGGAACTGTTTTGCCTGTATCAGGATCAAGCCAAAGTTCCCCATTCGGATCATCATTCAACCTGCGTTCACCGGAGTGTCCCGGTCCACCATACCAACCATATCTTGGTATATGAAGTCCCATAATTGTTACCCCTTTAATTTTATTTTTTGTTGCCTTTAAATGCGTCCACATCCACTTGCTCAAAAGGAAGTTTTATCCTCGTAAGCCCTGTCCCATCTGTTTTTACCGTCCACAGTGATACGCTCTTTCCGCGTTCTTTACTTGTATCGGCAATGAAGATCGCCCTTGAACCGTCAGGCGATATGGATGCCTGTGTTATGTATGATTCCATTTTGGTGATCCGTCTTATCTCACTCCCTTTCTTTATGAACAGATCATAATTGTAAGGACCTGGAAGCTTGTCCATTTTGTTTGTCCTGGCAATAAAGAGAATCGAATCGTCATGGGCAACTGATGGTTCACTTGAGCAATCCCCATAGGTGAGGGCGGCACGGAGGCCGTTATGGATGCCATCCATGATGAGGATTGTGTTTTCTTGGTACTTTCTTTCATATTCCTCTCTTAGAGGAAGTGGATACGGATAGTTATCGGGAGATTTTGGGCCGTTCCCGGAGAAAATGAACCTTTTACCATCAGACAGATAATAAGGTCTTGTCATCATATAGAATCGATAGTTTGTGAGTCTCCGTTCTTTTTTGGTCTCAATGTCTATTTCATATATATCCCAATGTGAGAGCATCTTGCCGCCCATGCTCCGCTTGCGCCATATTCTCGCTCGTTTGAAAATAACGCGCCTACCGTCAGGGGAAAAGGAGGGCATCACGTTGTACTTTAGAATAACATCGCCGTCTTTATCGCGCACAGGCTTGTTGTTGTAATTATGGGTCAGCTGCCGCAGACCTGTACCGTTAGCATTCATGATGTAGATATTGGCATTATATATTCCCTTGTCTCCTTCGCGTTCATTGCCCGAGCTAAATGTGATCATTTTCCCATCCCAAGAATACGAAGGGTTTGTGTTATACATATTCCCCGTGGGATTGAATACTCGGAGTGTGTTGGTTGATCTCTCATATGTTGCAAGGTTGCAACCATAATCCTTATCAAGACTCATGCAGAGACTAAATAGAATCTTGCTGTTATCTGGCGAGAATACAGGACTGATATAGCCATAGGCAGGTTTTAGGTTTTTAGAAGGTTTCTCTGTATCGTCGCCAGTGCAACCTGTAACAGTAAAAAACAGCAAAAGGATGCATGGGAATAAAAAACACACTTTTGAATATTTAAATAGGAGCCAGTACAGGGACGTTGGTAACTTCTGTAACTTACTCATGATCTGTTTCCCTTTTTATCATCTTTGATACCGCGACGTGGGATACGCCAAGAAGACGCGCTGTCTCTGTATAGGACAATCCCAATTCCCTTATAAGCACGCGGGCAATTTCAGAACGTATGCGGGGAATCGGCACGGCACGGCTACCGCTTTTCAACGCTCTAATGGTAATGCCGGCTTTCCTGCAATACCTCTTAAGAACATTCTCTATTCTGCGAGCCTGCTCCGTAGGGGAGCTGTTACGTTTTTGTATCTTCTGTTTCAGCAGCTGCTCAACGAAATCACCGGTACCGAGAACCCTTTGATCTGTAAGAACATGATCCCTATCGTGTACATGAGAAACTTCAAGCCGTTCTCCTAATAAGCGTAGCAATCCGCCTCCATCTAAGTCGGTTGCACCATGATCGATTCCTTTTTGCATGAATGATCGGTAAGATACCCGGGATAAATTAAACCATGAGAGAACATATCCTATATCCTGCCACGGAAGATAATGTGTGCCCATGATAACGCTGTGGCCCGTAAAACGATAGGAATCGAGCTGCCTCATGGTTTCGACAATGTGCGCCGCGACTGGGTTGAGGTGGATATAACGAATAAGCTCCATAAAATAGAGATCTTCTTCACAGACAATAGATGCGTACCTGTTCTGAAAAAGATGCCCTGCCCGTGCATGTCTTTTATTGAACCTGACAGCATATCCGGTAAGCAGTCTACGCATAAAGTGGGGCAAACCGCCGGGGCCACTGCGAAGAAGGATATGAAAATGGTTTGGCATCAGAGCCCATGCATAGACTGTCGTTTTTGTTTCTTCCGAGAGAATCCCTAAGTGTTCAAGGAAATCCATTCTGTCATGATCGTCTCTGAATATGAGACTGCGTTCTATTCCTCTCGCCATGACATGGTGAAGGGTATTGAACGCATCCAACCGTGCCTTGCGCGGCATCATCTTCCTCCACGTATTGTAATGAATGCCTTCTGCTGCTTTAAGTTAGTTACCAAAGTTACCAACGTCCCCTACGCTGCCTCCTGCTGCGTGTAGAGGTGGTGGTAGTAGCCTTTCTTTGCCATGAGCATCTCGTGGGTGCCCGTCTCCATGACCTTCCCCTTGTCAAGGGCGATGATGAGGTCGCAATCCTTTACCATCGAGAGCCGGTGCGCCACGATGAACATGGTGCGCCCCGCCTTGATCCTGTTGATGTTCTTCTGGATGATCCTCTCCGATTCGTAATCGAGCGAGGATGTGGCCTCGTCGAAGATGAGTATCCTGGGGTTTGTGATCAGCGCCCTGGCAATGGCTATCCTCTGCTTCTGCCCACCGGAGAGCGTCGACCCGCGCTCCCCTACCTGCGTATCGTACCCTTCCGGGAGCTGCGATATGAACTCGTGCGCCCCGGCGATCTTCGACGCCCCGATAACTGCCTCCATCGGCGCATCGGGTCTCGGCAGCATGATGTTCTCCCCTATCGTACCGCTGAAGAGATAGTCATCCTGAAGCACGACGCCGATATTGTATCGCAGCCAGACAGGGTTCATGTGCCTCACGTCGATGTCGTCAATGTATATCGCGCCTTCGCTTAAGATATAGAGCCGCTCGATGAGCTTCGTGATCGTGCTCTTGCCGCTCCCGCTCCTGCCGACAAGTCCCACGCTCATCCCTGGCCTCACGGCAAAGCTGACCTGCTGCAGGGCATCCGGGGAGTCCGGGGAATATCGGAAAGAGACGTTCTCGAACCTCACGGCGCCGTCAAGCTTCGGAAGGGTGATGTCCCTCCCTGACCTTATCTCCACGGGGTTGTTCAGGATGTCCCCTATACGGTCAACGGAGAGGAGCGCCTGCTGGAACTCGTTCCAGAGATTGACGAGCCTGAGGAAAGGTCCCGTGAACTGCCCCGCGAACATCTGGAAGGCGATCAACTGCCCGATGGTAAGCTGGTTGTCGATGACGAGCTTCACGCCCAGGTAGAGAACGGTGATGGTCATCATGCGCTGGAACGTTCCGGAGACCGCTCCCGCGATGTTCGACATGTTGGAAAGCTTGAAGCTGGAATGGACATATTTCTCAAGGTTCTCTTCCCATCTTTTCTGCATCGAGCCTTCAAGGGCGAGGGATTTCACCGTCTGGATGCCGGTAACGGACTCAACGAGGTAGGAATTGGACTGCGCCGCCATCTGGAACTTGTATTCGAGCCTCCTCCTCAGCTCCGGCGTGACGGTGACGTAGAGGGTTCCCACAATGCACACGAAGGCGATAAAGACGAGCGTCAGCTTCACGCTGTAGAGGAACATGACCGCCACGAAGACAAGGGAGAAGCAGAGGTCGATGATGACCGACACGGATTTGTTCGTAATGAAATCCCTGATGTTGTCGAGCTCCCTCACCCTTGCGACGATATTGCCGACCTTTCTGGACTCGAAATAAACAAAGGGGAGGGAGAAGAGGTGCCGGAAGAGCTTTGACCCCAGCTTTGCATCGATCTTGTTCGTCGTATGGATGAAGATATAGTTCCTCGTCGTGTTCAGGAGGAACTCGAACAGGGCTACCGCGATGAACGCCACGGCAAGGACGTCGAGGGTGGTCATGCTCCGGTGGACGATGACCTTGTCCAGTATGACCTGCGTGAAAAGCGGCGTCACAAGCCCGAAGAGCTGAACGACGAAGGATCCGGTGAGGACCTCTGCCATGACGTTCTTATAGTGGAGTATCTCGTTGTAGAACCATTGGAACCCGAAGGCGACCTGCGACGAGATCATTTTGTGTTTAAGGACGATGCACTCCCCATCGGACAGGGTTGTGAACTCATCGAAGCTTACGGACCGCGCCTGTTTCTCTGCGGGGAAGAACAAAAGGACGCTCTTCTCCTCGCCGTTTGCCTTGAGGATCACGCCGAAGCCTTTATCCCTGAAAAGGACGATAGCCGGCAAGGGGTATCTTGCAAATAGTTCATCCGGCAGCATCTTCTTGATCCGCGCCTTGAAGCCGGCGCCCTTCGCAACAAGAAGCAGTTCCTCCTTTGTAAGCTCCCTGTCCGTTAACCCGTATTCCCTCTGCGCCATACGAAGATCAATATTTATCCTGTTGATCCTGGCGACAACCTCCAGGGCCATAAGCGCCGTCTGCATCAGTCCGTCCCCTCTGCGAGCAGTTCGAGTTCCCTGGCCGCAGATGCCTTTCCGATATATGCCTTCTCGAGTTCCAAGTTTCTGTTCACCAGCTCTATCTTTTCGAACAGGAGATCTTTGTGCTCTGCGATCTCCTGTTCTTTAAGCCTTTCGACCATCCCGAGCTTCTCCTCCGTCTTTGCCAGCGCCTCCCGTCGGTTCTTTACTTCGAGGGCGTAAAGCTTCATCGCATCGCTCGACTTCGCCTGCCTGCCTCGAAGCTCGGCGATCTTCTTTTCCTTCTCGATCTTAAGCCCCTCCATCTCCAGCCTCGCCTTCTCGATGCGGGCGCTGCTTTTCAATCCGTCAAAGAGGGACACGGTGACCGAAAGTCCTACAAAGAAGTTTCTCGACCGTACGTCCTCGACAGAGGCGTTGAACCGGTTCAGGTCCTGCCCGTACCAGGTGTAGTTCGAATTGAGCGCAAGTCTCGGATACCTCTCCCTTTCAAGGGCCTCGATCTCCGCCCTCTTCTTCTCTATTGCAAGTTCGTACATCCTCCATTCCGGCGACATATCCACACGGAAATTGCCCTGCGCCTCTTTCTCCCCGGAAAATCCTTTTACCTCAAGGTCCTCAATAACATAGTCCTCTCCCGTATAGACAGACAGCTCGTGGAGGAGATCATTGATCCTCCGCGTGGCATCATCGATCTCTTCGAGCGTCTTTACCACCTTCAGGGCGTCATTCATCATCTCTATCCGGGCGATCCTGCCGGCAGCGAATAATCTCTCTTTTACAACGGAAAGCTCGCGGTAAAGCCCGAGCAATTCCTTTTTTGCCTCCAGTTCCTTCCATGTAAGGAGCAGGTCGGAATAGATGCTCAGCACCTTCAACTTCATGTTCCGCACGGACTGGCTGTGTATGGTCTTCTTCAAATCCACGTCCTTGTCCGCGATGGAGAACCGCTTCCCTTTTGCCCCGAAATCAAAAAGATCGTAGGCGAGACCGACGGAGAGCGCGTTCTGGAACATCGTGTTCTCCACGAGGATCATATCGCCGACGGAGGTTACCTGGGCCGT